>JAHCJR010000001.1 GCA_026126165.1 Alphaproteobacteria bacterium
ACACCTGCTCGCCGGCGGCCTGGTCCTCATCAGCTTCTCGCTGCTTTACCAGGACCGGCTCCACGCGCTGGTCAATGTCTACGCCCTCCATGCCTTTATCCTGGCCCTCTCGGTCGCCTGGCAGGCACTGGCGCAGCACGCGCCGCATCTCTACCTGACCGCCGCCATCGCTTTCCTGTTCAAGGCGCTGATCGTGCCCCTGGCGTTGCACCGGATCATCCGGAGGCTCGGCATCCACCGGCAGATCGAGAATGTGGTCGGCATCGTTCCGACCATGCTGGCGGGGATGGCCCTAGTCGCCCTTTCCATGGTGGTCATGCTGCGGGTGACGCCGGAGGCCGATCCGCTGGCGCGGGAGGACCTCGCCTTCGCCCTCTCGGTGGTCCTGCTCGGCCTGCTGACCATGGTCACAAGACGCAACGCCGTCGGACAGGTCGTGGGTTTCATGGCACTGGAGAACGGCCTTGTCCTGGCGGCGACGGGCGCCAGCGGCATGCCCCTGGTGGTGGAGATCAGCGTCGCCTTCTCGATCCTCATCGCCTTCATCGTCATCGGCATCTTCCTGTTCCGCATCCGGGAACGCTTCGATACCGTCGACATCGCCGCGCTCGACGATTTCCGCGGTGAACGGCGATGACATACGACCTCGCCGACCCGCTGCTGCTCGTCCTGCTGGTGCCGGTCTGCGCCGCCGGGCTGCTGGCGCTGATCCCCGGCTACCGCGTCTCGGCGCGCGTCAACGTCGCGGCGAGCTTCGCCACCCTGCTCGCCGCACTTGGCCTGCTGGCGGAACGCCCGGAAGCCGGCCGCTTCCTGTTCGTCGACGATCTCAGCATCGTCTTCATCCTGCTCAACAGCCTGGTCGGCTTCACCACCAGCCTGTTCAGCGCCGGCTACATCGCGCACGAGCTGGACAAGGGACGGCTGACGCCGCGGCACCTGCGTTTTTATCATGCGATGTACCAGTTCATGATGTTCGGCATGAACCTGGCGCTGATTTCGAGCAGCATCGGCCTGATGTGGGTCGCGGTCGAGATCGCCACGCTCACCACCGTGCTGATGGTGGGCATCTACCGCACCCACGAGGCGCTGGAGGCGGCCTGGAAATACTTCATCCTTGGCAGCGTCGGCATCGCGCTGGCGCTCTTCGGCACCATCCTCGTCTACATGGCGGCCCGGCCGGTGATCGGCGAAGGGCACGATGCGATGGCCTGGCCGCTGCTGATCGGCCGCGTCGCGGAGTTCGATCCGGCGCTGCTCAACGTCGCGTTCATCTTCCTGCTGCTGGGCTACGGGACCAAGGTCGGCCTCGCCCCGGTGCATGCCTGGCTGCCGGATGCGCATGCCGAGGGTCCGACGCCGATTTCCGCCGTGCTTTCCGGCCTGCTGCTCAACGTGGCGCTCTATGCGCTGCTGCGTTTCAAGATGCTGATGGCGGCCAGCCCCGGCGCACTGGCGCCGGGACCGCTCATGGTGACGATGGGTCTCGGCTCGCTGATCTTCGCCGCCTTCATGCTGTACCGGCGCCGCGACATCAAGCGCATGTTCGCCTATTCCTCGATCGAGCATATGGGCATCATCGTCTTTGCCTTCGGCATGGGCGGCGCGCTCGCCAACTTCGCCGGCCTGCTGCACATGGTGGCGCACAGCCTGACCAAGTCGGCCATCTTCTTCGCCGTCGGCCATGTCGCGCAGGTGACCGGCACGCAGAAGATCGCCGAGATCCGCGGCCTGACCACCTCCCACCCGCGCCTCGGCTGGGGTCTCGTCCTCGGCGTGGTCGCCATCGCCGGCCTGCCGCCGCTCGGCATCTTCATGAGCGAATTCCTGCTCGTCACCTCGACCTTCTCCCGCGCGCCCCTGCTTGCCCTGCTGCTCGCCGCCGGACTGCTGCTCGCGCTCGGCGCCCTGCTCTGGCGGCTCGGCGGGCTTGCCTTCGGCCCGCCGGCGCCGGGCCTCGCGCCGCTCGGCGCTTCATGCCTGCCCATGTATGCCCATCTCGGGCTGGTCGCCATGGCCGGCCTCTACCTGCCGCCGCCGCTGGTCCGCTGGTTCCAGTCGGTGGCCGCGCTGCTCGGCTAGAGGAGCGAGGAAAGCGCCATGAGCCCGCTCGGCAAGCTGCTCTCCGACACGAGGCCGGCCGCGCCCCATGCGCCCTGGCGGCGCGCGCTGGCCGGCGATGCCACCTGGCAGGCCGCCATCGGCGAGCTTTGCACCGGCCATCTTGCATTGCTTGGCCTCTGGGGCGAGCGGCAGGCGGTCCACATGGCCCTGCTCGACGAGGCACATTCGGAAATCGCCGTCCTCACCCACGAATGTCCGTCGGGCACATACCCCTCCGTGGCGCTGCACCACGCCCCGGCGATCCGGCTCGAGCGGGCGATCCGCGACCTCTTCGGACTGGAGCCGGACGGCGCGCCCGACCGGCGCCCCTGGCTCGATCACGGGACATGGCCACTCTCGCGACCGCTTGGCGCCCACCCGAGGGCGGAAATCGGCCGGCAGGATTATGCGTTCCTCGCCGCCGAGGGCGAGGGTCTGCACCAGATTCCGGTCGGCCCCGTCCATGCCGGGATCATCGAGCCCGGACATTTCCGCTTCAACGTCAACGGCGAGACCGTGGTCCGCCTCGAGGCAAGGCTTGGCTATGTCCACAAGGGCATCGAAGGACTGATGGCGGGCGCCGATCTGGCGCGGGCCGCGCTGCTTGCCGGTCGCGTCAGCGGCGACAGCACGGTCGCCTATTCGATCGCCTATGCCCGCGCCGTCGAAGCCGCGCTGAGCGCAGCCGTGCCCGAACGCGCGCACTGGCTGCGCGCGCTCTGCGCGGAACTGGAGCGGATCGCCAATCACCTGGGCGATATCGGCGCGATCTGCAACGATGCCTCCTTCGCCCTGATGCAGGCCCATTGCTCGGCCCTGCGCGAGGATGTGTTGCGCGCCGCCGGCGCCTGCTTCGGCCACCGTCTGATGCAGGGCTGCGTCGTCCCCGGAGGCATGGCGACGGATATCGCGCCGGAAGGTCTCGCGCTCCTGCGCCGGCTGCGGGCGGAGGTCGCGGCGCGCCTGCCGGACCTGACGGAACTCTACGACACGACGACCTCGCTGCAGGACCGCACCGTCGGAACCGGCATCCTCTCTCCCGCACTGGCGCGCGCCTTCGCCGCCGGCGGCTTTGTCGGCCGTGCCTCGGGACGCGCTTTCGATGCCCGCCGCGCCGTAGCCTATGCGCCCTACGACCGGCTCTCCTTCGAGGTCCCGGTGCTCGATGCGGGCGATGTTGATGCAAGGGTCTTGCTGCGCTTCCGCGAGGTGGAGCAGAGCCTGTCGCTGATCGCGCAGCTCCTCGACGGGATGCCCGAAGGTCCATCGCGCGCCGGACTGCCCGCGGGGGAGGGTCCGGCCGAAGGCATGGCGCTGGTCGAGGGCTTTCGCGGCGACGTGCTGGCCTGGCTCAGGATCGGCGCGGACGGGCGGATCGCGCGCTGCCATCTGCGCGACCCGTCATGGTTCCAGTGGCCGCTGCTGGAGGCGGCAATCGAAGGCAACATCGTGGCGGACTTCCCGCTCTGCAACAAATCCTTCAACTGCTCCTATTCCGGTCATGACCTCTGAGGGAAACATCGGATGATCAGGTTGCTTGCCCGGAACCTGTTCGGCCCGCCGCTCACCGAGCAGCCGCCGGCAGCCGACGATGCGGCGGGCCGCGAGATCGCGGCGGCGCTGCAACGCGCGTCGCGCCGTCATCTCGGCCACAGCCTCGCCATCCGCCATGTCGATGCCGGATCGTGCAATGGCTGCGAACTGGAAATCCATGCCCTCGGCAATCCCTACTACGACCTCGAACGCTATGGCCTGCGCTTCGTCGCCTCGCCACGCCATGCGGACCTTCTGCTGGTGACCGGGCCGGTCACGCACAACATGGCGGAGGCGCTGCATCGGACCTATACGGCGATGCCGGGCCCGAAATGGGTGGTCGCTGCCGGTACCTGCGCCCTCGATGGCGGCTGCTTCGCCGGCAGCTACGCGGTGCTGGGCGGGGTCTCGGCCCTGCTGCCGGTCGATCTGCATGTCGCCGGCTGCCCGCCCGCGCCGCTCGATCTGCTGCGCGGCCTTCTCGCGGTGATGGAACGGCCCAGGAAAGCGACAATTGCCTAGTTCGCTGTTGTCCGAATCGCCGAATTGGTCTTGTCTTGCCCTGTCTGGCGCAACAGTGGTGCGGGGCATGTTCGGTTTCCGTGCGGGACGGGTGAAGAAGGCGCTGGCCAGGGCGACGCTCGGCCTGCTGGCGCGGCGTGAGTCGGACCTCGCGCGCTGGTCGGATCCGCGCAACCTCCAGGCCGAATGGGACGAACGCGCGGCAATGGCGGCGCGCCACGTCCTGCAAGGCCAGCCGGTGCTCGATCTCGGCTGCGGCGCCATGGCGCTGGAGCGGTTCCTGCCGCCGGGCACGCCCTACCGGCCGGCGGATATCGTCGCCCGCCGCGCCGACTGTCTCGTGATCGATCTGAACCGGGGCGAGTTTCCCGATGGACGCTTCGGCAGCGTCACGCTGCTTGGCGTGCTCGAATATCTGTATGAACCGGAAGCGGTATTGCGGCGCGCGCGGCTTGCTGCCGGACGGCTGGTGCTGAGCTATGCCATCGATCTCGGACAGAGGCCCGAGAAGCGGCGCGCCAATGGCTGGGTCAATGATTTCAAGGAGGCGGAGATCAGGCGCCTGCTCGAGGCGAGCGGCTGGCGGCTGGTCGGACAGTCGCCAATCCGCGTGCGTCGCAAGGTCAGGCACGATCTCTTCGTCTGCGATGGCGAGCCAGGCTGAACGGCGGCGGCGCCTGGGCGCGCTCGGGCTGCTGCTCTTCTTCATGCTGATCGGCGCGGCCGGCGGCGCGCTCTACCGGCTGATCTTCGACCCGGCCAGCGAGCGCGAGGCCGCGCAGTTCGCGCGCAGCATGGCGCAGGGCATGTTGCTGGCCACGGCGCTCTTCCTCGCAGACAACGCCTTCACGGCCCTGGAAGCGCGCTACCGCAGACGCCCGCCGCTGCTCGCAAGCTTCCTGATCCGCGCCATTGCCCTTTCCGGGGTCATCGTCGTCACCATTGCCGCCAGCGAGGCGCTCCTCACCGGCCATCCGCCTTCCCTTGCATGGCTAAGGCAGATACTGCCGCGCGTGCTGGGACCGGCACTGCTCATCGGCTTCCTGATCCAGGCTGCGGTGAGCGTCGCCAGCCTGGTCGGCCTGTCCGAACTGCTGAGTTTCGTGCTCGGCCGGTATCGCCGGCCGATCATCGAGGAACGCATCGTCATGTTCGCCGACCTCGTCGGTTCCACACGCATCGCCGAACGGCTTGGCGAGGCGGGAGCGCAGGAACTGCTTGCCACCCTGTTCCGCGAAATCGATCCCGTCTTCCGTGGTCATGGCGCGCGGGTGATGAGCTATGTGGGCGATGCGGTGATCGTCACCTGGCCTTGCGAGGCCGGCAACGCCGACCGGGCACTTGCCTGCGGGCTGGAACTCGAGCGCCGGCTCCGCGACCTCGGGCCTGGTTTCGAGGCCCGCTTCGGCGTCCGGCCCGAGCTGCGCGTGAGCGCCCATGCGGGCCCCGTCGCCATCGGCGAGATCGGCGAGAGCCGCAAACAGATCGCGCTGCTCGGCGATGTGGTCAATGTCGCCGCCCGCATGGAAGAGGAGGCGAAGGCGCGGGGCGAGCGCTTCCTCGCCTCCGAAGCGCTCCTCGAGCGGGCCGCGCCGGCCTGGCGCGGGCGGGCACGCAGCCTCGGTCCGCGCCCGCTGCGCGGCCGCGCGGAGCCGGTCGAACTCTTCGCCATCTAAGCCTGACGGGTGCACGAGGTTCCGGGATCGTCGGCGCGGAGCGGACACCCGGAAAGACTGGCTGGGGCGGGAGGATTCGAACCTCCGTATGTCGGAATCAAAATCCGATGCCTTACCACTTGGCGACGCCCCAGCAGGCGCCCGCGCGAGGCGGCAGGACCATAGACGTTTCGGAAAACGGATTCCAGCCCCCCGGGCGCCCGTCCTACGGAAGCACGGGTCCGGCCGCCACCCACCAGGAGGGCTCGATCTCACGCATCCGGCGGGCCGCCAGATCGGCCGCCGCCGCCTCGGCGAAAAGGGCGAAGCAGGTCGCCCCGCTCCCCGACATGCGGGCGAGCAGGCTGCCCGGCAGATTCTCCAGCAAGGACAGGACGCGGCCGATTTCCGGCTCGATGGCGATGGCCGGTGCCTCCAGGTCGTTCCGGCGGCCGCGCAGGAACCCTGCGAAGCGCGCCGGCCCGTCCAGATCCGGCTCGAACGGGCGAGCGCCGGAAAAGACCAGAGCGGGATGCCGGAAGACCTGGCCCGTGGGCACCGGCCGGAGCGGGTTGACCAGCAGCACGGAAAGCGGCGGCAGCGGCGCAAGCGGCGTCAGCCGATCGCCGATCCCCTCCATCCGGAGCGGGCGCGCCAGCAGGCAGGCCGGCACGTCGGCGCCAAGCCCGAGGGCGAGTTCCTGCAAGCTTGCCGGATCGGGCGAGAGGTTCCACAGCGCGGAGAGCGCCCGCAGCGCCGCGGCCGCATCGCTCGACCCGCCGCCGATGCCGCTCGCGATCGGCAGGCGCTTGGTCAGCCGGATCGAGGCCTGCGCCGCGATGCCATGGTTCTCCGCCAGGGCGCGGGCGGCGCGCAGAACCAGATTGTCCGGTTCCGCCGCCAGGCCGGCACCAAAGGGACCATCGAGGTGCAGTTCCAGGCGCTCCGCCGGCGCCACTGCCACGCTGTCGCCGATGCCGGCGAAGACCACGAGGCTGTCGAGCAGGTGATAGCCGTCGGCGCGCCGGCCGGTCACCTCCAGAAACAGGTTGATCTTGGCCGGCGCGAAGGCCGCCAGGGACGAAGACTGCTCGGACATGCCAGTGCCGGGTCAGCCGCCCCGATTGTTCGATGCCGCCGGCTTCGGCGGCTGGCCGTTGACCAGTCCGCTCGCCAGCTTGCCCTCGATGATCGGCACTTGCGCCGCATCAGGCTTGAGCGACAGGGCACGACGCCACTGGAAGCGTGCTTCCGCATGACGGCCCGTCTTCCAGTAGGCATCCCCCAGATGGTCGTTGATGGTCGGATCTTCCGGCCGCAACTCGACGGCGCGTTCGAGATGCAGGACCGCCTCGCGATAATTGCCCATGCGGTAGAGCACCCAGCCGAGACTGTCGACGATGTAGCCGTCGTTCGGACGCTGCTTGACGGCGCGCTCGATCATCGCCCGGGCGCGCTCCATATTCACGCCCTGCTCGACCCAGGAGTAGCCGAGATAGTTCAGCACCAGCGGATCGTCGGGCTTGAGTTCGAGCGCCTTGAGCAGATCGGCTTCCGCCTTGGCCCACTGCTTGGAACGCTCATGCGCGATCCCGCGGGCATAGAACAGCGCCCAGTGGCGGGGCTCCGGCGGGCCCAGGCGCTGGATCGCCCGGTCATATTCCTGAACCGCTTCGACGAAGCGCTCCTCACTGCGCAGCAGGTCGCCGAGAGCGATCAGCGCATCGGAACGCGATGGCTGCTCCTCCGCCATCTCCCGCAGGAGCTGCACCGCCTCCTCCTTGCGCTCGCTCCTCGCCATCGCCCAGGCCATCCGCAAACGGGTCGGCCAGCTATAAGGCGAGGCGCGGTCGATCGTGCGATAAACATGGATCGCAGCATCCAGGCGGCCGTCATTTTCGTGCAGGTCCGCAAGGAGCGTGCGCGCCAGCACGAAATCCGGCTTCAGGAACAGCGCGAGCTGGACATAGATCTCGCCCGAGTCCGACCGGTCGTTGCGCGAAAGCACGACGGCGGTCCCGTAAAGCGCCTCGGCAATGCCTTCGGCCGCGCCGCCGACCATCGGCCGCGACGGCACAATGCCGCGATCGAGCCGCTCCATCAGGTCCTTGATGCCGGGATTCTCGGGATTGCGCGCCAGGTAGGCCGCATAGACCTGGCGCGCCTCATCCGCGCGAGCGAGACGGAGCAGCAGGTTGCCATAAGCCTCGACCCCACGCAGCGATGCCCCGCCGGCCTCGGTCAGGGACTGCTTGTAGGAGGTCTCTGCCACGTCGTGGCGACCGGCCAGATCGGCGATCAATGCGCCATGGAACAGGCGGAAACCCGCAAAAGCCTGATTATCCTTCAGCGCCTCGAGCGCCGCCAGGGCCCCGTCCGGATCGCCGCCATCCTGGCGCGCCCAGGCGACCATGATCGGTCCGATCAGGGCATTGAAACCGGTCCGCCCGGTCTCTTCCATACGGCTCGCGGCACTGGCCGACTCGCCGGCCTTCAGTGCATGGACGGCGAGGATCAGATTGGCCAGCCCGTCGCTGGGCGCGAAAGCCATCACCTGTTGGGCCAGCCGGCGCGCCTCCTCGTGCCGCCCGTCGGCCGCCATGAGCTGCATGGTGCGGTGCGTGAGATACTCGTTCCCCACATCCTCGGCCAGGGCCTGGGCGTAGAAATCGGCCGCCCGGGTAGTATCCTTGAGCGCGCGCGCCGCGAAGCGGCCGGCCAGATAGCTGCCAAGCCCCGATTCGGTGGGGATGCGCTCGGCGCGTTCGAAGGCGAGGTCCTGGCCCGGGCCCCCGCCCTGGCCGGCGCAGCCCGACAACAGCAGCACCGCGGCAAGCGCGATCGATACCGGCCACAGGCCCCGAACGGCGCGCGGCGGATTGGCGAGAACGGCGGAATCGCTCATGACGACCATATGGACCATATAATTGGGCGCGGGCGTCAGCGGGGCAACGGCAAACTTCGCCAAGAACCCCCCGACAATCTACATGTTGGGGTAATTGGGTCCCCCGCCGCCCTCCGGCACGACCCAGTGGATGTTCTGGGTCGGGTCCTTGATGTCGCAGGTCTTGCAGTGCACGCAGTTCTGGGCATTGATCTGCAGCCGCGGATTCGACCCATCGTCGGCCCGCACGATCTCGTAGACGCCGGCCGGACAGTAGCGCTGCTCCGGCGCGTCATACTCGGCGAGGTTGACCCGGATCGCCACCGACGCATCCTTCAGCGTGAGATGGGCCGGCTGGTCTTCCTCGTGATTGGTATTCGACAGATAGACCGAACTCAACCGGTCGAAGCTGATCACGCCGTCGGGCTTGGGATAGTCCGGCTTGCGGCAGCGCGAGGCCGGCAGCAGCGTCTCGTGATCGGCGGATCCATGGCGCAAGGTCCAGGGCACCAGGAAACCCAGGCCGAGATCGTTCAGCCACATATGCACCCCGCCATGCAGGGTCCCCAGCCAGAGGCCCCATTTGAGGCCGGGCTTGACGTTGCGCACCTTGTAGAGGTCCTTGTAGACCCACGATCCCTTCAGGGCTTCCGGATAGTCGGCGAGTTCGTCGCGGCCCGCGCGACCGGCCTTGAGCGCGTCGAACGCCGCCTCCGCCGCCAGCATGCCGGACTTCATGGCATTGTGGCTGCCCTTGATACGCGGCACGTTGACGAAGCCGGCCTCGCAGCCGATCAGCGCGCCGCCGGGGAAGACCAGCTTCGGCAGCGATTGCAAGCCGCCCTCGTTGATGGCGCGCGCGCCATAGGCGAGCCGCTTGCCGCCCTCGAGGAACGGCCTGATCGTGGGGTGCTGCTTGAAGCGCTGGAACTCCTCGAACGGCGAGATATGCGGACTGGCGTAGTTCAGGTGCAGCACGAAGCCGATCGCCACCTGATTGTCTTCCATGTGATACATGAAAGAGCCGCCACCGGTCGAACTGTCGAGCGGCCAGCCCTGGGTATGCAGCACGAGCCCGGGTCGATGCACCGCCGGGTCGACCTGCCAGAGTTCCTTGATGCCGATACCGAACTTCTGCGGATCCACGCCATCGCGCAGGCGGAAGCGTTCCATCAGCTCCTTGCCGAGCGAGCCGCGGCAGCCCTCGGCGAAAAGCGTGTACTTGGCATGCAACTCGACGCCACGGGTGAAGGTCGGCTTGCGCTCGCCATCCTTGCCGATGCCCATGTCGCCGGTAGCGACGCCGCGCACCGAGCCGTCCTCGTGATAAAGGACTTCCGCCGCCGCGAAGCCGGGATAGATCTCGACGCCAAGCGATTCCGCCTGGGCGGCAAGCCACCGGCAGACATTGCCGAGACTGACGATGTAGTTGCCGTGATTGTTCATCAGCGGCGGCAGGAGGAAGCCGGGAACCGGAATGTGGTTCGCCTCGGTCAGGATGTAGAAGCGGTCCTCCGCGACCGCGGTGCGGATCGGCGCGTCCTTCTCCTTCCAGTCGGGGATCAGCTCGTTCAGCGCGACCGGATCGATGACCGCGCCGGAGAGAATGTGCGCGCCGACCTCGGAGCCCTTTTCGATGACGCAGACCGACACGTCGTGACCGGCCTCGCCGGAGAGTTGCTTGAGACGGATGGCCGCGGCGAGCCCGGCCGGGCCCGCCCCCACGATCACCACGTCGAACTCCATCGCCTCACGAGGCTCGGCCGCCTGACTCGTGCTCATCCGTCCCTTCCGCCTTCCAGGTTCTGGCGCCAGTCTCCCGGACCGGAGTAGCCCGGCGCAAGGCCAAAAGCAAGCAGGCGCGAGCCGCCGGCGCGAGCGGTGGCGGGCGGTGCGGCCGATGCTAGACTGGCGCCATGCCGCGCGAACCCGGAGCGCTCGAGGCGCTCATCTTCCAGCTCGATCTCGGGATCGACCTCGCGCTCGAGGAGCGCCCGCTCGACCGCCTGCACGCCGCGCCGTCGCGCCAGGAAGGAGCGGCGCGGGCCGACCTGCCAGCCGACGGCTCGGTCGGGCAGGCCAGCGCCGCAGCGCGGCCGAAGCCGCGCCAACCTGCGGCCGCGGTGGCAAGCGCCCTGCTCGCCCCGGGCGAGGCGGCGGCGCGCGCGGCTGGGCTTGCCGCCGACTGCCCGGACCTGGCATCCCTGCGCGAGGCGCTGCAGGCTTTCGACGGCTGCGCGCTCAAGGACACGGCGACACAACTGGTCTTCTCCGACGGCAACCCGGCGGCGGACGTGATGCTGGTGGGCGAGGCGCCCGGACGGGAGGAAGACCGGCTCGGGCGACCCTTCGTCGGCGAGAGCGGCCAGCTTCTGGACCGCATGCTCGCCGCCATCGGGCTCGATCGCGACAAAGTCTACATCACCAACATCGTGCCCTGGCGGCCTCCGGGCAACCGCTCGCCCAGCCAGGAAGAGACCGCCGCCTGCCTGCCTTTCCTGCGCCGCCATATCGAGCTGATAGCACCGCGGATCCTGGTACCGCTCGGCGGAGTCGCCGCCGCCACCCTGCTGGAACGGGGCGATGGCATCACCCGACTCCGCGGCCGCTGGTACGACTATCCGATGGCCGGACGCCTCCTGCCCGCGCTGCCGATGTTCCACCCCGCTTACTTGCTCAGGACGCCGGCAGGCAAGCGCGAGACTTGGCGTGATCTTCTTGAACTAAGAAAAGCCTTAGTAAAAAAATAAGAAATATCGTTAACGTATCAAATAAAACCATCAAGAATAACTCTAAGTCATTATAATTGCGGCGGTTTTCCTGATTATCCCCGGTTTCCTCCCATGACTTGGTGAACAAAGTGTTGCCAAGTGATCGGAAGTCGTTTATCTGCGCTTTTCATGCGTGCCCGGTCCACTATAACGGCACCGCCGAAGTCTTGGCCGCGACTGGCGATGATTGTCGCGATGGCCTCGGCGATCCTCGTTTCTCCGCAGGCCCCCCTGGGGGCCATGCCCTTTGAAACGGCTGGCGCTTCTCCAGGCTTTCGGCTGTTCGGCGGCGAGTTTTCCCTGCCACGGGTGCTGAGCGCGGCGGAGGCGGCGCGCTATGCCCGGATTTTCGATCTGCAGAACGACGGGCGATTCGCCGAGGCGGCGCGCGAGATGGAAAAACTCGGCGACCCCATCCTTGTCGGGCATGTCCTCTACCAGAGATATCTGCACCCGCGTTACCGCACGACCTATGAAGAGTTGCGGGACTGGCTCGCCCTGTATGGCGATCATCCGGGCGCGGAGCGGCTCCACCGGCTCGCTCTCAAACGCAAGCCGCAGGGGGCCCGTCCGCCGCCCGATCCACGCGCGCCCGACCTGTCCGGCTACAGCCTGGACGAGCCCTCGGGAGAGGATCGCGTCTATGTATCGCCGCGCCGGACCCGGCCCGAGGAAGGGCGGCCGGTAATCCAGGCGCAGGCCGGAATCCTTGAAGAAATTCGTGCCGAGCACCCGGAAGTCGCCGAGCGCAAGCTGCAGCGGCTCGAGGTCAAGGCCCTTCTCGAGCCGGCGGAATTCGACGACCTGCTGCAGCGGGTCGCCCTCGCCTATTACCATGCCGGCGACGATCGCAAGGCTTTCGAGCTGGCGGCGCGGGCGGCCGAGCGGTCCGGCGCGGAAGTGCCGCAAGCCCATTGGGTGGCCGGCCTGGCCGCCTGGCGCCTCAAACGCTACAGCGCCGCCGAGGCGCATTTCGCGGCCCTGGCCCGTTCGCCCGTCGTCTCGACCTGGGATCTCACCGCCGGCGCCTACTGGGCCTCGCGCGCGGCGCTGCGCAGCCGCAAGCCGTCCCAATCGAACGCCTATCTGGTCGAGGCGGCGCGGTATCCGCGCACTTTCTATGGACTGCTGGCTGCACGGCAACTCGGCCATCATGTCAACTTTCGCTGGGATTCAACGAGCCTGCAGCGCCGGCAACTCATCGATCTCACGCGCATCCCCGGCGTCCGCCGCGGTCTTGCCCTGGCGGAAATCGGCCAGAACGAAATGGCCGGCCACGAAATCCGACGCCTGTATCTGAAGGCGGGGGACGATCTGGCCGGACAGCTCATCGCCGTGGCCGGACTGGTCGATGCGCCGGCGGCGGCACTCAAGCTCGCCGTCCATTCCCGCGATTCCCGCGGCTGGCACCACGATTCGGCCCTTTATCCCCTGCCACCCTGGCAACCGGAGAGCGGCTTCACGGTTGACCGGGCGCTGCTCTTCGCCTTCATGCGCCAGGAATCGAAATTCGAGACCAATGCACGTTCCGGCGCCGGTGCAACCGGACTGATGCAGATCATGCCGCGCACGGCGGCGCTGATGGCGCGCGACAAGTCGCTGGTATCGACCAACCGCGACAAGCTGCTGGTGCCGGGCTTCAACCTCGAACTTGGCCAGCGCTACCTCCAGCACCTTCTGCTGCAGGAAAACATCCGCGGCAACCTGATCGTGCTTGCCGCCGGCTACAATGCGGGACCGGGCAATGCCGCCCGCTGGCAGCGGACGATTCGCTACGAAAACGATCCGCTGCTCTTCATCGAGTCCATACCGATCCGCGAGACCCGGATCTTCGTCGGCCGGGTGCTCACGAACTTCTGGATCTACCGCTCGCGCTTCGGACAGGACGAGCCTTCGCTCGATGCACTTGCCGGGGGCAGGTGGCCCTATTACGTTGCCATGGACGATGCAGCCTTCGCCCTGGCAGACCATGAGCAGGATTGACGAGAGCCGCCCCTTTATCCCGGTCCATGTCGCGGTCCTGACCGTTTCCGATACGCGCAAGGAAGCGGACGACAAGTCGGGCCAGACCCTTGTCGAACGTCTCCGGGATGCCGGGCACGAACTGGTAGAGCGCGCCATCGTGCCCGACGAGCGCGCGCTCATTCAGGCGAAGCTTCGGCTCTGGATCGACAATCCCGGCATCGAGGTGGTGCTGGCGACCGGCGGCACCGGCGTCACCGGGCGGGACGTGACGCCGGAGGCGTTCGAGGAACTGTTCGAGAAGCCGATTCCTGGCTTCGGCGAACTCTTCCGGATGCTGAGCTATCAGAAGATCGGGAGTTCCACCATCCAGTCCCGCGCCACCGCCGGCGTGGCCCGCGGCACCTATCTCTTCGCCCTGCCAGGTTCGCCCGGAGCCTGCCGCGACGCCTGGGACGACATCCTGAAATGGCAGCTCGACTATCGCTTCCGCCCCTGCAATTTCGTCGAGCTGCTGCCCCGGCTGCGCGAGCATGAACGGCGAAAGTCCGGTTAAGGGCTTTTTGGTCTTCCGGCGCCAGGATGGCGGCCGCCCCTGCCCGCCCTGCCGGGCATGACCGGACCGGTTTCCAGCCGAGGCTCTCCGCCCGATGAACGCACCTGATCCTGCCGCCCCGAAATCCGTTCTGGCACAGCCGTCCGGCTCGCCGGCTGGTTTGACCTGGCGGCCCGTCTGGCGGATGGCCTGGGCGAGCCTCGGCCTGTCGCTGCTGGCGGCCAATGCCCTGCTCTTCCAGACCCTGGCCTCGATGGTGCAGATCTGGAACGGCAGTTCGACCTACAATTACTGCCTGCTCATCCCGCTGATCAGCGTCTATGTGGCCTGGCAGCGCCGCGCCGCGATCGCGCCACTCGCGCCCCGCCCCTCCGTGCTCGGCATGTTGTTCGTGCTGGGTTTCGGCTGCCTCTGGCTGGTGGCGGATGCGGCCAGCCTGAACGAAGGGCGGCATGCCGCCCTCATCGGCATCAACCAGTCTCTCATCCTGGCCATCCTCGGCCGCGAGGTGGCGCTCAGGCTCGCCTTCCCCATCCTCTATCTCTGGCTCGCCCTGCCGACGGGGCTGTTCCTGCTCGGCCCGTTGCAGAGTCTCGCCGCCGACATGTCCACGCATCTGCTGCGGATTTCGGGCATTCCGGTGTTTCAGCAGGGAACCCTGCTCGAAGTGCCCTCGGGCCGCTATGTGGTGGCGGAAGTCTGCGCCGGGCTGAATTTCCTGCTTGCCTCCCTGGCACTTTCGCTCGTCTATGCGAACCTGCTCTACACCGGCTGGATCAAGCGCACGCTCGCGGTGGCGATCGCCCTCCTCATCGCCCTGGTCGCCAACTGGCTGCGCATCTGGGGCATCATCGCCTTCAACCACATGACCGGAGGGGGCATCGATATCGGCGGCGATCATCTGGTCTGGGGCTGGGGCTTCTTCGCCATCGTCTGCCTCGTCACCATGTTGTTCGGCCTCGCCTTCCGCGACGACGAGGACGAGGCGGCAACGACAGCGGAGACGCGATCTGCCGCGCCGGCGAGCCGCGGCACCCGGGCCGGCGACGGGCGCCGTCTGGCGGGCGCGGGCGCGCTCGCCATCGGCCTGCTCGTCCTGCCGCTCGCCTACGGCGAATACACGATCTCGCCCGTGACCAGGGCGGAGGGGCCGGCGGTGATGCTGGCTCCGGCGCAACCCTGGCGGGCCGTCGCCCCTTCGAACGACTGGTCCCCGATCCATCTCGGCGCAGACCGTCGGACAAGGGCCGCCTTCGTATCAGACGACGGGACCGTCGAGATCTACATCGCGCAGTATTCCCACGAGGCCGAAGGCCGCAAGCTGATCGCCCATGGCAACGAACTCTATGACCCGAAGACCTGGCGCCTGCTCGGGCGCGGTGCAGCTTCCCTGACCCTGAACGGCCGCGAGTCACAGGTCAGCGTGGTGCGGCTGATCGGTGAACGGGAACGGCGGGAGATCTGGTACTGGTACCTGGTCGATGGCCGCGTCGTGACCAGTCTGGCCATGATGAAGCTGTTGCAGGCGAAGGCGAGGCTGCTTGGCGGCACCCGCGAGGCGGCGGTGATCGCCATTTCCGTCGATACGGCGGAAGGTGCGGGCGCGGGCCTGCTGCGGCGCTTCGCCGCCGAGACCCGCTTTCAGCCCACTGCGTGGTTCGCGCGCTGACCGCGCGCCAGCAATGACCTGACGGCGGCGCGGCCGCGCTCCAGCGCTGCGCCCGCGAGACCAAGCGGCCGGCGGGGATCAAAGGCAATCAGGCCACGTCGCGCGCGCCGGCAGGGCAGCCAGTCTTTCTTGTAGGAATCGTCGCCACGGCCGAAATCGATCTCCACGGGCCGATCCTCGGTCAACACGCGCTCCATCATCCAGGCGGTCAGGAGCGAACCTGGCGAGAGCGCCTTCCCGCGTTCGTCATGGGCCAGCTTGAAAATCGTCGCCCTGCCGCCGGACACGATCCAGATCTGCGCCGCCGCCGGCGCGCCGTCGATCTCGAGCAGGCCGAGACGCAATGCGCCGGCCTGCGCCGCGCTTTCGATGAGCGCGCCGATGAACCGCGGATAGGGCTCGGCGACCTTCCAGCTCCGGGCATAGACCATTTCATAAGCCGCGCGGGCACGTGCCGCCTCGTCGGGCGCGGCAAAGAGCGTGAAGCGGCCATCATGTCCGCCGGAGAGGCGCCGGCCCTTGCGATCCAGAGTGTTGCGCAACTGCGCTGGAAGTCCGGCGCGCAGCTCGTGCCAGGACAATCCTTCCGTCTGCCGGTACCAGTTGCCGAAATGCTCGAACTCCCGGAGGAAGAAGCCGGCCCCGTCGAAAGCCTGCCGAAAGGCGGCAAGCCACGGCCCTTCTTCCGCCAGCGCCTCGAAAACCAGGTAGTCGGTGCCCGGGCAGGCGGCGCGGAAGCCGGCCGCGAGGGCCGCCGCGGCCTCGGCCGCATCGATACCGGGCGCCGCGATCGGCGAGCAGACGGTGCTGTAGGGCGTGACGAAGGCGGCGACCTCGCGCGCGCCAGGCAGGAGTCGCGCCCGCTTCGGCAGGCGGAGCGGCAGCAGCAGCGAAGGCGCGGCCCCGGGCTGTCCGAGGGCGAGGACGCAAGCCGCCTCGCCGGCATCGAGACAGGTCGCGATCTGGGTTTCAGCCCAGGACCGGCTGGCAAAATAGTCCGCCGAACCGGCGCCTACCGGGCCTCCCCCCGGCCAACCGGCGAGCAGGGTCGGATCGTGTCGGATCAATTGCATATGGCCCAGACTATCGCCCCCGGCTCGGTGCGCGGCGCATCTCGCCGCGGCTGCCGGATCATAGCCCATTACCCCGCCGCCTGCCCCTTGCGTCGGAGCGGCAACTGGCCGATATAAGGACCGGGAGGTTGGTTGCGGACGGGCTCCTCGCCAACCCGGTCAGGTCCGGAAGGAAGCAGCCGTAACGAGTTTCGGCCCGGGTCGTGGCCAGCCTCCCGCCTCGCGACCATCCGACAGATCCGGACGCCGGCGCCACCGGACGAGGCCGGGCGGAGGCCTCATGAGCGACAGCGCCCCCTACCGCGTTCTGGCACGGAAGTACCGGCCGCAGACTTTCGCCGAACTGGTCGGCCAGGAAGCGATGGTGCGCACCCTGACCAACGCCATCGAATCCGGCCGCATCGCCCATGCCTTCATCCTGACCGGCGTGCGCGGCGTCGGCAAGACGACCACGGCCCGCATCATCGCCCGCGCCCTCAACTGCACCGGCGCCGATGGCACCGGCGGACCGACCATCGAGCCCTGTGGTCAGTGCGATTCCTGCCGGCGCATCGCCGAGGATCGTCATGTCGACGTACAGGAGATGGATGCGGCATCCCGCACCGGCATCGACGACATCCGGGAGATCATCGAGTCCGTGCGCTATGCGCCGGCCTCCGCGCGCTTCAAGATCTATATCATCGACGAAGTGCACATGCTCTCGACCCAGGCTTTCAACGGCCTGCTCAAGACCCTGGAAGAGCCGCCCCCGCACGTAAAGTTCATCTTCGCCACGACCGAGATCCGCAAGGTCCCGGTCACCGTGCTGTCGCGCTGCCAGCGATTCGATCTTCGGCGCATCGAGCCCGAGACCCTGATCGGCCATCTCGCCGCTATCGCCGAGCGGGAGAATGTCGAGGCGGAACGGGAAGCGCTCGCCCTGATCGCACGGGCGGCCGAGGGCTCGATGCGGGACGGGCTCTCGCTGCTCGACCAGGCGATTGCCCATGGCGGCGGACGCGTCCTGGCGGCGCCGGTGCGCGACATGCTGGGCCTCGCCGATCGCGGCCAGGTCTTCGAGGTCTACGAACAGGCGATGCGCGGCAATGCGGCCGGCGCCATCGCCAGTCTGGGGCGCCAGTATGACGGCGGCGCCGACCCGCTCGTCGTCCTGCAGGACATGCTCGAACTGACGCATTGGCTGACCCGGATCAAGGTGACGCCGGAGGCGGCCGACGATCCGACCATGGCGGATGCCGAACGCGATTCCGCCCGGCAGCTCGCGGAGCGGCTTTCGATGCCAACCCTGAACCGGAACTGGCAGGTACTGCTGAAAGGGATCGGCGAGGCGCGCGAGGCACCGCGTCCGCTGCAGGCAGCCGAGATGACGCTGATCCGGCTCGCCTACATTGCCGACCTGCCACAGCCCGCCGATCTGATCCGCCAGCTTCAGGGCCAGGGAGCCCCGCAACGCGCCGCGGCTCCGGCCGGCGCCACCCCGCCCCGCCCCGCCGGCCCTGCGCCTTCGGCCAGCGCGGGCCGAAGAGTGGCGAGTGAGGCCCTGCCGCGAACCGAAACCTTACCGGCGGACGAAGCGGAGGCGGTGGCGGAGCCGTCCAGCTTCGCCGCGCTGGTCGATCTGGCCGGCGCGAAGCGCGATCTTCGGCTCAAGGCGGAATTGATCGGCAATGTCCATCTGGTTCGCTTCGAGCCGGGACGGATCGAGATCCGGCCGACCGCGCAGGCTTCGCCGCGCCTGGCCAGCGAACTTGCCGAACGGCTGCAGCAATGGACCGGGCGGCGCTGGCTGGTGACGCTCTCGCGCGAACCGGGCGCCGCGACGCTGCGCGAGCAGGAGCAGGCATCGAAAGCAAGCCAGCGCCAGGCGGTCGAGGGTCATCCTCTGGTGCAGGCGGCACTGCAGACCTTTCCCGGCGCGTCCATCCGTGGCGTACATCGGCTCGGCGGGGCCGAGGCGGACACCGGCACGGGCGCGGAGCGGGACGGGGGCGGAACGGACGATACATTCGGAATCGAGGATGGAGAACCGGAGCCATGAAGAACCTTGGCCAGATGATGAAGCAGGCGCAGGAAATGCAGGCCCGCATGGCGGCCATGCAGGCGGAACTGGAAACGCACGAGATCAGCGGCCAGTCGGGAGGTGGCATGGTCCGGGTGACCTTGAACGGCAAGGGCGAGATGCGCCGGATCAAGATCGACCCCAGTCTGATCGACCCTGCGGAACCGGAGATCCTCGAAGACCTGATCGTGGCGGCGCACAAGGACGCAAAGGTCAAGGTGGAGCAGCACCTGGCGGAAGAGATGGCGAAAGTGACCGGCGGCCTCAAGCTTCCCGGCGGCATGAAGCTGCCGTTCTGACCTGGGGCCGGATAGCGGATCGGAGAGTGGCCGAACATGGCTTCCGGTGACCTCGACCGGCTGATCGCCCTGCTGGCGAAACTGCCTGGATTGGGGCCGCGATCGGCCCGGCGGGCGGCGCTGCACCTGCTGAAGCGGCGGGAGCAGGTGATGCTGCCGCTTGCCGAAGCGATCCGGCGCGCGGCGGAGTCCGTCCTGCCCTGCTCGGTCTGCGGCAACCTCGATGCCGAGGATCCATGTTCGGTCTGCCGGGATGCAAGGCGCGATGCCAGCCAGCTCTGCGTCGTGGAGGAGGTCGGCGATCTCTGGGCACTGGAGCGGGCGCATGCCTTCAAAGGCCGCTATCATGTGCTGGGCGGCACGCTTTCGGCACTTGACGGCGTCGGCCCGGACGACCTCAGCATCGGCCGTCTGGTCGAGCGCGTGGCTGCCGGGGGCATCGGCGAGGTCATCCTGGCCACCAACGCCACCGTCGATGGCCAGACGACGGCCCATTACATCATGGACCGCCTTGCCGGGCTGCCGGTCTCGGTCTCGCGCCTCGCCCATGGCGTCCCGGTCGGCGGCGAACTCGACTATCTCGATGACGGAACGCTCTCGGCAGCGTTGCGGGCACGCCGCCCCTTTTGAAGATGCGTGGCGCGGGCATTTAGGGCTGCCCAGCCGCATGAACCGCTTGCGTTACGGCCGAATTAACCCCACGTTAAGCATGTCCGTTCACCATCCGATTCGCGGCGAGGGCTGGCGCCTTCGCCCGGGCGGAGATGAGCGGACAAGGGACGCTGCGCGCGGCCCGGATGCCATGGCCGCCAAGAACGTCCCGGAGCGAGGCAACGACCTCAAGGGGTGGTGAAGCATGGCCGAAATTACCGATGGCGAATTTGGCCCGGCGGCGCGCGGACGGCAAGGTCCGGATTCCGACGGACGCTGGTCAGCGGGGCGCGCCCTCGCCTTCATGCTGATGATCTCCGCCGGTGCCTGGACGGCGACGCTCGCGGTGCTGATGCGCTAGAGCTTTCTTCTGTGGCCCCTGCTGCGCCTGTGCGCCCGCGGGGTGTTGCCACATCGCTGTGGACTTGCGGCTTCGCTTGTTAGAGATTTCTTCAGCGCGCGCCAATAGGCTGCGTGCGCCTTGCCGCCATGCGCGGGTCAATCGGTTATCGGGGGATGTATGTCGGGACACAGTATCGTCGAGCGCAACCCTGCCACCCAGGCTGCCTCGCAGGCAACAGGGGCAGCGACCGGACCCGAGATCGAGCGGCTCGTCGCCCTCTATGCCGATCGCAAGGCCACTGTCGGCGTGGTCGGCCTGGGCTATGTGGGGCTTCCGCTGGTCAAGGCGCTCAGTGCCCGGGGCTTTCGCACGATCGGTTTCGATATCGACCGGCGGAAGGTGGACCAGCTCAATGCCGGCAAGTCCTATATCCGGCATATCCCCTCGGAACTGGTGGCGGAGATCGTCGCCGGCGGCCGTTTCCTCGCCACCGCCGATTTCAGCCGGATCAAGGATGCCGACGCAATCCTCATCTGCGTGCCGACACCGCTGACCCGCCAGCGCGAGCCGGACATGACGTATGTGATCGGCACCACCGAGCAGATCGCGCCCTACCTGCGGCAGGGGCAGCTCATCGTTCTCGAATCGACGACCTATCCCGGCACCACGACCGAGATCATGAAGCCCATTCTCGAACGCGGCGGACTCCGGTCGCAGCGGGACTTCTTCATCGCCTATTCGCCGGAGCGGGAAGACCCGGGCAATCCCAATTACGAGACCTCCACCATCCCGAAGGTGGTCGGCGGCGATGGCGATGCCGCCACGCGAATGGCCGCTGCGCTCTATTCCCAGGTTGTCGCCGGCGTGGTGACCGTCAGTTCGGCGGCTACCGCCGAGGCGGTGAAACTGACGGAGAACATATTTCGCGCAGTCAACATCGCGCTGGTCAACGAGCTCAAGGTCGTGTTCGCCCGCATGGGCATCGATATCTGGGAGGTGATCGATGCGGCAAAATCAAAGCCATTCGGGTACATGCCCTTCTATCCCGGCCCCGGCCTTGGTGGGCACTGCATTCCCATCGACCCCTTCTACCTGACCTGGAAGGCCCGCGAATACGACACCCCGACCCGCTTCATCGAACTGGCGGGCGAAGTGAACGTATCGATGCCGGCTTATGTCGTGCAGCAGCTTGCCCAGGAGATCGACCGGCGTTTCTCCAAGGGACTGAACGGCGCGCGCATCCTGATGCTTGGCGTCGCCTACAAGAAGAATGTCGAGGACATCCGTGAAAGCCCGGCCTTCAAGCTCATGCACCAGCTCGAAGAGCGCGGCGCCCGGGTCGACTACTACGATCCCTTCGTCGCCGAAATACCGGTGACCCGCGAGCACCCCGAATATGGCGGGCGCCGGTCCGTCGACTGGAGCCCGGCGGCGTTCGGCAAGTACGACGCCTGCCTGATCTGCACCGATCACGACGGGGTCGATTACGACGCGCTGGTGAAGGCCGCGCGCCTGGTCATTGACACGCGCAACGCTACGGGCAAGGTCACCGAAGACCGCGACAAGATCGTCAAGGCATGACAGGAACCAGGACCGGCGCAGGGACTAACCCCGCATGAGCATTCTTCTCACCGGTGCTGCCGGATTCATCGGCTACCACGTCTCCGAAGCACTGCTGCGCGGCGGCCATCGCGTGATCGGCATCGACAATCTGAACGATTACTACGATGTCCGCCTCAAGGAGGCACGGCTTGCGCGACTGCGCGCCAAGCCCGGTTTCGTTTTCCATCGGGTCGACATCGCGGACCGCGACCGACTGTTCGCTGCCCTGCAAAACGAGAAGGGGATACGCCGGATCGTCCATCTGGCGGCGCAGGCCGGGGTCCGGCACTCGCTCAAGGACCCCTTCGCCTACGTTCACTCCAATCTCCAGGGTCACATGGTCCTGCTGGAGTTCGCGCGGGCGCTCGAGAAGTGCGAACACATGGTCTATGCCAGTTCCAGTTCGGTCTATGGCGGAAACACCAAGCTTCCCTTCTCGGTCGAGGATCGGGTGGACCAGCCGGTCTCCCTCTACGCCGCGACCAAGAAGGCCAACGAACTGATGAGCTATTCCTACAGCCATCTCTTCAGGCTGCCGCTCACCGGGCTCCGCTTCTTCACCGTCTATGGCCCCTGGGGCCGCCCGGACATGGCGCTCTATATCTTCGCCAGGGCGATCGTCGAGGGAAGGCCCATCGAGGTGAACAATTACGGCGACATGGAGCGGGACTTCACCTACATCGACGATATCGTAAGCGGCGTGCTCGCCGCGCTCGACAATCCTCCGCCCGACCGGGAAGGAGAAGCGCCGCACCGGGTTTACAATATTGGCAATCACCAGCCCGAGCCGCTGCTGCGGCTGATCGAGATTCTCGAGAACGCGCTTGGCCGGAAGGCCGAGAAGATCATGCGGCCGATGCAACCGGGCGAAGTACGCGCCACCTATGCCGACATTGATGCCATCGCCCGCGATTTCGGCTATGCCCCCACGACGCCCATCGACAAGGGCGTACCGCGGTTTGTCGATTGGTTCCGCAGCTATCACGGCGTCTGAGGACCCGGGCATGCGAATCCTGCATGTGCTGGACCACTCGGCCCCCCTGCAAAGCGGCTATGTCTTCCGGACCCTTTCGATCCTTCGCGAGCAGCGGAGGCTCGGCTGGGAGACCGTGCAGCTAACGGGACCAAAGCAGGGTAAAATTACCGCCGACCTCGAGCGGGTAGACGGATTCGAGTTCCATCGCACCCGGCCTGCCGGTGGCTGGCTGGCCCGTCAGCCGGGCGCCGGCGAACTCTGCCTGATGCGCGAACTTGCCAGGCGGCTTGCAGAAGTCGCCCAGGCCAGTCGACCGGATATCCTGCATGCGCACTCCCCGGTTTTGAATGCGCTGCCCGCGCTCTGGGTCGCCCGAGAGCTTCGCCTGCCGCTCGTCTACGAAGTCCGTGCCTTCTGGGAGGATGCGGCAGTCAGCCATGGCAGCGAACGCGAGGGCGGCCCGCGCTATCTGGCGACGCGCTGGCTGGAGACCTTCGCTCTCCGCCGGGCGGATGCCGTCACCACCATCTGCGAAGGCCTGCGTTCCGACATGGTGAAACGCGGCCTGCCGGCAGAACGGATCACCGTCATACCCAACGCAGTCGATGTCGAGGAGTTTCCGCCCATTCGCGAGCGCGATCAGGCGCTGGCGGAGGAGCTGGGCCTTGCCGATTGCGAGGTGCTTGGCTTCATCGGCTCGTTCTATGCCTATGAAGGATTGCATCTTCTGCTCGAGGCTCTGGCCCTTCTCAAAGCCTCGCGGCCGAAGTTGCGGGTCCTTCTGGTCGGCGGCGGACCGGAGGAAGCGGAGCTGCGGCGGCTGAGCGGCGCACTCGGCATCGCGGACAGAACCGTCTTTACCGGCCGCGTACCGCATTCGAGCGTGCAGCGATACTACAGTCTGGTCGACCTGCTCGTTTACCCGCGACTGAAAATACGACTGACCGATCTTGTCACGCCGCTGAAGCCGCTTGAGGCCATGGCGCAGGAGAAGCTGCTGCTCGCCTCCGATGTCGGTGGCCATCGCGAACTGATCCGCGATGGAGAAACGGGTTTCCTCTTTCCCGCCGACGATGCTTCCGCCCTTGCCAGGCGTGCCGTCGAGGCGCTGGAAGCACGGGAGCGCTGGCCGGCCATGCGTGCGAACGGCCGGCGCTTCGTGGAGCAGGAACGCAACTGGGCGCGCAGCGTCTCCTATTACCAGCCGCTCTACGAACGGCTGCGCGAAGCTCGCCTGGCGGCTTCAGGCGCGGCCGCTGCGGCGCCTTAGGCTTTCGGCGACCCGCTTCGCGGTCCTGCCATCCCAGAGCGGCGGCGGCGGCTTATCGCCGCGGCGCGGGGGCAGTTCGGCCATCGCGCGCTGCAGCATCTGCGGCTTGACCAGCCGATTCGTGCCGTGGGTCACCGTGACCGGTCGTTCGGTGTTCTCGCGCAGGGTGAGACAGGGAATACCGAGATAGGTGGTTTCCTCCTGCACGCCGCCGGAATCCGTCACGACCGCCGCCGCCCCGGTCACCAGGCTCATGAACTCCACGTAGCCAAGCGGCTCGGTCAGGGTCACGTCGGAGCGCCCTTCGAGGAGGGACAGCAGGTCGAATTCGCGGGCCCGGTGCCGGGTGCGCGGATGCATGGGAAAGACGACGTGCCTGCTGCTTGCGATTGCGCCCAGCGCCTCGAACAGCTCGCGAAGCTGGCGCGGGTCGTCCACGTTGGAGGGGCGATGCAGCGTGACCACGACATAGCCCTGCCGCGTCAGGCCGAGCTTGCCCGGCAATTCTTCCCGTTCGATGCGCGGGCGGAGCATCTCGTAGGAATCGATCATGATGTTGCCGACGCATTCGATGCGGGCCGGATCGACGCCTTCACGCAACAGGTTGCGATCGGCATCTTCCGAGGGCGTCCAGAGCACGTCGGAGATGGCGTCGGTGGCCAGGCGGTTGATCTCCTCGGGCATCCGCCGGTCGCCGCTGCGCAGACCGGCTTCCAGATGCGCGACCGGAATGCCGAGCTTGGCGCCAACCAGTGCGCAGGCCACCGTCGAGTTGACGTCGCCCACCACCACGACCCAGTCCGGCCGCCGTTCCTGGCAGATCTTTTCGTAGGCGATCATCACGCCGCCGGTCTGCTGGGCATGGGTGCCCGAACCGACATTCAGGTGATGGTCGGGCTCGGGTAGCATGAGGTCGCGAAAGAATGCATCCGACATGTTGAAGTCGTAATGCTGTCCGGTATGGACGAGGATCGGCTGGCACCAGCTTTCCTGGCGGAGGGCGTGGTAGAGCGGCGCCACCTTCATGAAGTTTGGCCGTGCCGCCGCGATCAGTTGGACTTCCACAGGTTTCATGTCAGAGAATTTCTCAGCTATCGGTCGGAACGCAGACGCCGGCGGCCCGGCGGGTGAGGCCTATCGAGAAGACAGGATGCGGGTGAAGAGATCGTAAATCCCCAGGGCGGTCGCTTGCCAGCCGAAGGTGTCGGCATGCGCGCGCACCAGTCCGCGCTCGGCCGGCCCTTCGAGCAACCTGCGCGCCGCCTGCGCCAGCGTGGAAGGCCGGCGATCCGCCGCGACGGCACCGACGCGGGGATTCGTGATGATCTCCTCGATCCCGGGCAACGGGACCGAGACGACCGGGCTGCCGCAAGCCATCGCCTCCAATACCACATTGGGCCATCCTTCGCTGAGCGAGGTAAGCAACAGCAGATCGGCGGCTGAATAGACGAGCCTGAGCCTTTCCTGTGGGAGGCGGCCCAGGAAGCGGACACGCTCGGCAAGGCCAAGCGACTGAGCCAGGCGCGCAAGCTCGCCACGCAGGGGGCCCTCGCCGGCGAGCAGGAGCACCGATCCCGGCAGTTCCCGGAGGACGGCGATGGCAAGGGCGAAATCCTTCACCGGAACCAGGTTGCCGACCGACGCCAGGATCGTCATCCCGGCGGGCAGGCCGAGAGCCTCGCGGGCACCCTCTTCCGGCGCGAAGCGGCCGGTATCGACGCCGTTGCGCAGCACGGTTATGCGGCTTTCCGGAATGCCGAGTTCCACCATCCGCCGCCGCAGGCCGGTGGAAACGGCGATCAGGCCGGCTGCGTCCCGGGCTGCCGCAAGGATCATCTGCCGGGCCGCGGGGTCTTCCGGAATGACGTTGATATCCGATCCGCGCGCGGAGATGACGACCGGAACTCCCAGCGCGCGGCCCAGGCGGGCGGCGGCGACACCGTCGGGGAAAAAATAGTGTGCATCGATCAGATCGAATCCAAAGCCTTCCCTTCGCAGCCGGCGCAGGACCGGCAGCGTGCGCCAGTAGAGCGCGGCCGGCGCCAGCAAGGCACCGATGCGCGGGAGGACCGGATAGCGTGGATGCAGAACACTGATGCCACCGCGCTCCTCGTATGGCGGAACACGGGCAAAGTCGGCGTACCTGCCAAAGAAAGGATGCGCGATGGGAAACCAGGGAACCGGCGCGACAACCCGGGCCTCGACCGGCTGGCGCGCCACCAGCTCGCGCAAACGCGTTTCGATGAAAATGCCGTGCTGCGGATTTACGCTGTTTGGATATAGACTTGTGAAGGTAAGGATGCGCATGCAGCCTGTATCTGCCCGGACCAGCCACATGGTGGAATAGTGGCCGGATTGAATGCGAAAGGAGCATCCAGACTAGTCCGGCCCGCGCTGCCGACCAACAGCAAAGGGGAATTGCCGTTGATGACACACCGGTGCGCCAGGGACGCGGCCTGCCTCCCCGGATTGCGGCGGATTCTGTTGGCCGTGGCGATGCTCTGCTGCCTCGCCCCGCAAGTGCTGGCGGCCGGGCGAACGCTGGAGGTGGGCCCGACGCGCCCGCTCCGCCTGCCAAGCGAGGCGGCGAGGCTCGCCGGCGACGGCGACCGCGTGCTGATCGACCCTGGCATCTACCGGGACTGCGCCTATTGGCCGCAGAACGATCTTGTCTTGCGAGCCCGCGACGGCGAGGTGCATCTGACGGAAAAGGTCTGTGGCGGCAAGGCAATCTGGGTGATCGCAGGCCGCGACGTCGTGGTCGAGGGGATCCGCTTTTCCCAGGCCCGCGTGCCCGACCGCAACGGGGCGGGCATTCGGCTCGAGCCCGAGGCGAGCCTTACCGTGCGCCATTCGCACTTCCTGGGCAACGAGATCGGGCTTCTGGCCGGCAACGGCGCCCGCTCCTATGTCGTGATCGAGCATAGCCGGTTCGAGGAGACCACGCTTTCGCATGCGCTCTACGTGAATTTCATCGACCGGCTGGAGATCCGGAACTCCGTGTTCCTCCGCCAGTTCGGCAAGCATCACGTCAAGTCACGGGCTCGGCTGAACCTGCTGGTCGACAACACCATCGACGACGGAACGGACGGGGTGTCCAGCTATCTCGTGGATTTCCCGAACGGCGGTACGATCACCCTGCAAGGCAACCGGCTGACGAAGGGTCCGCGTTCGGCAAATGCCACAGCGGCGATCGCCATCGGTCTCGAGGGCGAAAAGCTCCAGAGCGAAGGAATCATGCTGCGCGACAATGAATTCACATCGCGCCGCCCGGGGCTGCGGGCCTTCGTGCGCAACGCGACCGGCGTGGAAGCGCAGATCTCCGGCAACCGGATCAGGGGCTTCGTCACCGTGCTCTCGGGTCCGGGAACGGTCACGCCGGGACCCCGGCGCACGTCGAACGGGACAGACGGGAGAAAGAATGTCGTTGGCCAATAACGCGAAAGACGGCGTGTTTGCCGGTCCCAACCGCCGCGAGGTGCTGCAAGGAACCTTGGCCGGCGCGGCCGCGATCGGCCTGCCGGGCCTGATGGGAGCGGCGGCCGCCCAGAGCGGCGATGACCTGGGCCGGGTGCGATTGTTCAATCCCGGCCGCCAGACTCTGCGACCGGCACCGGTGACATTCGGGTTCGCCGCGCCACGCGGCGCGGTGCCGCGCGGGCAGAATCTCGCCCTTGTCATTGGCGCTGGCCGTCACCCGGTTCAGATCGACTTCTTCAATGCCTGGAACGATGGCACGCTCCGGTTCGGCGTCATCTCCGCCATCGTTCCGGAACTGCCGCCCGGACGTGAAATCGAGGCAAGGATCGCACGCCTGCCAGGGCCACCGCCGGAAGGCGCACCCATATCCGCCTCCGACATTGCCCGGTATCTGGAAGAGACTGGTGGGGCGCCGAACCTGGAATGGCTGGATCGCGACGGCGGCGCCTATCGGGCAGACGCAACCACGGCGCTCCGCGGGCCGACTGGCTGGAATCCCGACGGTCCGTCGGTCTCCGGCCGCTGGCTGGCGGGACCGGTCTGTACAGAATGGGTCTGCAGCATTCCGCTCGCGAACGAACGCCGGCAGGCTCATCCCTCGCTCCGTGCCTATTTCCACTGCCGGGCCTGGCAAGGCGGCGGCAGGATCCTTGGCGTAAGAATTGATGTCGTCCTCGACAACACGGTCGGGCCTTTCGACACGCGTGTCCGGGAGGCGGTGGGCGATCTGCAAATAAGGCGGGGGAACAGCCCCGACTGGAGCCGGACGGGTGCAGACCTGTCGGGCGCCGGGCTTGAAGCGGCTGCGGCGGGAAGTTCGGGCAACGACCTGCTCCTGCGCGCCAGGTCAGCAGCGTTTCGGCCCGATCACCGGTTCATGACCCTGGACTGGGATGGCGTGGCGTTACATGTCCTCGAGATCCGAAGCGAACGAGAGGTACTGGCGCGGCCGCTTGTCGACGAGAAGTGCGTCGTCAGCGGACTGAACGTCCGGGCAGCCGGGCCTCTTTCGCTCAACGGGTCTGCCGTCTATCGCGGCATCGCCTATCTGCATCAGTCGCGGCGGCTCAGGGTCGCAGCGACAGCCAAGCAGGCCATGAGCGGGCGCAGGTTTCACCTGAAGGGACGCGATGGTGCGGGCCGACCCGTCGAGGAAATTCTGGTGAGCGGCGCCGATGGCAGTGCCAGCGGCCAACAGCGCTTCGCCGAAGTCCATGAAGCGACGTGCGACGGAGCAACAGGTGGCACCATCGAGATCGGAACGGCGCGCCCGGCCCATGGGCGTGCCGGCGCGGCGCGGCTCTGGGGTGTCTCGATCGCTGCCTGGACACGGTGGCCGATCAGGCTCGAATACGGCCTCGCCGGCGCCGAACCGATGCTCGACCCTGGCGTCCTGGTTACTTCCGGATTGCTGCCGCGCTACGGAATGGACATGGTATCGAAAGGCCATGCGGCCTGGGTCGAACGGATGGTGCGATCGATTGCCGGTCAGACGGATTCCTCGGGCCGGATCATTCCCGGCAGCCGCGATCCCGACTACTCCCACGGGCGATGCCTCAATGTCATCATGGGCGGCGCGCAGCCAGGTGGCCGCCCCGACCTTGCCGTCGTGCCCGGACAACAGGCCGCCTGGGTGTTCGCGCCGACGAACCGGGCGATGTACCGCGCCATGCTTGCCTGCGGCCATGCCATGCATCAATGGCCCTGTCACTGGCGGGAAAGGGAGACCGGCCTTGGCGTCGATCCCGGCCGCAGGCGCAGCTTCACCACGCATTTCAATGCGTCGGAGAACGACAAGCCGCCGCACTGGCGACGCAGCACCAACACCATCGCCAGGATTGCCACCGACCCGGAACACTGGATCGAGTTCAGCTACCTCCCCTTCCTCGCCACCGGCGATCTACATCACTACGAGTCCCTTTACGACGTCACCTTCGCGGCCTGGGCCTGGCATCCGGCGAAATGGCCCTACCAGACGCAGCATGACGGCTATGAGCGCGCCACAGTGACCACCAATGCGCGGGCCGTCGCCTGGGTCATGCGCAATCTCGGGCATTTCCGCGTCTGCGCGCCCGAGCACCTGCCGGACCGCGCTGTTGCATCGCCGCCCGAGACCATCTACCGGATCTACGCGACGCAACAGGCCTGGCTCAAGCGCTGGCATGTCGATGGACCCGATCTGAACGGCCTCATGCCGGCGGATAAGGGGGATCACAAGTTCCTTCAGCATGGCAAGGGGCCGGTCTTCGCCTACGCCCAATGGATGCACTCCTATCTGTCCGCAGCCATGGCACATCTGGCGCAATCGGAAAGCCTCGATGCTGACGGATTGGCGTTCTTCGACTGGTACAAGAGCTATTCGGTCGATCAGGCCGACCCACGACAGACGCATCCGGGGGTCGCTGCCGGATTCTATTACTGGCGTGCCCGTCGGCCAGACGGGAAGCCGCTGCGCAGCATGGCGGAGTTGTACCGTTACATGGCCGATGAAGAGTGGCCGACGCCGGCTTCCCCGCTTTTCACGCAGATCGAGCCCAATGCCGAACTCGTGCTTGAAGGGCAGCGGACAAATGCCGGCTCCCGACTTGTCGCGCAAGCCCTGTCCGGACGCGCCGGGGCGCCGAGCCGTGTCTTCGCGGCCGAATTACAGGGACGACAGATCCATACCGCCGGCGATAATGGCCTTGGCCGGATCGTGCAGGTAATGGATATCGAAGCTGGCTTAGGCAGCCGTCTCGAGATCGTGGTGGAGCGACCCTTCCGGAGCGAGCGCTACAACCCCAAGCAGTGGCGATTGCAGATGCCTCCGCCCTCGGCCGGCAGCGGGCTCGTGCTCGATCCAAGTCGAAGCGTCGGCGACTATCCCTATCTACTCATGGGCGCTCTTGGGACGCTGGCGGCAGTCGAGGTCGCTGGTGCGCGCGAAGCCTGGAGGCGTTTACGGGCGCTGGCACGGGCATCCGGCAAGGATTTCCCCGATGCGCGCGCCGATCTTTGTGGCTGGGCAATCTCCGCTGGAACCTGACGCCATTCATCATCGTATGCCGGGCCAACTCGCATGATCTCCCTTGGGTATGCCGAATGGGGCTGGCCGGAGCTGCGGGCGGCCTTCCTTGCTTCGATGCGGCCAGCGGACGCGTCCTCGTCCACCAGGCTGCTAAGCGATGCGTTCCAATCTCTCGGTTATGGACCCTGCCTGTTGCCGCTGAACCTCGGCCGTTCGGCGCTCAGGCTTGTTCTCGATGCACAGCGTCGGCTCGCGCCACAACGCCGGCTGGTGCTACTGCCCGACTATGTCTGTCCCAGCGTCGTATCGACCGTCAGGCTGGCCGGTCTCGAACCCGTCCCCGTACCTGTCGCGGCCGATGATCTGAATATGCTGCCGGAAGCCGTTTCGTCCATGATTAGCCACGAGACGCTGGCGGTGATTGCCGTCAGCATGTATGGCGTTCCCGTGCCACTGGAGGAGATCGCGGCTTCCTGCCGTCGAAGCGGAGCCATTCTGGTGGACGATGCCGCCCATGCCGTCGGCATCCGGCGTGGCGATCTACTGCTTGGCTGCGGCGGCGATGCCGGGCTTCTCAGTTTCAATCAGTCGAAGACGATCACGGGCGGCAGTATCGAAGGCGGCGGCCTGCTGATCATCAACAATCCGGCATTGCAGAAAGAGATTTTCGACAACCTCCACCGGATGGCGCGCGCGACCGGCCGTCCGGTTGAGGTGCTTTCGTTCGTCCTCAACCACCTGTGCGACCGTTTCGCCTATCCACCCGAGGTCTACACCGGACAACTGCGCCGGAGGTTTGGCCTGCCCGTACCAGCGCGACCCGAAATCGGCCCGGCGCTGATCTCCAATGCTGCGGCCTCCGCGGTCCTTGCCCAATTGCCCCGGTTGCCCGCAATCCTCGACGGCCGGATCAGGATCGCCGGGTGGTATGGAGAGCTTCTGCCCCGAATCGAAGGCCTGGAATTCCCGCAGGGCCGACCGGGACGCTATCTTTCGCGCATACTGGTTCGTCTGCCACCGGGAACAGAGGCGAAGGCCCTGCAGGATGCCTTACGCACACACGGCGTGCGGACACGGCTTGGCTATCCGGACTGGGCCCGGCAAAGGAAACCGGAAGCCCCGGAACTGATCGAGCTGCCCATGCGGTTAGCGATGTCGAAACCAGATGTCGCGAAAGTATGCGGCGCGCTGGCGAAGGAATTGGCGCGGGTGGCCCAAGGATGGCGTACGGAGCGGCGGCCACGCGTGGGGAGCGGTGAATGACGAATGGTGGCTACGCGATACCGGCCGTCGTGGTGGGTGGCGGGCTCAATGGCCTTGGCGTCGTGCGAAGCCTCGGCCAGGCGGGCATACCTGTCACGGTGCTCGACAAGGATCCCGGAGCGCCGGCCATGCGGTCGCGTTTCGCGCGTGCCATCCGCGCTGGCAGCCATGGACCCGAGAAAGTGGAAGGTCGGGATCTCATCGATACCCTCATGGATCTGCGGAGCGGCTGGGATACACGACCTGTCCTGTTCCTGACCCAGGAAGAATCCGTCGCTTTCGTTTCAGCGCGGCGCGAGCGTCTGGGGAACGGCTACCGCTTTACAATGCCCACGCACGATACGATGGCGACGCTGCTCGACAAGACGCGCTTTCAGGCACGCGCCGAAGCCCTCGGATTCCCGCTGCCCCGATCCTGCTCGCTTTCTGGGCTGCAGCATCTGCTGTCAGCCCGGGGCCTGCGCTATCCCTGCATCGTCAAACCTGTCACCAAGAACCCGCTCTGGGGCGCGAAATTCAAAAAGGCCTACGAAGTGGCGACATTCGCGGAACTGGAAACGCTCTATCGCACGATGGTCGAGTTTTCTTCAGATGTCATCGTGCAGGAATGGATCAAGGGACAGGATTGCGATGTCTATTTCTGCCTGCAGTATCGGGATCGGAACGGCCAGACGCGTGCGAGCTTCACAGGGAGGAAGATACGTCAGTGGCCACCGATGGTAGGCGGTACGGCAAGCTGCATGCCGGCGCCGGAGGCTGCCGCGGTGCTCGAAGAACTCACGTCGCGCTTTTTCGATGCGGTCGGTTTCGTCGGTATTGGCAGCATGGAGTACAAGCGGGACCAGAGGGACGGCCAGTTCTACATGGTCGAGCCCACGGTGGGCCGAACCGACTATCAGGAAGAAGTCGCCACCCTGAATGGCGATAACATAGTTCTAGCGGCCTACGAGGCGGAGTGCGACCTCCCTTCGAGGCCGCGGGCGCCAACCGGGAGAGCCCCGGGGCGGATTTGGCGCGATCCTTTCGGCGATGCACGATCCGCTGAATTGCAGCCGGATCATATTGCTCCGGCAGAGGCCAGGAATTGTGAGGTTGTCGATGCCTACTGGCGCTGGAACGATCCCGGCCCCTGGATCGGCATTAAATTCGATGCGATCCGCAATCGGTTGCGCCGCCTGACAGAATGATGAACCGAAGCCTGGTCGGGTTGACCGGCAGCGACTGGCAATGTTTTGTTAGGCAGGAATCGTCACCATGTTCGACAATCCTCGATGGGATATCGAAAGAATATCAGTATGAACGCGTTTCAGCATGCCGCTACACTCGCGCGCCGCTGGCGAGAGGAATTTCGCCTTCCACAGGCTGCGAGGCGTGAGCGGACGCGGGATCGGCAGGGCCTGCCGCAGAACGATCCGGGTGCCGCGAGCGCAATCGCTGCAGGGCTCGACTGGCTTTGTCAGGCGCAGGACAGATCGGCGACCAAGGACGGCGGCGCCGCGCGCCATTTCAGCCTCCTGACAGGCTGGGCAAGTTCCTATCCAGAGACTAGCGGATATATCGTCCCGACACTTCTGCGCGAAGCGAGACTTTCCAGCGATCCAAAGCTCGAAGCGCGCGCGCGACGCATGCTCGACTGGCTGGTATCCATCCAGTTTCCCGAAGGCGGCTTCCAAGGTGGCGTTGTCGACGCCCTGCCCCGCGTGCCTGTCACTTTCAATACCGGGCAGATCCTGCTTGGACTCGCCGCTGGTGCCGCCGAACTGGACCGTGACCGCTATCTCGAATCCATGCGCAAGGCGGCCCAATGGCTGGTGGACTCCCAGGATAGCGATGGTTGCTGGCGCCGCCACCCGACGCCCTTTGCCAAGCCCGGCGAGAAGGCCTACGAAACCCATGTCGCCTGGGGACTTTTCGAGGCGGATCGGGTACTTCCCGGACTTGGATTCGGCGAGGCCGGCCTTCGCCAGGTACGCTGGGCGATAGCCTGCCAGCATCCAAACGGCTGGTTCGAGAAATGCTGTCTGAGCGATGCGGAGCGGCCGCTGACACATACGCTGGGATACGTCTTGCGCGGCATCATCGAGGCGTATCGTCTCGTGCCCGCCGATGACCTGCTCGCGGCTGCGATACGCACCGCCGATGGCCTGCTCGGCGTACTCGAACCCGACGGGCGCCTGCCGGGCCGGCTCGACAAGGAGTGGCGTGCGGCTGCGCCCTGGGTCTGCCTGACAGGCAGCGTGCAGATCGCCCATTGCTGGTTCCTCCTCTCCGATATCACCGGCAATGCGCGATATCGCGAAGGCGCGCGCCTGGCCAATCGCTATGTGCGGCGAACCCTGGTGATCGATGGCCCGCCCGAAATACGCGGCGGTGTCAAGGGGTCGTTTCCAGTCGATGGCGGATATGGACGTTTCGAGTATCTCAACTGGGCCTGCAAGTTCATGATCGATGCCAATCGGATGGAGCTTGACAATCTGGCGAAGGGCGCGACCGACCGCGTAATCTGATGCAGAATTCCGGCACGGAAGTCCGATGAGCGGTCTGCTGGTCCAGTGGAAAGGCGACCGGAGCGAAGGCGTGCGTCAAGCGCCGGATGCCGCGCGGCAGACGTTCCGGGAATCTGGACAATTGCTGGTAAAAACGATCGAGAAGCCCGACTACCGGATCGACTGTTTCAGCCGCATCGACAATGCGACCGACAGTGTCGTCAGCTTCCCCGATGGCGGATTCGCGGCCTGCGCGGGCACACTTTTTCACCAGCGTGCGACGGGGGAGGAGGCACTCAGGCGGATATACGCCGAGTTTGACGGGAATCCGGGAATCCTCGCCGGGACCAGCGGGCATTTCCTGCTGGCAATCGGAAAGGACGGGCGGCTCTTCCTGATGCGCGATCGCAACGGCGCCTTCGAGACTTATGCGACGAAGGACAGGCGCATTCTTTCTACATCTTTTCTGGCCCTTGCCGCCGCCCTCCCCCGACATTCGCTCGCCTTCCAGGAGGCTTATGAGTACGTCTTCAATGGGGTCACCCTTGGCGATGGCACGGTGATTGAGGAGATCGAAAAACTTGGCATTGATGAGTGGCTGACCTTTGGCACCAATGTGCAGCGGCATCGGCACGATTGGCCGCTACTGCCCGAACCATCCAGCCGGATGCGCGATCAGCTTCTTGCCGCGTTGCACGAAAAGCTGCGTCGCCTGGTTGACCAGACCGCCGGCGCCTACGATGGCAAGGTGCGGCTTGCACTATCTGGTGGCTACGACAGCCGGCTTCTTGTTGCACTGCTGCGGGAAGCAGGATACGCGCCGGAACTCTATGTCTATGGAGATGCCGCCAGCCCGGATGTGCGCATTGCCATGCACATCGCGAAAAGTGAGCAAGTGGCGCTTGCACATCTCGACAAATCCGATGCGCCGGAACCCACCATCGGGCAGTTCCCCGCGCTGGTCCGGCGCAACTATCTCGTCGGGGACGGACTGCCCTGGGGCGGGCTCTTCAACAGGGGAGCGGAACATTCCGCCCGCAAGCGGCGGCATGCCGGCGGCGCGCTTCTCCTCAATGGCGGCGGTGGCGAGGTCCTGCGCAATTTTTTCAACTTGCCCGACCGCGATGTCCGGCCCATTGACCTGGCCTATGCCTTCTATTCCCAGTTCGATGCGGCGACATGCAGCGTCGGCTTTGACCGAGGGGCGCATCTGGCACATATCGCGGAGAAGATCCGGCGGCTGCCGGGACTGGATCGCCCTCGACTGACCAGGCAGATGGCGGAAGCGGTCTATCCGCATTTCCGTTGCCGGTCGTGGAACGGACGGGAGAGCCTGATCAACAGCCGCTTCGGACCCTGGCTTCTGCCATTTTACGACTACGAGATCACCCAGGCAGCCCTCTCCATCCCGGTGCGGTTCAAGTACCATGGCGATTTCGAGGCGGCCCTGATCCGGCGTGCCGATCCGCGTCTGGCGGCCTATCCGAGCAACTATGGAACCGGTTTCGATCAAGATGCGCCACTCAAGCGGCGCCTTGGCGACTGGGCATACTATCTCCAGCCGACCTGGCTCAGGCAGTATCGCTATGCGATCAAGCATCGCCTGCGGTCCGAACGGAACTTCGCCAGGTGGCTCGACGGGGAGCATGCCGGCCAGGTTATCGACCTGGAGCTGCCCTACATGTCGCGCCTGTTCCGGCCCGAGCGCATCTTCGACGAGGCGCAGTATTCCCGCGTCCTGACCCTGGAGTATCTGCTGCAAACCCTGAATGCGAGGATGGATTAGCGATGGCGCGCGGGCAGGCCGGCACGCCGGCGCTGACGTTGTTTCACGTCTTCCCCTCCTTCGGCATCGGCGGGGCACAGATACGTTTCGCGCAACTCGCCAATCATTTCGGCGCGCGCCATCGCCACCTGGTGCTTGCCATCGACGGCGACTACGGCACGGCTGCGCTGCTGCGGGAGGAAGTCTCGCTGACCAGGCTGGAAGCAGGTTTCCCGAAAGAAAGAGCGCTCTGGCATCTGCCGGCCATGCGCCGCCTGATGACGGCGAGCAGGGCGGATATTCTGGTGACCTACAATTGGGGTTCGATCGAATGGGCGCTGGCGAACCGCTGGCTGTCCGCCATTCCACGGCATGTGCATTTCGAGGACGGATTTGGCCCGGAAGAGGCAAACCGGCAGGTGCCGCGCCGGGTCTGGTTCCGCCGGCTGGCGCTGGGCGGCGGGCATACGCGCGTCATCGTGCCCTCGCGTGTGCTCGAAGGGCTGGCGCTGCGGCACTGGCGGCTCGCGCGGGAACAGGTGATCTACCTGCCCAACGGCATCGACCTGACGCGGTTTTCGGCGGCCGGCGAACGGCGTTCGGCGGAGAGCGTGATCGGCACCATCGCCCGCTTGCGCCCGGAAAAGAACCTGAGGCGCCTGATCGATGCCTTCGCGACCCTCGCCGAGCTGCCCGAACTGCGCCTGCTTCTGGTGGGCGACGGAGCGGAGCGCGAGGCGCTCACGCGCCAGGCGAGGGCACTTGGTCTCGGCGATCGGGTGCGTTTCCATGGCGCGACCGACCGGCCGGAGGCGCTGCTGCGGGAGATGGATATCTTCGCGCTCTCCTCGGACACCGAACAGATGCCGATCAGCCTGATCGAGGCGATGGCAAGCGGCCTGCCGGTCGCCTCGACCGATGTGGGCGACGTGGTCAATATGCTGCCCGAAGAGAACGCGGCGCTGGTGCGAGGCTGCAAGGACACCGCAAGTCTCGCCGTCCAGCTCCGCCGCCTCGCCGAGGATCGGGACCTGCGCAGGAGGCTCGGCGCCGCGAACCGGGAGCGGGCGGAACGCAGCTTCGATGAAAGGGAGATGCTCGGCCGCTACGAGACCCTGTTTGCACCACCCGATGGCACCGGCGCCGCTTCGCCGGACAGCCGCTCATAAAGCGCGATCGGCGTCATTGCCACGCCGCCAATGGTCTCGAGGAAGTAGCGGAAATAACGCTCCGTCGTGGTGATGAACTCCTTCAGGTCGCGCTCGGTCCGCACATAGGGCGTATTGCCCGGCGAGAGGGAGGGCGAGTGGAACGAGAAAGTGATCACCCGCTGCCCGCCCGCCAGCAGCGATTCGGTGAGGCGGCGCAGCTCGTCGAAGGTGATGCCTTCCGGCGTGAGGGTGATGCGTTCCATCGCATGCAGTCGCGCGAAGGGGCCGAGGATGGCATAACGGGTGAGCGCCGAGCGGTCGAGCCGGGGAAAGATGCGCGGCCCCGCCCAGGCGAGCGAGCCGGCGAAGCCCCGCGAGACAGGCAGGGAGAGCAGGCGGCGATGCTGGCCGAACCAGAAGGGCGTGGCGCCGAAGCCGCTATAATCCGGCCCGCCCTCGGCGGAAAGGTCGGTATGCGGCATGATGCTGGTATCGACCAGGTAGCCCAGGTCTTCGAGGATCTCGGCACTGTTCGGCCCTAGCCCGTAGCGGCCCGCCTTGTAGACCTTCGGCCGGACGCCGATCCGCGCCTGGATTTCCTCGGTGAGCGCGGCGAGCTTGGCCCGTTCCAGCGCACGCGGCAGGTTGCCGGCGAAGGAATTGGCCTTGGAGACCGTCTCCTGGTGCGGCGGATTGACCCAGGGATGGAGCTGCGCGCCCACGAGGCAGCGGCCCTCCCGCGACCAGGCGCCGAGCAGGGCCTGACCCATGTCCGAGGTCACCACCGGATAATCCACGAGATAGGTCGGCACGATGTTCCAGCGCTGGAAGACATCCTGGGCGAGCGACAGGTTTCCCAGCGAGGAGACGGAGAAATTCTCGCGCGAGAAGGGCTGACGCCAGTCGAAATCCTCTTCCGTGTCGACGATGGCGACCAGCGCGGGCCGCTCCAGCGCCGCCGCATCGATCGGCGCGTGGAAGCGGCTGCGGGTCATGCCGGTCTGGTCGCGGCGCGGCTGCGGATCGCGCCGGAGCGAGGGGCGCAGCTCGTTCAGGAAGCGCTCCAGGCTGGCGAACTGTTCGGCCCGCGAGAGGCCCTGGGGGCTGCGTTCGGGAAGCGGCGCGATGCCGCCCGAGGCCTTCTCCGCGATCCAGGTCCGGAGCTGCCTGGCGATGCCTTCTGCCTCGTTGCAGACGATGCCGGCCCCATGCTCGCGCATGATCTGCGCCACCGACCCGCCGTCGTAGCCGATGCCGAGGACGGGCCGCCGCGCGGCTATGTATTCGAACAGCTTGCCCGAAATGGTGCCTTCCTCGCGCGGATCGTTCCATTGCAGATGCAGCAGCACGTCGGCGTTCATCTGCAGCCGCAGCGCCTCCCGGTAGGGAATGGGCGGGCTCACCTGGACCAGGTCTTCCACGCCGCAGCGCCGGGCGAGCGCGCGCACCACCTCGTTGCTGGTGCCGACGAACTCCACGCGGACGCGCCCGCGCTCCTCACCCAGGAGGCCGATGGCCTGGAAGAGCGGCGTCGGATCGCGGTAGCCTTCGTAGATATGGCCGGTATAGACGATGCGCACCGGACCTTCGGCCGATGGCCGGGCCGGCGGCATCTCGGGGAAGTCCTCGAGCACGAAACCGTTCATGATGAGCGCGGTCGGCTTGCCGAACTTGCGCCGGAGCACGCCCTGCCAGGGCGGCGAGACGGTGACCATGGCGGCGGCGCGGTCGAGCACGCGCCCTTCCCAGATCCGTTCGAGCACCTTGCGCGCGGCCGAGTAGCTGTAATAGGGATGGTCGATCCAGAGATCGCGGAACTCGGCGATCCAGGGGATGCTGAAGCGCCGCGCGAGCCGGTCCGCCACCAGCAGGCTGGTGAAGGGCGGCGCCGAGGCATAGATGATATCCGGCCGCCAGTCGGCGAGCAGGGTGCTGCCGGCCCGCACCGCGTGCGGCAGCCAGCCGATGCGGTTGTCGGGCCAGCGCACCAGCTCGCAATAGAGCCGGCGCAGCGCCACGCGCAGCCGGCTTTCCGCGCCACCCCCGCCGGTCGCCCCCGACGAGGCGCCGCCCAGTGCATCGGCGGCGGCCGGGGTCGCGGCGGCCCGGGCGCGGCGGCGGTACCAGTCCGGGATCAGGCTGTCGATCGCATGATCGACCTCGAACCAGGGCGTGTAGACGACCCGCTCCTCCGGTATTTCCACGGGCAGGTTCTTCGCCTCGCCCGAATCGGCGGCGAGCACGCGCACGTCCCAGCCGCGCTCCATGAGGAAGCGCGAAAGCTTGCCGATGCGCAGCGCCCCGATCCCGGCATAGGGCGGATAGAGGTAGGACACGAGGAGGATGCGCGGCTTCTGCATTCTGGCACAGTATCTCCCGGCACGGTGCGGCTGGACAAGCGCCGCGCCCGGCCCACAGACTGCGCCGGCCCGGTTAAGGATATCTCAAGCGCGGGCGCGGTTGTATGTCGCGGCGCGATATGGAGAATGCGCCCGGCCTCGCCCGCCTGGCGCGCGCGGCGGCAAGGGTCTCGGGCCAGGAGCGGGAATGGACGTAGCCGACAGGATCAGGCGGGGCGTGAAGTGGCTGGCGCTCGGCAAGGCGGCGACGCAGGTCATCCTGTGGGGCTGCACCATCGTCACCATGCGCCTGCTGGCGCCGGCGGATTACGGCCTGGTGGCGCTGGCGGCGGTGTTCATGTCCTTCGTCGCGCTGTTCCAGGAACTGGGCCTCAGGGTGCGCCTCGTCCAGCTCGAGAAGCTGGAGCACGATTACGTGCGGGCGGTCTATGGCCTCAGCATCCTGGTCAATCTCACGCTCGCGCTCTGCCTCGTTGCCGCGGCGCCGCTGATCGCCGCCTTCTTCGGCGAGGAGCGGCTGGCGCTCATCGTCACCCTGCTCGCCGTGCAGTTCCTCTTCTCCTCCATCGCCGTGATCCCGGATGCGATGATCCGCCGCAGCCTCGATTTCCGCGCGCTCACGCTGGTCGAGATGCTGCAATCGACGAGCGGCGCGCTGCTCACCCTGGCGCTCGCCTGGATGGGCTACGGCGTCTGGTCGCTGGTCTGCGGCACCCTGCTCGCCGCCCTCGTGAAATCGCTCGGACTGATCTGGATCTCGCCCTTCCGGGCGCTGCCGCGCCTGACATTCAAGGGCATGCGCAGCACCCTGGTCTTCGGCGGCTATGTCACCGGGCAGCGGATCTCCTGGTGGTTCTATACGGGGTTCAGCACCATGATCCTCGGCCGCCTGTTCGATGCGGCAACGGTCGGCATCTACACGGTGGCGCATACCATCGCCTTCATGCCGCTTGAGAAGCTCGGCTCTATCATGGCGACGGCGAGCTTTGCCGGCCTCTCCCGCGTCGCGGGCGACATGCCCGTCTTCCAGGCCTATCTCCTGAAGGGCGTGCGGCTGCTCTCGGTCGCCGGGTTTCCGGTCTTCTTCGGCATTGCCGCCATCGTGGCGGAGCTGACGCCACTGGTGCTGGGCGAGAAGTGGCTCCCCATCGTGCCGGTCGCCCAGCTTCTCTGCCTGGTTATGCCGCTGCGCATGCTGAACGGGCCGCTGACCGAGAGCCTGAACGCAATTGGCAAGCCGGCGGCGGCCTGGAACAACGTGCTGATCGTCGCGGTCTTCGTCATTGCCGGCGTCGCGGCCGGCGTCGCCTGGGGCCCCGTCGGCGTGGCGTGGGGCTGGGTCGCGTCCTTTCCCGTCGCCTTCCTGATCAGCACGGCGCGGGTGGCGCGCCATTGCGGCCTCGCCTATAGAGAGTTTCTCCGGCCCATGCTGCCGGCGGCAGGTCTGGCCGGCGCGATGCTGACCGGACTGCATTTCGGGCGGCCCTATCTCCCGCTGCCCTTTCCATCCTGGGAAGGGCTCGCGGCCACCGTGCTGCTTGGCATCCTGTTCTATGGCCCGGCCACCCTGCTCCTCGACCGGGAAGGCAGCCGGCAGGTGCGGGCACTGCTCAAACGATGAAGCCGGCCAGGGATGGCGGGGGTCACCGTTCCGGCAGTTTGAACCGCCGGTCGGTCTCGTTCTCGCGCGGCGCCTGATTGTCCCGCATGGCGAACAGGCCCTTGGTCTCGCCGGTATCGCCCGCGCCATCGTTGATGATGGTCCAGTGCACGATCAGGGCGATGACGACGAGGGCCGCGGCAAACAGAAGTCCTGTTACCATTACCGTCTCCCGAGTTCGGAAACATTGCCGGGGACAGCCGGTTTAGGGCCGGTGCCCGGAAGTTCGAAACGCGCCGGCTGGCTGGCCATGGCGAGGGTGACGCCCGAGATCTGACGTTCCACTGCCTTGCGGGTCGCGGCCATGAGGGCGACCATGACATAGACCACGTCGTAGTAAGCCATGCTGAGGGCCGCGCCGGCCACGGCGAAGGCGACCAGACTGACCTGCACCATTCCGGCAAGATCGTAAGCCCAGACCAGATCGGCCCGTCGCCGCGTCAAGGTCTGGATGCGCCGGGCATTGGTGATACCCGCCGCGAGAATGCCAAGGAACAGCAGCAAGCCGACGATTCCATGTTCGCCGAGCACCTGGAGATAGACGCTATGCGCCGCCCTCGGCTTCTCTGCGTTTGGTACGTACCGGTAGTAGACCTCGGCTGTCTGCTGCGCTTGGAACCCTGCGCCGACCAGCGGCCGGTCCATGGCAATCTGGACCGCGACTCCCCAAGCTTCAATCCTTGCCCGGAACGATTCGTCGGACATTGGATCGCGGATCGTCTGCATCCGGGTTTCCCATTCGGCCGGCATGAAATTCACGCCGACCGCCACGACGAGTGTTGCGACGAAAACGGTAACAATCTTGTACCGGCCCTTGACGAAGAGCGCGAAGAACACAACCGCAAGTCCGACCAATCCACCTCGCGAATAGCTTCCAATCACCGCCACCGAATTGAGGGTAAAAACCGCAATCAGCCCAAGGCGGAGAAATAAATAGCGGGAGTTCAAACGCAGATAATTGATTAATGGCAGGGTCAGGACCAGTGCCAATGCCAGGTGGTTGTTGTCTGCTATTTCTGTCTGCGGTGGCCCCCACACCCTGTCAGTACCGCCGGTCAGCAGGACGAACCCGCCACCCTTGATCCCGTAATAGGCAAGGCACGACACGATCAACAGGATGAAGGCATGAATTCGCGTTCGCCGATCAATGAGGAAGAGAACGAGTATGGCGAAGATCAGCGTCTTTATGTGGCGATCAAAGTAGGTCCAGGCGGCACTGCCATTCAGGGCAAACAAGGTTGTCAGAAGGAACCATAGTCCGAAAGCGAGCATCAGCCATAGCGTGCGATCCGAATAGAGCCGGACCCTTTCCTTGTAAAGGATCAGGCCGAGCAACGTGATCCCCGCGACGATCATATTGAGCGGAAGAAGCGTCCCAAACCCGAAGACCTGCCGGTGCGGGCTCATGAACGAGATCCAGCCCCAGACCAATAGGCCAACATAGGGCAGGAACAGCCCGATGGGTGCGAGGCAAAAATATGTCAGCATCAGGACGAGATCACGCATCGAGGCACCCGAACAGCTACAGCAGCCCTGCTAACCAGCGTCCCCATCAGAGCCGGGGATTGGCCGTCCTAACGAGACAAGTCACCCAATTCTCGCGCCATTCCCTTAAACAACTTGCAAAATCCCGCAACTGTCGCCACTTCGATCAAATGCCGCTCGAAGGCTTATTCAACGACGCCAGTATCCATCCCTGAAGAAACTTAAGGCGAGGGAAACGACGCAGGGTCAGTTCGTAGTGTGAAGCCAACCGGAACAGCCAAGGACTGAAAACGAAATATGCGGGATATTGGCCAAGATAGGTAAATTCCTCCAGCCGCAGGCGAGACAGGCTGGCCAATCTTGTTATGGCGCGACGCGTGTTGCTGCGATACCGAGTAGGGAAAACATCCATTTCGTCGCGCCCTTCGGTCATCCTAACGATTCGACCGTGGAATCGATTCGGGATGACCCATGCTATGAGCGACGCGTAGTCCCAAAAGTTTGGCGTGAGAAAAATGAAATGGCCCCCCGGCTTCAGAACTCGCGCAACTTCCTTATAGACTGCCTCCGGATCGTCAACATGCTCCATCACGCTGCGCGCATACACTATATCGACTGACCCATCGGGCAGCGGCATCTGGCCAATGTCACCTTGATGTAATTCTATCCCATCGGGCTGGCCTTCGAAATCAACCAGATCCACACCTATAAGTCGCCGACTTCCGCTCGCAAACTGACGTAGCACCGGCGCGGTCCTCCCACAGCCGGCATCGACAATGACGGCATCGTCTCGCGCCACCTTTCGCACGCGCTCTGCGAGCTGTTCGTAAGGATGCACGTCACCGCCAAAATACTTTCTCAAAAGAAATGCGACATCAGATCTCATACATTTGCTCCACGACTACACAATTCAAATAGAATGCAATGAAATCATTTTTCATGTAAAATTTTGACTCAGTATTCTATACTGTAAATTTTGTTTTGTTTGACGATTTTTTGGTTTGCAAATATTCAATTATTTTACGGATATCAAGAAACGCGTCAATTAGTTCACCCTCCTTTCGAGTGCTTCGACATCCTGTGAAAAATCCTGTAGATACCCCCTCCGCGCGGCACGGATCGAAGAGATGCGCACTTCCACATTCTCCGGCCGCAACCTCACCCCTCGTACGTCCTCATGACCCGAAATCAGCATCCTGTCGAGAAGCTGCCGGCCTAGTTCTGCCTTGTAATGCCCGGCTTCCCAATACCATTTCATCTGCGTCGTCACATCTCCCCTCTTCGGAACAGGCTCCATGGTCCAGGTGGTATAGCCCGAGAAATCCCAAAGCTCCGGCTCCTTCCGCCAGTCACCCGACGACGACTCCTGAACCAGTTTTGTAATGTCACGCTTCCAGGATTCGAATGCCGACCACAGCCCGGCAATGCGGAAGATCTCCAGAATTCTCGCATGATAGGGATGAATGAACAGTATGACTTCGGCACCCTCGGCCCGGGCAATGTCCATCATCCGGCGAAGGATCTCATAGCTGAAACCAAGACCGCCCCGCGGATCGCGGGTGGTTCGCGGGCCGGCCATGCGCTGCTGCAGGTTCTCCCTGTCCCGCTGTTCGAACAGGCTGAAATGACCCTCCAGCCGAACCAGGCGGTGATATTCATCCAGCGGGTTGAAGCCGAGCGGCGTTCGGTGACCGGCTTCGATCCCCTGCCCGAGGACCGTCAGAACGCTGTCCGCGACCGAGTTGAGCGAGAAGAACGCAACATTGAAATCACCGGCCAAAGCACGTCCGCGCGTCCGGTTCGGCGCGCCGTTCCTGTCCACGACGAGACGCCCTTCAAACTCGCGGACGGGCTGCTCGAACGGCGAGCGCGCATCGGGCCGTGCGAGAAAATCCACGAAATCAAGTCCAACGATCAGCAGCCTGAGGCGTTGGCCGTGAATGGCATGCTGAAGATAGCGGAGCTGTTCGAACATCCCGGCCCCCGGAATGCCCAGATTGAAGGGGCGCAGTCCTGCCTCGATCAGCGCCGGGTGCTCCGGATCGATCCCGGCTTCGACACGCGAATTTCCCAGGATTATCGCATCCGGCGCCGCGCGGCGTGCGTCATACGCCTTGTTCAGCCTGATCTGCAAGCCCGCTTGAGGTTTCCGCTGGTTGAAGTCAGGAATCTCGATCAGTGCCAGCATCCGGTATGGATCGACAAGGAGGCAGGCCCCGGCAACGGCAAGTCCGCCGATCAATACGGTCCCAAGCAGGCCGGCCAGGTAACGGGTAAAACGGTCCATGACGATCAGAACTGAAAATACAGGAACTCGCTCACTCTGGAGAGAGCAAGCAGCGAAGCAAGGAGCAGCGCGCCCGAATAGAACGCCCATTGCGGTACCGGCCGCCAGACCAAGGCGCCGAGCCATCCCGCGCCCATCCTCTCCATGCGATCGTCGAGAAGGGCCGGACGGTAGCGGCGCAGAAGTTCCTGCGTGTTGGGTGCGAGGAAGGCGAGGACCGCAAGCGCCAGGCACCAGGACCATGTCGAGATGAATTGGGTACCGCCGCCAAGCCGGCCGGCGATCCCTGCTTCCTGGAGCATTGGCCCCAATCCCCCCAGTCGCGCCATGATACCGGCCGGCAGTGCGACGCCGTTGCCCCCGGCCATGCCCCAGAGAATGGCAACGGCGCTCTCGAAGCTTGTGGCGCGGAACAGGACCCACCCGACCACGACCGCAAGAAACGTCACAAGCCAGCCCGCCAGCCGTTCTGCGCCTCCAACTGGCCCGACCGGCAGTCGCGCCCGGACATAACGCCAGGCATGATTGACGACCAGATAGAAGCCATGAAGCGCGCCCCACGCCACGAATGTCCATGCCGCCCCATGCCAGAGCCCGCCGAGCAGCATCGTGACGAAAAGATTGCCGTATCGTCGTGCCTTGCCCTTTCGCGCACCGCCCAGACCTATGTAGACATAGTCGCGCAGGAACCTTGAAAGGGTCATGTGCCATCGGCGCCAGAAATCGATGATGCTGAGCGCCTTGTAGGGCGAATGAAAATTGAGCGGCAGTCGGATGCCGAAGAGCCGCGCGGCCCCTATCGCCATGTCGGAATAGCCTGAAAAGTCGAAGTAGAGCTGGAACGTATAGGCCAGCGCCCCACCCCACGCCTCGAAGAAATCCGGCTGGGCGCCGGCGGCGGCGCCATCGAAAACCACATTGGCAAAGGGCGCGATCCCGTCGGCGATCACCGCCTTCTTGAAGAGCCCGATGGCGAAGATCGTCGTTCCCACTGCCAGGTTCTGCCGGCTGAACTGGTAGATTCTTCGATTGCGGAATTGCGGCAGGACTTCACGGGGATGAACGATCGGTCCGGCGATGAGCTGCGGGAAGAAAAGGACGAACACGCAATATCTGAGGAAGCTCCGCTCCCTGTACTCGCCCCGCTGAACATCGACCAGGAAGGCAATCATCTGGAAGGTGAAGAAGGAGATGCCGAGTGGCAGAACGATCTGTCCGGCGGAAAATCCGGTGTCGAACAGCAGGTTCACGTTCTGAAGCGCAAAACCGGCATACTTGAAGTAACCGAGGATCAGCAGGTTGATCGCGACGCCTGCAAGGGCCGCCTGCCGGCGCCGGAAGTCGCGGTCCTTGCCCGTAGGGGATTGCAGGGCCGTCGCGATCCCATAGTTGATCGCGATCATTGCAATGATCAACGTGAGATAGGTCGGATTCCACCAGCCATAGAAGAAGAGGGATGCCGCAACCAGCCATGCCAGGGCGGCACGCTGTCCGAATCTTGAGGCAATCAGGAAAAAACCGAGCAGACTTGCCGGCAGAAACGCAAAAATATACTCGACCGAATTGAAGAGCATGAAGAGCCCGGCCGCAATGAAATCCGGACCGAGCTTACATGAACGGAAAGAAAGATAGGATTAAGAACGGATGCCGGCCGGACCTTGCGGCCCGGCCGGCACTACCTGCTACGCGGTAAAGACGAAGTCGCTTGCCTGCAAGGTTCCTGCCTGGACACCGAGCAGGATGATCTGGTTTCCGGCGCCGAGATCGATGACACTGTTGCCGTCGGCATCGATACTGACCTTGGTCAGAATCTGCGCCGCACTGGTGACGCCGTTGCCGTTGAGATTCTGCTTCAGTTCGATCTTGTCGATGCCCGACGTGAAATCGGCGATGACATCGCTGCCGGTGCCGTTCTCGGCGAAGACGAACGTGTCCTTGCCGGAATTGCCCTTCAGGTAATCATTGCCGGTCCCGCCGATCAGGCGGTCGTCCCCCGCCCCGCCGAACAGATAATCGTCGCCCGACCCGCCCATCAAGGTGTCGTTGCCATCCCCGCCGTAGAGCAGGTCGATCCCCGCCCCGCCGGCGATGGCATCGTTGCCCGCCGCTCCGTGCAGCAACTCGCTCGCCGCCGTCCCCTGCATGACCACGCCGGCATTGTCGGTCGCCACATGGGTCCGGTCATAGGTGAGGAAGCTGCCATCGGCGAGCTTCGGCGCGAGGTTCCAGTGCGGGTCGGAGGCGAAGTTCTTCGCCAGCGGCAGGGTATGGGCGATCAGCCAGCCATAGGCCTCGATCGCGTCCGGCGAGCCGGTGCCGCTGATCACGCTGGCAAGCGAGCCCTTGGCGATGGCGGCATAATGGTCGGGATTGAAATTGCCCTGATAGAGACCATCGGTTAGCGGATCCTTCGTCGCGTAGGTCGCATCGAAAATCTCCTTCCAGGTATTGAAGGAATTCTCCTTACCAGGATCGAAGTATGCGGTGCCTCCGGCAAGATGCTGAAAGATCTGGATGTAATAGCCGGTGCCGAGCATCGGGTCATAGCCATTGTCGCCATTGATGAAGCGGCCGGCGATGAAATTGGCCTGCCAGGCGAGCAGTTCCTCCGACAGGGCGAAGTCCCGCTGCACCAGTGTATTCATGGCCATGGCAACGAAGTCCTGCATCCAGGGTGCGGTCTTGCCGTCGGTGCTGTAGCCATTGATCCAGCCCGTGACATCGCCGGCCTCTGTGAAGTCGCCCAGCACATACTTCTCATAGAAGTGCTGGAGGTTGTTGTTGACCATGGTGTTGAAGTAATCCTTCATCGCATGGTCGTCCGGCGTCAGATAAGCCGCATCCGCGATGCCCCGGATCGCCCAGGCTTGCGCCCTGGTCTCGCTCACATCCAGCAAGCCCTGATCGTTCAGCCTTGGAATGTTCCAGGTATAGCCGAGAGCAAACGAACCCTGATGCAGCATATTGTCCAGGTGATACTGGCTGCCGGTGATCAGGTAGGGCAGGTAGCTGAGCTGCGGCTGATGCGCATTGTCAAGGTTCCAGCCGACCGACTTGGGATCGTAGGGCGTGGCGAGCTGGCCGGATCCAGAGGCGCGGCCGTCGATCCATAGGGTCGGATGGTCGTCGATGCGCACCGCCTCGCCGGTCGCCTCGTCGCGGAAATGCCAGGGCACCGAGCCTGCGGCATCGCCGACCGCCAGCATGATCTCCAGGGCGCGCGCATCCATGGTGACCAGGTAGTTCGCAGTCCAGGTCGGCGTGATGCCGATATCCGGACGTCCGCCCGCCATCGGCATCGCCATCGTGATGAGCGCATTGCCCATCGGATCGGTGTTGGAGGCTTCGAGCTTCGCCAGCATATTGGCGATGGCCTGGTCCGTCACGCCGGTGGAGAGGTCGTAGGTTGGGATGGCGCCGGTCTGGTTCATGTAATTGACGTCATAGACGACATGAGCCGCCGGCTGGCCCTCGCTCCAGACCTCCTTGTGCCACATGGCATTGCGGTAATGGGCGATGGCGTCCTTGGCATAGACCGTCTCGCCGCCCTCGCGGATGGCGACGTCGTAGGTTACGGTCTGCACCGGCTGGAACGTATGGTCGTTCGACATGATTACGTCGGTGCGGATATTGCCATCCGCCGTCATGCGGATGTCGAACACCGCGCGGATGTCGTTCGTCACCCAGGTCTCGACCCGGAATTCCGACGCCATCGCGCCGCTGAGCCAGGTCTTGACGCTGCCATCGGCCAGTGCCTGCTGGAGGACCTGCGCCACGTCCACCGTCACGTTGGTCTTGCTGCCATCGCCATTGTGGAAGGCGAAATCGACCTTGAGGTCATAGCCCTTGGCGAGAATGTCGCCCGCCTGGATGGCGGCGGCGGTGCCCGCCGGGCCGGACTTCGCGGCCAGCATGATGTCGAGCTCGCCCTGGGCCGGGATCGGCGGGGCAACCATGGTCAGCACCGCATGGCGGACGGAACCGTCCGCATGGGTCGCCTTCACGTCCATCTGCACCTGGTACTCGACGCCGCCGATCCTCGCCACCAGATCGGTGCCGGGCTGAAGCTGGCCCTTGGCGAAGACCTGGCCGAAGGTCACTGCCTTCGCCCCTTCCGCCTCGCCGCCATTGTTCTGCAGCTTCATGCCGACAATGTCGTTCGCCTCGCTCGCCTGCAGGACGCCCGGCGCGCGCACGATCGTGCCGGAACTCGGAGCCGGGGCCGGGCTCGGGCTCGGGCTGGACGTGCCGCCGCCGCTCGAGCCGCCGGAACCCACGGCCGCGCCGGTCCCGAGATCGAAGAGCTGGTCGGCGAACTGCACCCGCTCCATATTGAGCAGCGTGTCGCGGCCTTCGCCCTGGTCCTTGCCTTCCTTCGCCTCGATGATCCAGGAACCGTCCGCCTGCTTCACCAGGCCGTAATCGGAATAATTGCCCTTGTAGACCACCGTGTCGGTGCCGTTGCCGCCATCGATCGTGTCATCGCCCTTGCTGCCGACGATCGTGTCGTTGCCCCAGCCGCCATCGATCTTCTCGATGCCGGTGAGCTTGGTGGCGCTGAAATCGTAGAAGTCGGCATTGCCGCTGCCGAGGATATGGACGCCCGAATTGCCGAGCCCGGTGATCTCCTCGATGCCGTTGCCCGGGCCGAAGCCCGAGGCCAGACGGATCGCCGTATTCGCTTCCGCGCCCACGATCACGTCATGGCCGGCCGCGCCCGTATCGCTGATCGTGTCCCAGAAGTTGCCGTCGTTGAGGCGGAAGATGTAGGTATCGGAGCCCTCGCCGCCATCGAGGGTATCGGTGCCGTAGCCGCCCTCGATCGTGTCGTTGCCCGCACCGCCCAGGATCACGTCGTTGCCCCAGCCGCCGACGATATAGTCGCTCGCCTTCGAGCCGGTGATCGTGTCGTTGCCGCCGCTGCCCACCACCTTGATGTCGCCATCGAGGATGGTCTGGCTGAAATCGAGCGCGACGGCGGAGGCGCTGGTCGTGACGGTCACGCTGCTGTAGCCGTTGGCGGAGATGCGCTCGATGCCGCTCGCCGGGCCGAAGCCGGAAGCGAAGCCGATGCGCGTGCCGTTCGAGAGCGCCAGGATCTGGTCGTAGCCGGTGGTGCCGGTGTCGTTGTAGGTGTTGAAGCCGTCCCACACGCCGGAGACGAGGTAGGTGTCGCTGCCCTCGCCGCCATTCATCGTATCGTTGCCGCCCTGGCCGCGGATCACGTCGTCGCCCGCTGTGCCGGTCAGGTTGTCGGCACTGGACGTGCCGAGGATCGTCACTTTCGGCGACAGGAAGACCGGCGCGGGCGGCGAGTCGTCCACCGGCTCCGGCTCGGGCGCGGGTTCCGGCGCGGGTTCGGGCTGCGGCGCGGCGCTGACCGTGACCTCGACAGTCGTGGCCTTCACCGCGGTCGAGCCATTGGCCTCGCTCGCCACCGCCTGCAGGCTGAGCTGGATGGTGCCGCTGAAATCGGCGGGCACCAGCAGCGCGAGACCGGCGATCTGCCCCGCCTCGACCCGCCAGGTGCCGTCCGTCTGCTTCGTGCCGGCGCTCAGGCCGGCGCCTTCCGGCAGCCCGCCGACCACCAGATGCAGGCTCTCCGAGCCATCCGTATCGGTGAGGGAGGCGGAGAGATCGAGCGCGATCGGCTCGCCCGCCTGGCCCGATGCATTCTGCGCCTGCAGCAGCGGCATGTCGGCCACCGCCGCCACCACGACGAGCAGGCTGGCGCTGCGCGAGGCGGTCGAGCCACCATTCTTCTCCATGGCGGTGGCAACCACCTGGAGCGTCGCTTCGCCCGCCCAGTTGGCGGGCGGATTGAACTTGAGATTGGCGAGATCGGCCGGCGTCAGCACCCAGCTTCCGTCACCCAGATCGCTGCCGGCCGAAAGGCTCGCGCCGGCGGGCAGCCCGTCGATGCGCACCGAAAGGATCTCCGAGCCGTCGGTGTCGGTGAGCGCCGCCTGGATGTCGAGCGCGACAGCCTGGTCCTCCTGGCCGGATGCCGCCTTGACCGCGAGGTCCGGCAGGTCGGCGACCGCCTCCACCGCGACCGCGAGCACCGCTTCCGCGCTGGCCGTGGCGCCGCCATTGCTCTCGGTGGCCACCGCCGTCACCTTCAGCGCGAAATCCGCATCCGAGTTCTTCGGCGGCGTGAGGGTGAGGCCGGCGAGCTGCGCCTGGTTCAGCGACCAGACGCCATTGCCCATATCGGTCCCGGCCGAGAGCTTTGCCCCCGCCGGCACGCCGGAAATCACGATGGCGAGCGTCTCCGAGCCATCCGTGTCGGTCAGCGCCGCCTGGATGTTCAGGGCGATCGGCTGATCTTCCTTGCCGCTCGCCGCGACGACGCTCAGGCTCGGCGTCGAGGCTTCGAAGTCGTTGTTGACGACATGGATCGGCAGCTTGCCGACCGAGACCACCTGATCGCCGAAGCGGATCGTCTCGATGCCGATGAGCAGGTCCGAACCATCCTCCAGCGCGAGGTTCCTCAGGCCGGTGACGCGCACCGTGCCATCCTCGAAACGCAGGATCTCGTAATCCTCGCGCCGACCGATGAAGACGGCCATGTCGTTGCCGGCGCCGCCATCGAGCGTGTCGTTGCCACGCCCGCCCTGCAGCGCGTCATTTCCCTGACCGCCCAGGATGTAATCATCGCCGGCGCTGCCCACGATCGTGTCGTGGCCACGGCCACCCTCGATGCGCTCGATGCCGGTGAGGCGCGTCGCCGAAAAGTCGAGCCGCGCCGAACCCGCCGGCGCTTCGATATAGACGCCCGACAGCCCGTTCGCGGTGATCTCCTCGATGCCGTTGGCAGGACCGAAAACGGAGGCAAGGCCAATGCGCGTGCCCTGCTCGGTCGCGGCGACCACGTCGTAACCGCTCTTGCCGCTGTCCTTGAATGTGTTGAAGCCGTCCCCCAGGCCGCCGACCAGATAGACGTCGCTCCCCTCGCCGCCATCCATCACGTCATCGCCGCCGCCGCCCCAGATCACGTCGTCGCCGGCGGTACCCTTGAGCGTATCGTTCCTTGAAGTGCCGGTGATTGTCGGGCTCTTCGTATATGTGGTCATCATCTACTCCGGAAGGCTTTGGGGGGTGGGGAGTTGGAATGCCCGCCATACTGCGCGGAAAGTCTCTCCGCGGAGTTAACGGGCGGGCTAATTCCTCAATTAAAACAATGGCTTGAATTTGATATCACAATATTATCATTCTTGATGCAAAAGTAACTGTCTATTAAAGCCTCGATTACTTTCGGCAATCAAAAACTCACAGAAACGAAATAGAAAATTAATTTTAGAGCCAAATAAAAAAGCCGTCCGGCTCAAATAAATGAACCGGACGGCCTCGGCAATGACGGAATGGTTGGGCTCTAGCCCCGGAAGGCGCGCGCCATCGCGTCCTGGAAGGGCTGCGCGAAGTACTGGAAGAGCGTCCGCTCCTCCTTGTTGATGATCGCCTCGACGGGGAGACCCGGCACCAGGCGGTAGTCCTTCAGCTTCTCCCGGCCCTCCTCGCCCACGTCGATACGGACGATATAGTAGGGCTGCTCGGTGCGCGGATTGACCAGACGGTCGGCGGAGACCATGCGCACCGTGCCATGCACGACCGGCGTGGTGCCGCGCCGGAAGCCGACGAAGCGGAGATCGGCGGTGAGGCCCTCGTTCACGCCCTCGATATCGCCCGGGCTGACCCTGGCCTCGACCACGAGTTCGTCCTGCTTCGGCACGATATCGAGCAGGCGCGCGCCCGGCTGTGCGACGCCGCCCGCGGTATGGATGGCAAGATCGACCACCGTGCCGGCGACCGGCGCCCGCACGGCAAGCCGCCCCAGACTTTCCCGCACCACATTGAGCCGCTCCATGGTCTCGAAGACCTGCGCCTGCGCCTCGCGCAACTCGGTTGCCACGCTTTCGCTGAAGGACTTGCGGATCTGGAAGATCTGGAGCTGCGCCTCGCCGATCGCCTGGCGCACCTCGGAAAGACGGGCGACGACCTCGCCGCGCTCGCCGGCAACCCGGGCCATTTCGCGCTCGAGGGCGGAGACCTGCTTGCCGGATGCGACACCCTTCTCGAAGAGCTGCTTGAGGCCCTGGAGCTCGGTGTTGAAGAGCTGGAGCTGGCGTATTTTCGATGCCTCCTGCTGTTGCAGGCCGGCAATCTGCGATTTGGACTGCTCGATCCGGTTCTCGAGGATCGAGACCTGGCTGGTGAGCGAGGCCCGGCGCGCCTCGAAGATGCGCCGCTGGCCGTCGACCGACTCGGCGAGTTCCGGATCCCGCACCGCCATTTCCTGCAGATCGGCCGGGAATTGCACGTGCGTCCGCCCCTCGCGTTCCGCCGTCAGCCGCGATTCGAGCGCGCGTGCCGATGCGTAGCGACCTTCCAGCAGCTTCAGGCTGGCCTGCATCTGCGTCGCATCGAAATGCATCAGCACCTGGCCCGCCTCGACCGCCTCGCCGTCGCGCACCAGGATCTCGCGCACGATGCCGCCCTCGAGATGCGCGACCGACTTGCGGTTGCTCTCGACGACCAGCGCACCCGGCGCGATCGCCGCCGCCGAAATCGGCGCCGTGGCCGACCACAGGCCGAGCGCACCGAAGGAAGCGCCGACCACCAGCAGGCCGGCCAGCGTCAGGCTGGCATACTGGTCCTTGCCGACGAGACGGCGGGCGGGACGGCGGGTTTCCATGCTGTTCTCGCTCATGCGCCGGCTCCCCTGAGGCGGGCCACGACATTCTGCATCGGCACCGGCGGCCGTTGCGGCTGTTGGCCCGCCGGCCCGCGATTGATGAGCCGGGCGAGCACGTCGGCTGCATTGCCGGACAGGCGCACCGCGCCGTTCGCCAGCACCACGATCTGATCGGCAAGCGAAAGGACCGCTGGACGATGGGAGACGAGAAGGACGGTGACCCCGGCCTGTTTCAGGTTGCGCAGCGCCTGGCCGAGCGCCACGTCGCCCGCTTCGTCCAGGTTCGAATTGGGCTCGTCGAGCGCCACGATGACTGGATCGCCATGGATGGCCCGCGCCAGACCGATGCGCTGGCGCTGCCCGCCCGAGAGCATGGCGCCACCCGGTCCGACCGGCGTGTCGTAGCCCTTCGGCAAAGAAAGGATCATTTCGTGCGCCCCCGCCTTGCGCGCGGCGGCGACGATCGATTCCGAATCGTGTGGGCCGAAGCGGCAGATATTCTCCGCCACCGTGCCCTCGAACAGTTCCACATCCTGCGGCAGGTAGCCGATATGAGGGCCGAGATCTTCCGGATCCCAGTTATGCACCTCGCCGCCATCGAGCCGGACCGTGCCGGCCGCGGGCGGCCAGACCCCCATCACGGTGCGCAGCAGGGAAGACTTGCCCGAGCCGCTCGGGCCGGTAATGCCGATGATGGTGCCGGGCTGGAACTGCAGATTGACCTGCGCGACGATCGGCTCCTTGCGGTCGGGCGCCGCCACCGAGACATTCTCCAGGCGCAGCAGCCCCTTCGGGCGCGGCAAGACCGTCCGTTCGGCCGGCGCTGGATTCTCGATGAGCAGCGCCGAAAGCCGGCGCCGCGCATCGCGCGCCTGCACGAACTGTTTCCAGACGCCGATCGCCATCTCGAACGGTGCGAGCGCACGGCCCATGACGATGGACGAGGCGATGATGGCACCGGGCGATATCAGCTCATGAATGGCGAGCCATGCACCGGCGCCGAGCAGCATCGTCTGGGCCACGAAGCGCAGCATCTTGGTCAGGCCGGAGATGTTACCGGCCCGGTCGCTGGCCAGCGTCTGCAGCTGCAGTACCTCGTTGCGGCGGTCGTACCAGCGCTCGCGCATGTTGGCGAGCATGCCCATGGCACCAAGCACCTCGCTGTTGCGCAGCGCGCCGCCAACGGCGGAAAGAAAGCCCGCATAGCTCTGGTTGGCCTGTTCGAGCGGCCGGCGCGTCGCCAGCTCGTTGGCCACGGCGAGGACGAACAGGACCAGAGCGGAGACCGTTGCAATGATGCCGAGCAGGGGATGAAGGAGAAAGATCACGCCGAGCAGCAGCGGTGTCCAGGGCAGATCGAAGAAGGCGAGTGGCGCATTGCCCGACAGGAACTGTCGAACCGCGTCGAAATCCCGCAGGCTCTGCGTGGAACCGGCACCCGGCCGGCGCTGATTGGCGAGGAACACCGCGCCCAGCACCCGGTCGCTCATCAGTATCTCCAGCCGCGTGCTGAGACGTACCAGGATGCGCGAGCGGATTGCCTCGAGCAGGGCCATGACCGTGAGCAGGCCGACCACGAGGCCCGCCAGCACATAAAGGGTCGGCTCGCTCCTCGTCGGCAGGATGCGATTATAGACTTCCATGTTGAAGATCGGCGTCGTCAGCATCAACGCATTGATGAAGAAGCTGAAAATGCCAACGACGATGAAGCCGGACCGGCAGGATGCCAGGGCACGCTTCAGTTCGGAATCAGGTTTCGCCACGCTCCTCGCACCCGCTTGTGACTCGAGAGGCGTCCGATCCCCTCCCCCCGGCAAGGACCGATCCGCTGTTGATGAACCAGAAACTTAACCATGTCAGTTTAAGAAAGGATAAAGGCGGCGCGCGGCGACAGGTGCGTGAGCGAAGAGGCAACGCCGATCAAGTGCTGGCCATGGCGGTGGCCGCGGCCGCGCCGCAAGCCTTTGCATTTTCAAAGCTTCGCTGGCTCGAAATCCGTGAAGTCCCGCTCCTGACGCCGTGAGCGCGTCACGACGAGTTGACGGGGCGCCGCTTCAGGCTGCCCAGGCCGCGAGCGAGGTGCCCAGCCGCTCTGCCACGATCCTGTCCATGCGTGCCATCGCGCTCTCCCAGTCATGATGGCTGCGCACCCGCGCCCGCCCGGCCTGCGACAGGCGGCGGCGTTCCTCGGGATGCCCGAGAAGATTGCAGACCGCCCGTGCCGTCGCCTCCGCTCCGTCGGCGACGATCAGATGCTCGCCCGGCACCGCGTCGACCCCGCGCGCGCCGATGGAACTGGTCACCACCGGCACACCCATGGCCATCGCTTCCAGGATTTTGTTCTGGGTCCCGCGCGCGATCGAAAGCGGGGCGACCATCACCGCGGAGCGGCGGACGTATGGCCGCACGTCCGGCACGGAACCGGTCACCTCCACCCCCGGCAAGGAGGCGAGTTCCTGAACCGGACGGCTCGGATTGGCGCCAACAATGACGATGCGCGCTTCCGCATGCTGTTGGCGGATGCGCGGCAATGTCGTCCGGCAGAACTCGACCATACAGGCTTCGTTGGGGAAATAGTCCATTCTGCCGATGAAGCTGAGCAGGCAGGGTTCGGCATCCGTCCCGTCGGGGGCGAAATACTCTGCATCGACCCCGTTCGGAAACCAGTCGCTCCGCTCCGCCAGGCCGAATGCGCGAAGCGTTTCGAGTTCGCCTGCCGTGGCCACGGTCGAGAGATCAAAGACGCGACCAAGCCGCTGTTCCTCCTTCTCCAGCCGACGGCCCTCCAGACCGTAGACCAGAGACATGGGAAAGGACTTGTGGCGCGCATATTCCTGCCATTTCTGCGAATCCATGTCGCAGAAATCCAGGATCTTCGGGAGTCCGGGAAGGTGCTCGACATACTGTGCCGCCGAGGAGCTGTGCACGAAGGCAAGATCGAACGGCTTCTCGCGCGCCTTCGCGTCGATCCAGCGCGCCAGTTCCCCGGAATGGAAATACCCCATCGAAAGTGGCTCGGTGCCAAGCATCCGCAGGGCGGTGCGCGCAAGCTGCACGGGCTCGCTCACCCGGGCGGCGAAGAATTCGTGACACTGACCGGCGATTCCCTGGGCCGCCGCCAATTCGCCGTCATTGCGGCAGATCGAAGCAACGCTCACTTCGTGGCGTTTCGCCAGATGCCTGATGATGTGATAGGCGCGGATCTTGCCGCCCTCGTTGGGCGGATAGGGAAAGCGGTGGCTGACGAAAAGAACTCGCACGGTCGGGCGCCCTCCACTTCAATAGCTGGCCGCGGCGAGGTCCTCGCCGGCCGCTTCGCCAGCCACGACGCGGCGCAGAAAGCCCTCGAAGGCATAGATCAGCCACAGCGGTTGCGAATGATCGGACCTGCCGGACAGGTGCCGCGACAGCAGCTCGCCGATGGCATTCTGGTCGAACAGGCCGCTATCGGCGAGCCAGGGGCTGGCCACTGCCTCGCAGAGCCGGGCACGGAGCGGCCCGCGAAACCAGCTTGCCAGCGGCACGGAAAAACCCTGCTTCGGCCGATAAAGAACCTCGTGGGGAAGGAAGGGCTCCAACGCTTTCTTCAGGATGAACTTCCGTTCACTACCGCGTATCTTGAGCGCGCGCGGCAGCCCGGAAGCCCATTCCACGAAAGTATGGTCGAGCATCGGCACGCGCACCTCAAGGCCGTTGGCCATGCTCGCGCGGTCCACCTTGGTGAGGATGTCGCCGACCAGGTAAGACCGCAGGTCGGTGTATTGCGCGGCCGCCACCACATCGTCGGTATCGGCCTCCGCCATCAGTCGCTCGATCAGGTTGATGGCGTGATAGCCGCCAAGATCGGACTTCAATGCGCGGGAGTAAAGCTCCTGACGCTGCCCGTCCTTCACCACGGCAACGTTGTTGAAGTAGCCTTCCGTGTCGTCGAGTGCCAGTTCCTGGAACGTGGTGCGGGCCCGCAGGAACTGAGGTGCCCAGTCGAGCTTCGGGTAGACCCGGCCAAGCGCCCCGAACAGCGGTCGACGGATCGCCTCAGGCAGCAGCTTTCGCGCCTGCGACTCGCGAAGATGCCAGAGATAGCGCCGGTAACCGGCGAAAAGCTCGTCCCCTGCATCGCCGGACAGCGCGACGGTGACGCCGGTCCGCGCCATGGCGCAGACACGGAAGGTGGGAAGCGCCGAAGCATCGCCGAATGGTTCGTCATAGATGTCGGGCAGCCGATCGAGGATATCGAATGCCTCGGGCGCCAGCACCCGGCTCGCATGAGATGTGCGATAGCGTTGCGCCACCATGTCCGCGAACCTTGACTCATCGAACACCGCCTCGCCGAACGAGACATTGAATGTCCGCACCGGATCGTCGCTCAACGATGCCATCATCGCGACCACGCCACTCGAATCGACGCCGCCCGAGAGGAAGGCGCCGAGCGGCACTTCGGAGATCAGGCGGACATCTACGCAATCCTTTAGCCGCGCGATCAATTCCGATGCCGCCTGCTCCTCGCCCATGGCCGGCCGCGGTGCCAGGCGGGGCCGCCAGTAGGCGCGCGGCCTCACCTCGCCGCCCCGCTCGATGCGCAGGCTCTCGCCGGGTCCAAGCTTGCGGACGGCCGAGAAGATGCATTTCGGATCGGGCACGTAGCCGAGCGCGAAATAGTCCTCGACCGCCTGCCGGTCGATCGAACGGTCGAGACCGGGGTAGACCAGCAGCGACTTGAGTTCCGAGGCGAACAGAAACTGCCGGTCCGCCACCTCTGCATAATACAGGGGCTTCTTGCCCAGCCGGTCCCTCGCCAGGAACAGCGTGCGGCGGTTACGGTCCCAGATCGCAAAAGCGAACATGCCGCGCAGCCGGTTCACGCAATCCTCGTCCCACTCCTCCCAGGCATGCACGATGGCTTCGGTGTCCGAGCGGGTCGTGAATCGGTGGCCCAGGGCTTCCAGTTCCCTGGTCAGTTCCCGGAAATTGTAGATCTCGCCATTGAAGACGATGCCGACCGAGCGGTCCTCGTTCCAGATCGGCTGATCGCCGCCCGCCACGTCGATGATCGCCAGGCGGCGGTGGCCGAGGCCGATCCCCGGCTCGAATAGAAAACCCTCGCCATCGGGCCCGCGATGGGCGATGCGTTCCGTCATGCGTCGGACGAGCGAACGATCGGGCGCCCGCTCCCCTGCCCGGTCGAACCAGCCTGTTATGCCGCACATGGGGTGGCCCGCTCAGCCGAGATTGCGGACGATGAGCGGACCCAGAAGGTTCGCCAGGCCGAGCGGCAGGCGCTTCCAGGTCTCGATCATGAGGCGGTAGCGCGGATTGAGAGGATTGTGCTCTGGCGGTTCGCCTCCATGGCGCAAGTGAAACGCATAGGTGAGCGGCGTCGGCTCGAAACCCCAGTTCTTCTTGAAGGCAAAGGCGCCGGTTCCGTACTTGCTGCGCCCGAAATCGAACAGCCTGTAGCCTTCCGCCGCGCCGCGCCGGATGATGTCCCAATACATGAAGTCGTGTGCGCCGTACTTTCTCGCCTCCGGCACTCCGCCCGCATAATAGGGCAGGATCTGATCACGGAAACGGAAGGTCAAGCAGCCGGCGAGCGGTTCGCCATCGTGATAGATGTCGAGGATCTCACACGCATCGCCGAACTGCCGCTTGAGGCTGGCGAAGTACCTCCTGGGAAAGGTCGGGGTGCCGAGATTGCGCAGGCTGATCGCATAGAGGCGCCAGTTGACGTCGACATCGCCAACGACCCGCGCCTCGAGTCCCTTGCCGAGGCTCTGGCGCACCACCGCCCGCTGCTTGCGCGGGATCATGGCAAGATTCTTCTCTGGATCCGGATCGATCGCACGCCGGAAAGTCGCGTAAGTACCCGACTTCTCGATCCAGCCCGGCCGGCCTTCGGTGGCGGCACGATACTCCACGTGATTGACGTTCAGCCGCGCCGCCAGGGCAAGCGCCGCCGCGTCGAGGCGAAGCAACGCCTCCTCCCCGGTCCCGACCGGCCCGCCATGCACGGCGAAGGCTCCCGAGATCAACGAATGTCCGAACAGCAGCGAGCGGATGCGCACCAGCGGCAGGACGCCGACGATCTCGCCCCCCCGTTCCGCATAGAGATAGGGCGCCTCGTGACCGAAGCTCTCGGCGATCACCTGGCGCCAACCGGAAAGATGGAAAAACGTGGCCTCGGGATGGGCCTCGACGAAGGCATCCCATCGCGCGCGATCGGCGTCCTGGAACTCCTTCACGACCACGGACTGGAGCGGTGCCGTCATGTTCCCCCGCCCTCGCGTCCTGCCTCGCGCGAGCGCGCGCCCGACGGCCTCACCCGCCCAGTTCCTTCAGAAGCTGCTCGGCCTTCGGTCGGTCGTTGAAGCGATCCTCACCCGCCATGACCTCGCGCAGGACTGCCCTGGCCTCCTCCCGTTCGCCCGCCTTAACCAGGCCGAGGGCGAGGTGGTAGCCGATCTCGCCGGAGTTCGGCGCCTTGGCGCGCGCTGAGCGCAAATGCTCGAGGCCTCGCTTGATCTCGCCCTGCTGCATGAGCAGATGGCCCAGCGTGTCCTCGACGAAAGCCGAGTTCGGCGCCAGCTTGAAAGCGCGCTCGGCCAGTCCGAGTGCCCGGCCATCGCCGCGCTCGCCGAGAATCCAGGCGACGTTGTTCAGCAGCAGGGCGTTATCCGGCTCGGACCTGAGCAGAAGCTCGTAATGAACCAGCGCCTCGTCCTTGCGCTGCAGGCTGAGATACAGATCGGCAAGCGCGAAGCGCGCCACGTTGTCCTCGGCGCGCGCCTCGACCCAGTCCTGCAGGGTCTTGATCGCCTTCTCGTGTTCCCCGGATCGCGCCAGCGCACCCGAGAGCCGCGTCACGATCGGGCTCGATGGCTGCCGGGCCTGCGCGGTCCGATAGGCTTCGACCGCTTCGCGATGCTTGCCGATCCGCGTGAGCGTGTCGCCCAGAATGACATGACCAGCGGTCAGCGCCGGCCGCGCGCGCGACCAATCTGTCGCCATCCTCTCGGCTGCTTCCGGGCGCTTGGCGCGCAATTCGGCCTCGATCAGTTCGAGCAGCGCCGGCGCATAGTTGCTGTCCACCGCCAGCGCCTGACGGAACGAGGACAGCGCGCCCTGCTGGTCCCGCGCCTGCTGCAACGCCTTGCCCAGCCGGTAATGCGCTTCCGCGACGCGCGGGGTCAGCGCCACCACCTGGCGGAAAGTTTGCACCGCGCTCGCCGTCTCGCCGGTCGCGAGCTGGGTGCGGGCCAGGGAATCCAGGGCTACCGGGTTGTCCGGAAGCCGGCTTTGCAGATCGCGCGCCACCTGGATCGCGCGATCAGGCTTGCCATCGCGCATGTAGAGATCGATCAGCGCCAGCGATGGGCGAAGCGCCTTCGGGTCGATGGTCCGCGCCTTTTCGAGCCATTCCTGCGCCTCCGCCATCCGGTTTCCGGAGACCGCGAGCTGGGCCAGACCCACATGCGCTTCGATGCTGTTGGGCGTCGTCTCAAGGACCGAGCGGAAACCCTGGGCTGCCTTCTCGCGCTCGCCCGTGCGCGCATCGAGCGTCGCCAGATTGAGCCGGGCGGGCGTGAAGTCAGGCTTCAGCTTGATCGCCTCCTCGAATGCGGCGCGTGCCTCGGCAATGGCATTGCGCGCCACGTGGACGGTGCCGATCACGTTGTGCGGGACGGGGTTGTCCGGCTGTCGGGCCTGCAAGTCCCTGGCGGCGGCCAGCGCCTTGTCGTGTTCGCCGCCGCGCATGTAGGCCAGTGCCAGGGCAAGTCGGGCCTGGACCGAGTTCGGATCCTGCTCGAGCGCCGATTCCAGTTCCTTGACCGCCTCGGTGGACTGGCCAAGTTGCATGCGCCCATAGGCGATCTGGAGCTGCTGGCGCACATCCGTGTTCGGCAGCGCCGCCGCCCGGTCGAACCACTTGGAGGATTCCTGGAACTGCCGGTCGCGCAGATAGGCGGCCGCGAGCAGGCCGAAGGTCACCGGATCCTCGACGCCGGTATCGACCGCGAGCTTGAGGACCTCGATGGCCCGCTCGTTGGCATTGCGGCGCATATAGAGTTCCGCAAGAAGCTGTCGGGCGCGGATATCGCGCGGCACCAGCGCGAGATACCGCTCGAAACCCGCCTCGGCCTGGCCGAACTGCTGCAGGCGGTAATGCAGGGCTGCCAGCAGATAGAGATTGGGCGGGTAGCCGGAAATGCCCGGGCCAAGCCGCTCCAGCCGTTCGCTCGCCGTCTTGAGTTCGTTCTTGCGGGCGTTGAGCAGGGCAAAAACATAGTTGGCGATCGGATGACCCGGCTGGATCGCCAGGGCCGCGCGGCTGTCCTTCTCCGCATCCTCGTTGCGCCGCTCGTCCAGCGCCAGAACGGCCCGGCCGATGAGCGCCAGCACGTTGCGCGGATCGCCTTTCAGCGCCGCGTCGAAGTTCGCGCGCGCTTCGGCCTTTCGGCCGCTCAGCCGCTGCAGCTCGCCCTTGATGGCCAGTGCCTCGGACAGTTCGGCATTCAGCGCCAGCGCCCGGTCGATCTCCTCTTCGGCCTTGCGCTGGTCGGACTGCTCGATGCCGATCCGCGCCAGACCGACATGGGCACGCGCTTCCTGCGCGTTGACCTGGATCGCTTCCTCGAACGAAGTTCGCGCGAGATTGAGCTCGCGCTTGCCGAGGTAGGCGTAGCCACGCCAGAGCCGGACCACGCCTTCCACCATCTGCGCCCGCGTTCCCGGCGCGATCTCGCGCAGGATATCGTCGAACTTTGCCTGCGCGAACAGCGACTGCGCCAGGGGATCCAGATAGCGCTCCTCCGGGGCGCCAAGTTCGCGCGCCACCTTCACTTCCTTCTCAGCCGCGGGCGCATCGCCGATCCGCAGCGATACCTCCGCCAGCGCGAGGCGGGCATCGATATTGTTCGGGTCCGTGCGGACCGCATTGCGCAGGTTGATCACGGCGCTGCGCAGATCGCCGCTGACAAGCTGTTTCTGACCATCGGCGAGATACTTCTCGCTACTCGGACCGCGCAGCGCGATCGCCACGCCTCCGATGCCCACCACCAGGACGACCAGGACGAGGATCGACCAGAGCCAGCGGCGGGACTTTGATTTCGCGGACCTGCTTGCCATGCCAGTCACTTCCTCCGGTTGTCGAAAGTTGCGGCCACCGAACAATGCGGCCTCAGGTCAGCGCTCGGACCGGCGCGATAGCGCGGGCAGGCCATCGGCCTTCGGCCCCGCGTCTGCGGACGGTATTCCTTGTCGCATTGCATCTCGCTGAGCCCACCTCGACTATATCTATACATTCACACCAGCGTTTCAAATCACTTACCGCCGGCATTCCGGCGGACAGTTACGGCAAGTGATCATGGTCACGCCAGCGGCAGAATGGCGCTGAACCGGCTGCCGCTCGAACTGGTGGCATCGAGCACAAGGTCGCCGCCGAGCCGCCGCGCCAACTCGCGCGCGATGGTCAGACCGACGCCGATGCCGCCCTGCTCGCGGCTGAGCACGCCGTTGCCGCCCTGCTCGAACTTCTCGAAGATGATCGCCTGCTTGTCCGGCGGCACCCCAGGACCAGTATCCCAGACGGTTATGGCGATTCGCCGGTCCGGCCGGGTGGCGATTTCCACCCCGACGCGACCGCCCGAAGGCGTGAACTTGACTGCATTGTTGAGCAGGTTGACCACGATTTGCACGGCACGCGTCGAGTCCACAAGCAGCATGGCGTTCAGCGGTCCTCGCGGCTCCTCGAGCCTGATCCCCTTGGCATTGGCCCGGCCGGCGACGATCCGGTACGCCTCGACCAGGAGATTGCCGAGCGGGACCTGGCGCAGCTCGATCTTCAGCGCCGCGTTCTCCACGCGCGCCAGATCGAGAATGTCGTCGATCAGTGTGAGCAGGTGGCGCCCGGACGCCAGGATGTCGTTGACATACTCCTGATAGCGTTCCGACAGAGTCCCGAACAGGCCCGACGCCATCGTTTCGGAAAAGCCGATGATGGCGTTGAGCGGCGTACGCAGTTCATGGCTCATCACCGCCAGGAAATCGCTCTTCGCCCGGCTCGATGCTTCGGCCGAGGCAAGCGCCACATCGAGCTGCTGGTTCTTTTCGCGGAGGGAGGAGAGGGTCGTCTCGAGCTCACGCTTGTAATGTTCGGCCGCCGCCTGCGCGCGCACCTGCTGCGTCACGTCGGTCGCCGTACCTCGGAAGCCGGCGAACTCGTCCGCCTCGCTGAAGACCGGAACAGCGCCGAGATGGAAGGTGCGCACCTGCCCCCCCATGTCGCGCAGCGACACGGTCATGTCGCGGAATGCCTGGCGCAACCCGAAAGCCTTCTGCAGACGTTCGCGGTCGCGATCGGTGGCCGCGAACTCGTGCAGCGGTCTGCCACGCAGGATGGAAGGCGGCAGCCCGATGGCGTCGATGCTCCGGTCGGAGGCGTGGGTCAGGCAACCATGCTGGTCCACCTCCCAGACCCAGTCGGAGGTCGAACGCATGATGTCATAGGAGCGCTTCAGCTCACGCTTGGTGGAATTGAGTTCCGCCGCCTCCTGGCTGCCATCCAGCAGCAGGACGCCGGCCGCCGCCGCCTCGCGCGCCGGAGCCACGATTGGAAATATCTCGGCAATCACGTAGCGCCCGCGCTCATCGCCCAGGCCATGGCGTACCCGGATGTTCTGGCGGGTGGCTATCGCCCGCGCGATCGACTGCGCGAGCGCCGCCACGACCATTTCGCCGCGCATGGCGCGGAATGGCTGGTTGGCGAGCAATATGCCGCGCTGATGGCTGGCGATGCAGAAGGGCGGCATCTGGTCGAGAAAGCCCGGCAGCGACACATCGCCGAGGGTGCGGCGCAGATCGGCGATCCAGCGCAGATCGACGATCTGCGCCATGCTTGTGACATTCGCTTCCGCCGCCAGATCGGCGATATCGCTGGCGCGCTGCTCCATCACGATGTCCGCGACAGGTTCATTTCGGCAGTGCCTTTCCCGAGGCAGGCGGCGCCACGGGCTCCGCCTGCTCGATCTCGATGATCGTCTCGAGATACTCCCGGTCACGCATCCAGTATTTCAGCGCCGTGCGCGCCTGCGACGGCGCGATCTGGTCGTAAAACTCCAGTATCTGCTGCAGATGTGCCGCCGGCAAGGCGCGGCCGCGCGCGGCCGGCTCGCGGCGCAGCAGGAACAGCGTGGCGAAGTCGTTGCGGTCGATGTCGGCGGCCTTGCAGATGGCGGCAAAGGCTTCCGTGCCGCTGGAGAAGAAGATGCGCCGCGTCGTCGCCGGGTCGCAGGCCGCGCGGCGCGCCAGCGCGATGACAAAGGCGGTAAGCCGCCCCCCGCGCAGCAGGCCGATCAATGAACGCCCCGTAAGCTGACCATTGTCAGCAAGATGGTCGATCAGGACCCGGGCGCTGTTATGTTCGGGCACCGGCTCCGCCGCCATGATGGCGACCGTCTGTTCGATGGCGTCGTCGAGATCCGCCTCGCTGATGGTGAACTGCGCGAGGATATGCCGGCGCAGCACCGCCGAGACCCACCAGAACATGCGGTAGGCCAGACGTTTCGGGAGGTCCTGCCGGCGCAGCAGCGGCTCCTGGAAGCGGTCGACCCGGCGCGATTCCTCGACCAGATACTCGATCGCCGCCGCGGAGAGCTTCGAATCTGGATTGCGCAGCAACGTCTCGATCACGTCGTCGTCGCCATGATCAACCAGGGCCTGGGTGACCTGCTCGCTCAGCCCGGCGCGCATGGCGACGCTGAGACGATGTTCCTGCGAGCGGTGGCGGACCAGTTCGATCAGATCGATGTCGCGCAGCACCGGGCTCTGCAGGATGAGCGGACGGGCAATATCGACGCCTTCATGGGCAAGGCGGACGACGAGATCGCGCGGCGCGCTCGCCATGCGCGAAAGCTGGTCGGCCAGCGCCGTGGCCACGTCGGTCTCCACCTGTTGCACGAGCTTGCCGATGATATCGAGCATCAGGTTGCGCTCGTGCTCGCTCAGCCGCTCCTCACCAGTGATGAAAAGGTCGCTCATGTTGAGTAGCAGCCGCCTGCGATCGGCGCGCAGGCCCTCTTTTGCCTGGGCGATCAGGCCGGCCGGATCCATGCTGTCGTTCTGGTGCATCGCGGGCGTCCGTCTGCCTCAGTTTGCCCGGTCCGCCGATACATCGTCGCGGCCGCGCCCGCCGGTCGCGCGCCGGCCCGCGATCGTCGCCGCAGCGGCGTTTGACGCCGGCATCTTCCGATCTACCACCCCCATGCCCCCTCCCGTCCCACCGGGCCGCTCCACGCGCCGGAACCGGGACAAGTCCCATCGCGCGCTCATAGCCGCCGACGCCAAGACGACGATCCGAAGCATGACGCCTGCAAGTTGACGCCAGATTAACGATGAATTGCTGGAAATGGAATTGAGCTGCCGTTTCAGAAAGAAGCAGATGAATATTGAAAGACCGTTTCGGTCTGCCCGGTCCGAACACATACCATTACTTGTGGTTCGAGATAGCTGTGCGATACCACGGCTCGCTGTATCGACGTCCTGAAAGCGGAGCTCGCCCGCGCCCGGCCCGTGGCAGGGCTGCAACCTGCCGAGAAAAAGCCCAGCGATTCATTAACCTTGACGCCAGCAGAGTATAGGCTCGGCGATGCAGCCGAGCCTGTCCGGACCCTCTGACCGGGCCCGGTGACGGCGGCAAAGGTTTGGGGGCATTTGATGTCAGTCATTCATCCGGTTCTACTTTCCGGCGGAGCCGGCACGAGGCTCTGGCCATTATCGCGCGAACTCTCGCCCAAACAGCTTCATCCGCTCCTTGGCAGGCACTCGCTGCTCCAGGACACCGCCCTTCGCTTCGGCGATGTCAGCCGTTTCGCGCCACCCCTCGTCATCTGCAACGAGGAGCACCGGTTCGCCATCGCCGAGCAGTTGCGCGCGCTGTCGATCACGCCGTCGGCCATCGCCCTCGAACCTGCGGGCAGGAACACCGCGCCGGCGATCTGCCTTGCCAGCCTGTTCGTGCAGCAGCGCCATGGCGGGGATGCCCTTCTTCTGGTCGCGCCGGCCGATCACCTGATCCGCGAGCAGGCGCGTTTCATGGCGGCGGTTGACACAGCACGCGAGGCTGCCGGACGGGGCTGCATCGTCACGTTCGGCATCACGCCCGGGCGGCCGGAGACCGGTTATGGCTATATCCGCTGCGGCGAGGCGCTGGCCGGAGTGGCAGGCGCCTTCCATATCGCCGCCTTTGCCGAGAAGCCTGGCATCGAGACGGCCAGACGATACCTGGCGGAGGGTGGCTATTGCTGGAACAGCGGCATGTTCCTGTTCGCCGCGAGGACGATGCTGGCAGCGATGGAACGCTTCGAGCCGGACATGCTCCGCGCCTGCAGGGCGGCGCTTGAGGAGGCCGGCACCGATCTGGATTTCCTGCGGCTGGGCAAATCCTTCGCGGACGCGCGCAAGGTCGCCATCGACGTGGCGATCATGGAGCGGACCGACAATGGCGCCGTGGTCCCTGCCGATATCGGCTGGAGCGATGTCGGCGCCTGGGACGCGCTGCAGGAGATCGGCCCGCATGATGCGGCCGGCAATACCTGCATCGGCGATGTGCTCCTGCAGGATGTGCGCAATTCCTATGTCCGCTCCGAGGGAATGCTTACCGCCGTGGTCGGTCTCGAGAAGGCGGTCGTGGTCGTCACCCGCGATGCCGTGCTTGTGACCAGTCTGGAGAAGGTGCAGGACGTGCGCGGCATCGTCGACGAACTGAAGCGGGCGGGCAGGAGCGAGGCCGCGCTCCCCGCGCGCGCGCCCCGCCCCTGGGGCTGGTATGAGACGATCGATGAAGGCAACCGCTTCAAGGTCAAGCATATCGAGGTGAGCCCGGGCCACTCGCTCTCCCTGCAGAAGCACTATCATCGGGCCGAGCACTGGATCGTGGTCCATGGCGTGGCCGAGGTGACGCGGGGCGAGGAGAGGATCATCCTGCACGAGAACGAATCCATCTACATTCCGACCGGCACCGTTCACCGCCTGCACAATCCGGGCAAGGTGCCGCTCAAGCTGGTGGAAGTGCAGACCGGCAGCTATCTGGGCGAGGACGACATCGTCCGTTTCAGCGACGGCTACGGCAGAAGCTGAGGGCGCGGACGCCCTATTCCGTGAGACGCGGCTCCACGCCGCTGGCACGCAGTTCGCCATGCAGTTGCTCGAGGAGCCGCCCGACCGCGGCTTCGTCCGGTCCCTCGCAGCGGCCGACCAGAACCGGCTGCGTGTTGGAAGCGCGAAGCAGCCACCAGCCGCCCTCGGACGCGACGCGCAGGCCGTCGACCGCGACGATCCTGCGACCCGCCCCCGCGAGGCGCGCGCGCACCTCCTCGACCACGGCGAACTTGCGGCTGTCGGCGCAGGCGAAACGCAGTTCCGGCGTGTTCGACACCCTGGGCAGGCGGTCCATGCGCTCGGCGAGCGAGCAATCCCAACCGGCCAGCATGGAAATGAAGCGCACCGCGGCATAGACGCCGTCGTCGTAGCCATAGTTGCGGTCGGCGAAGAAGATGTGACCGCTCATCTCTCCGGCCAGAAGGGCGCCGGTCTCGATCATCTTCGTTTTGATGAAGGCATGGCCGGTCTTCCACATGACGGGGCATCCGCCCAGTTCCGCCACGCGCGCGAAGAGCTGGTCGCTCGCCTTCACATCGGCGATCACCGTCGCGCCCGGATGCTCACCCAGAACTTCCTCGGCGAGGAACGCCAGCATCTGGTCGCCCCAGACGATGCGGCCCTGCCCGTCGACCGCGCCGATCCGATCGCCATCGCCATCGAAGGCGACGCCGAGATCGCACCCCTCGCGGCGCACCAGATCGATGAGCTGGCGCAGGTTCGCCGGAACCGTCGGATCGGGATGATGGTTGGGGAAGCGGCCGTCGATCTCCGCATTGATCACGAGGTGCTGCCCCGGGAGCGAGGCCGCCAGCCGGCGAACCACCTCGCCGGCGGCGCCATTGCCGGGGTCCCACGCGACCTTCAGTCCCCGATCCGAGCGGTAGGCGCCCCGTAGCGCCTCGAGATAGGCCTCCCGCGCCTCGAAGTGGCGTATCTCGCCCCTTCCCTCGGCGAACCGGCCCCGGCCGGCGACGCGGCCCAGCTCCGCGATCCGTTCGCCGTGAAAGCTTTTCGCGCCCAGCATCATCTTCATGCCGTTCATGTCCGGCGGATTGTGGGAGCCGGTGATCATGATGCCGCCATCGAAGCCGAACCGATGCACGGCGAAATAGAGCATCGGCGAGGGGCCGAGGCCGATCAGTTCCGCATCCAGCCCGCAGGCGACCAGCCCCTCCGCCACCGCCTCGGCCAGTGCCGGCGAACTCAGCCGGCCGTCGAAGCACAGAGCGATGCGCCGCGCCCCCTCGGCACGGGCGATGGTGCCGTAGGCGCGGCCGATCAGGCGCCCCTCCGGCAGACCGAGATCCTTTTCCCAGGTGCCGCGGATGTCGTTGGCGCGCAGGATGGTCGTGGGCAACGAAACGTCTGGCATCGGTCAGTGTCCCGCATTGTCGATGGCCGGCGCCGCCGGCGGCGCCTCGATTTCCAGCTCGCCGATCTGTTCGGCCTTGCGACCGATCTTGCCGGCGGAAACCTCGATCTCGCGGATATCCTTCTCGGCCTGGGTAAAATGCCTCTTAAGATTGTCGACCCGTTCCAGCAGGCGCGCCACATCCTCGGTGAGCTGGCCGACCTGGCGCTGGATCAGGTGCGCCTGCTGGCGCATCGTCGCATCCCGCATCAGCGCCCGCATGCTGGTCAGCGTCGCCATCAGGGTCGAGGGCGAAACCGGCCAGACCCGCGCCCGCCGCGCCGTCTCGACCAGCGCCGGGAAGGCGGCATGCAGCTCGGCATAGATCGCCTCCGACGGCAGGAACATGAGCGCACCCTCGGCCGTCTCGCCGGGGATAATATAGCGTCCGGCGATGTCGCCCACATGCTTCTGGATGGCGACCGTGAAGGCGCGCGCCGCTTGCTGGCGCTGCGCCTCGTCGCCGGCCGCCTGGAGGGCGCGGTAAGCTTCGAGCGGAAACTTCGAATCGATGGCGATCGGACCCGGCGGGTTCGGCAGGCGGATCAGGCAGTCGGCGCGGTTGCGGTTGGAGAGCGTCGCCTGGAACTCGTAAACGCCCGGCGGCAATGCATCCTGTACCAGCGTCTCAAGAATCTGTTCGCCGAACTGGCCGCGCCGCTGCTTGTTGTCGAGGATGTCCTGCAGCCCGACCACCTGGCTGGAAAGGTCGACCAGGTTGCGCTGGGCCTCGTCGATCACCACCAGCCGTTCCTTCAGCTCGCCGATGGTCCTGCCCGTGCGCTCCGACGATTCCTGCAGGCTTTCGCCGAGCCGCTTGCCGACCGCATCCAGCCGCTCGTTCACGCTGCGCTGCAGCTCCGCCTGCGAGGCGGCGGCGCTCGTTGCCAGCGCCGCGATCCGCCCGCCCAGCTCCGCCTGCGCCGTGGCCAGCCGCTCGACCAGCGCGCCGAGACGCTCCGCCTCCGCCCCGCCGGCGGCCCGGCCGCGCATGGCCAGTCCGGCAAGCAGCGCAAGAAGGATACCGGCCGCAAGGCCGGCCAGGGCGAACAGGACGGGCGTTTCCATGCCGCGAGGTCTGCAAAGGTTTCAAGGAAGACCGAGATTAGCACGCGATTCGGGCCCCCCCGCCACCTTGACGGGACCGCCTGCATGGCCTACCTACGGGACTGAAATCCCCCGGCAGAACGAACGTTTATGGCCCTGCTTCCGATCATTCACGCGCCCGATCCGCGCCTCAAGGTCAAATCGGCCAGGGTCGACACGGTCGATGACGGGCTGCGCCGCCTGATGGACGACATGCTGGAGACGATGTATGCGGCGCCCGGCATCGGCCTGGCCGCGATCCAGGTGGGCGTGCCGAAGCGGGTCATCGTCATCGATGTCGCACGCGAGGACGAACCGCGCGCACCCCTGTTCCTGGTCAATCCCGAGATCGTCGCCGCCTCCGACGAGGACGCCACCTACGAGGAGGGGTGCCTGTCGCTGCCCGGCCAGTTTGCCGATGTCGCGCGCCCGGCCTGGGTCGAGATCACCTATCTGGACCGCGCCGGCGCGCCCCGGCGCCAGCGCGCGGAAGGCTTGCTCGCCACCTGCGTGCAGCACGAGATGGATCATCTGGAAGGCATCCTTTTCGTCGATCACATCTCCGCCCTGAAGCGGAACATGATCCTGCGCCGCCTGCTGAAGCAACGCCGCCAGCAGTCGGTCGGCGACTGACCTGCAAGTCCCGTCATGACGGGAACGCCATCCGCATCGCCTTCGGCGCCGCGCCTGCGCCTGGTGTTCATGGGCACACCGGACTTCGCCGTGCCGACCCTGCGGGCCCTCCTGGAAGCGGGGCACGAGATCCTCGCCGTCTACAGCCAGCCGCCGCGCCCGGCCGGGCGCGGCCATCGCGAACGCCTCTCCCCGGTGCATGAATTCGCCGCCGCCCATGGCCTCCCGGTGCGCACCCCCGCCAGCCTCAGGGATGCGGGGGTCCAGGCGGAGTTCGCGGCGCTGCGGCCCGACGTGGCGGTCGTCGTGGCCTATGGCCTGATCCTGCCCCGCCCGATCCTCGCCGCGCCACGGCTGGGCTGCATCAACCTGCATGCCTCCCTGCTGCCGCGCTGGCGCGGCGCGGCGCCGATCCAGCGGGCGATCATGGCAGGCGACAAGGAAACCGGCGTCGCCGCCATGCAGATGGAAGCGGGCCTCGATACCGGCCCCGTGCTGCTCGAGCGCCGCCTGCCCATCGGACCGGACACCACCGCCGGCGAGCTGCACGACCGGCTGGCGGAAGACGGGGCACGGGTGATGGTGGAGGCACTATCCGGGCTTGCCGCCGGACGACTGCGGCCGCGCCCGCAGGCCGAGGAAGGCGTGAGCTATGCCCGCAAGATCGAGAAGGAGGAATGCCGCATCGACTGGCGGCGCGGCGCGACGGAACTCGACTGCATGATCCGCGGCCTCTCGCCGTTTCCCGGCGCCTTCGCCGAGATTGGCGGCGAGCGCATCCGCATCCTGCTGGCGCGGCCGGTCGAGGGGAGCGGCGCGCCGGGGGAGGTGCTGGATGGCGAACTTGCCGTCGCCTGCGGCCGTGGCGCGCTGCGCCTGCTGCGCCTGCAGCGGGCCGGCCGGGGACCTCTCCCGGCGGCAGAATTCCTGCGCGGCTTTCCCATTGCCCCCGGCCGGCGGTTCGACTGATGCCGCGCTATCGCCTGCTGATCGAGTACGAGGGCACCGGCCTGGTCGGCTGGCAGCGCCAGGACAACGGCCCCTCGGTGCAGCAGCATCTCGAGGAAGCGGTCCGCGCCTTCTGCGGCAAGGATGTCGCCGTCATGGGGGCAGGGCGAACCGATGCCGGCGTGCATGCGAGCGGCCAGGTCGCCCATCTGGACCTGACGCGACACTTCCCGGCGCGCACGGTCATGCACGCGATCAACCATCACCTGCGCCCGGCGGCGATTGCCGTCATCGGTTGCGCGGAAGCGGCGCCCGATTTCCACGCCCGCTTCTCGGCCCGCAAGCGGCACTATCGCTACCGCATCTTCAACCGCCTGGTCCGTCCCGTGCTGGAACGACATTTCGTCTGGCACGTGGCGAAACCGCTCGATGCGGCGGCGATGCACGAGGCCGCCCGGATCCTGGTCGGGCATCACGATTTCAGCAGCTTTCGCGCCGCCCATTGCCAGGCTTCCTCGCCCATGAAAACGCTGGACCGGCTCGACGTGATCCGCCTCGGCGATGAAGTCCATATCCTGGCCTCGGCCCGGTCCTTCCTGCATAACCAGGTGCGCGCCATGGCCGGATCGCTCAAGCTGGTGGGCGAGGGTCGCTGGGATGCCGCCGACCTTGCCCGCGCGCTCGCCGCCCGCGATCGCCAGGCCGGCGGTCCGAACGCGCCGCCGCAAGGTCTCTGCCTGACCGGCGTCGATTACTGAAACTCCGAAGGAGAAATGCCCATGTCCCGCCTTTCCGGCAAGCGCGCCATCATCACCGGAGCGGGGAGCGGCATCGGCCGCGCCACCGCCATCCGCTTCGCCGAGGAGGGCGCGCGGCTGGTGCTCGCCGACCGGAGCGAGGAGGGTCTCGAAGGCACGCGCGAGGCACTGCAATCGCGCGGCCTCGCGGCAGAGATCGTGCCATGCGACGCAGGCGACGAAGCGGCGGTCCGCGCGCTCGTCGATGGTGCGGCGGCACGGCTGGGCGGCATCGACGTGATCCACGCCAATGCCGGCATCAGCGGCGGCCTGGTGCCGCTGCTCGAGGAAACCGTGCAGAACTTTCAGGAAATCCTGCGCATCAACCTGATCGGCCCTTTCCTCGCCATTCGCCATGGCGCGCCGCACATGCTCCGCCAGAAGCGGGGTTCGATCGTCTGCACCGCCTCGGTCGCCGGCCTCAGGGCCAATGCCGGCGGCACGCCCTACAGCGCCAGCAAGGCCGGCGTGATCAGCCTGGTGCAGACGGCGGCCAATGCACTCTACGGCACCGGCGTGCGCGTCAATGCCATCTGCCCGGGACTGATCGAGACCGGCATGACGCGGCCCATCTTCGAAGCCGCGCGCGCCCGTGGCAGCGAGGCGAAGATCGGCCAGCTCAACCCGCTGGCCCGCTACGGCCTGCCGGAAGAAATCGCGAACATGGCGCTCTTTCTGGCGAGCGACGAGGCCTCCTACGTCAACGGACAGGCTTTTCCGGTGGATGGGGGCTTGTCCAGCACGCTGCCCTTCGTGCGCAGCCGCCCGCTTTGACGGGGCCGGTCAGAAGAAGCCTTCGGTTGCCTGGTCGATCAGGACCCAGAGCAGGAACTGCACCGCCGTCAGTCCCGCGGCCGTTCCCGGGCCGGCGCCAAGCGCGATGCGGGCGATGGTGAAAAGATAGCGCAGAACCAGCACCAGCAGCGGCAGGCCGATAAACAGCGACACGACCGACAGGCCGGCCTCGCCGAAGCTTGCCCCAGCGGACAGCATGAGCAGCGCCAGTACAAGATTGGCGATGGTGACAGGCAGCGCCGCCCAGTTGCCGGCGACGATGTAGGGGACATAGGCGGCGCCGAGACCGAGGATGCGCGCCAGCGGCACCATGAGGATCGGGAAGGCGGCGATGCTCACCAGGTCGCCGGCCATCTTGATCGCCAGATAGCCGTCCGGAACATCCGGTTCGGAACCGAGTGCCAGAAGTCCCGCGAGCACACTCAGCGGCGAGAGCAGGATCGGCACCAGGAACGACCGCCAGAAGCCTTCGATCGACAGGTCGAAATGGCCGAGGCCGGCGGCGTCCTGGCGGAACAGGAGAATGGCTCCGCGAAGTCCCTCGGCAACGGTGCTGGTAAGGCTCATCGTTCGCCGAACCAGCGCTCCAGAACCGCGAGATAGATGTCGGCGATCGCCCTCACATCGGCAAGCCGCACCTGTTCGTCCACCTTGTGCATGGTCTGGCCGACCAGGCCGAACTCCACGACCGGGCAATGCTTCCTGATGAATCGCGCATCCGAGGTGCCGCCGGTGGTGGAAAGCTCGGGACTGACGCCCGTCACGTCGCGGATCGCGGCACTCACCACCTCGCTGAGCCGCCCGCGCGGGGTGAGGAACGGCTCCGCGCCATGTTCGATGGCGAGTTCGTGCGCGCCCGCCTCCCGGGCGATGGTCTCGCGCAGCCAGGCTTCGAGGCCGGCACCGCTCTGCTCGGTGGAATAGCGGATGTTGAAGGTGGCGCGCGCCTCGGCCGGAATGACGTTACTTGCCGGATTGCCGACATCGATACTGGTCACTTCCAGGTTCGAGGGCTGGAAGTCGGCATTGCCCTCGTCCAGCCGGCGCGCGAGGAGCGCGGCAAGGGTGCGCACGAGGCGTGGGATCGGGTTGTCCGCCAGATGCGGATAGGCGACATGCCCTTGCGCGCCCAGCACGTGCAGGCGGCCGGTGAGCGAGCCACGGCGGCCGATCTTCACCATCTCGCCAAGCCGGGTCGGGTTGGTCGGCTCGCCGACGAGACAGGCATCGAGCCGCTCGCCCCGTCCGGCAAGCCAGTCCAGCACTTTCGCGGTACCGTTGATCGCCGGACCTTCCTCGTCGCCGGTGATCAGCAGGCTGATCGATCCGTCGAAATCGCGCCCGCGCCGGGCCAGGAAACGGCCGGCGGCGGCGACGAAGGCGGCGATCGCCCCCTTCATGTCGGCCGCTCCCCGGCCGATCAGCCAGTCGCCCCGGATCTCCGCCGCGAAGGGATCGACGCTCCAGCGCGACCGCTCGCCCGGCGGCACCACGTCGGTATGTCCGGCAAAGCAGAAATTGGAGCCGCCTTCGCCAATGCGCGCATAGAGATTGTCGACATCCGGCGTGTCCGGCGCGCTGAAGGGGAGGCGGTGGCAGCGGAAGCCCAGCCCCTCGAGCGCGGCCTGCAACACGTCCAGCGCACCGGCATCGGCCGGCGTCACGCTCGGGCAGCGCATCATGTCGCGCGCCAGCGCTATGGGCTCGATCTGCGGAGTGGCATCCATGAATTCAGGTCCCGTTAACGGCGCCCTTATAGCCTAGATGCGGGCACCTGTCATCGCGGCCGCATTGTCGGACAGCAAGTTCCACACTAGCTTGAGATACTGGATGAGCGAGCACATCGACCCGCCGCATGTGAACGACTACCGCGCCAAGGGCTATGCGGTGGTGCGCGCCGTTTTCGATGGGGCGGAGATCGCGGCAATGGCCGCGTCGTTCGACCGGGAATGGCGGACCGGCCTTGGCCACGGTCGCACCTTCCGGCATGGCAACCTCTACTACCGCGTGGCGACGGACGAGAATCTCGGGCCGATCCTGCGTCTCGTGCAATGGCCCGCCTATCACGATCCGCTGCTGGCTGCGATCCGTCACGATGCGCGAATGCAGGCCCTGCTCGCGCCGCTCATCGGCCGCGACATCAAGCAGATCATCAACCAGCTTCACTGGAAGCCGCGCGGCGCAGCCATGAGCGACTTCGCCTTCCACCAGGACAGCCGCTTCCGCCGGCCGCGCGAGGCTTACCGCGATCTCGCGGCCAACTATGTCCAGACCGGCATCGCCATCGATCAGCACCGCGCCGCGAGCGGCGCCATGCGCCTCCTGCCCGGCTCGCACCTGCTGGGCGAGATTGAAATCGGCGGCACGGACCGCATCTCCTCCACACGGGCCTCGGAGGAGGCGCTTACCGCAGCCGGCCTCGATCCCTCGGCGCTCGTCGACCTCGAACTCGAACCGGGCGATGTGGCACTCTGGCATCCCTTCATGGTGCATAGCTCCGGTCCGAACCGGACGGCGGCGGACCGGCGCCTCTATATCAACGGCTATGTGCGCGCCGATGCCTGCGATCGCGGCGAATGGGCGTTCCGCGACGGCGCGCCCTGCCCGCTCGGGGCGCACCGTCTCGTGCATTACGAGGACCTCCTCACCCGGCCCGGGCCGCATTATCCGGAATAGGAGCCGCCAGCCGGTCGAGCCAGGGCGCCATCAGATTCAGCGTGCGCGCCAGGGCGGCGCCATTCTCCACCTTCCAGCGGCGGGCGGCGGCACCCATGGCCGCGACCTGTTGCGGCTGCGCCAGCAACTCCGCCAGGGCCTGCGCCAGGGCGGCACCGTCCGCGATGGGCAGCGCCGCGCCCAGGGCGATCAGATCACGGTAAGCCTGGCTGAAATTCCAGTGGCCGGGCCCGACCAGCAGCGCCGCGCCGAGGCCGGCCGCCTCCGCCGGATTGTGGCCCCCTGCCGGCGCAAGCGAGCCACCCAGGAAAGCCACGGGCGAGAGGCGATGCCAGAGGCCCATTTCGCCCAGGGTGTCGGCGACGAGAATGCCGCCTGAGGCCGGCGGCAACTCGCCCAGCCCATGGCGGCGGACCGGAATGCCGGCAGCGCGGCAGCGGGCCGCGATGGCCTCGCCCCGGTCGGGATGGCGCGGCGCAACCAGCGTCACCAGCCCGGGCCGCTCGGCGGCCAGAATCCGATGCGCCGCAACCACCGCCGCTTCCTCCCCGGCATGGATGCTGGCGGCGAGCCAGCGCGGCGCGGCGCCGAGCGCGGCCGCGAGGGAGGCGAGCGCGGCCGGCTCTGCTTCGGGGGACGGCGCGGCGAATTTCAGATTGCCCGGAACGCGCACCTCACTCGCGCCGAGCGAGGCGAGCCGGTCCGCATCGTCCGGCGATGCGGCGAGCACCAGCGCGAAGCCACGCAGGAGGCGTCGGCTGGCGAAACGGGCCAGGTGCCAGCGGCGCCACGAGGCTGGCGAGATGCGCCCATTGCAGAGCAGGCGGGGAATACCGCGACGGTCCAGTTCGCCCAGCATGCCGGGCCAGAGTTCCTGCTCGATGAAAATCGCGAGATCCGGTCGCCAGTGATCGAGGAACCGGCTCACCGCCGGCATCACGTCATACGGTGCATAGGCATGCCACATGCCGGGCTCGAGATTTGCGGCGAACTGCCCCGCCGCGCTGCGCGTGCCGGTCGTAACGAGAAGGCCCAGTGCCGACCAATCACGGCGGACGCCTGCCGCCAGCAGCCGCGCCACGCCGCTCTCGCCGACCGACGCCGCATGCAGCCAGATCAGGGGGCCATCCGGACGGGGGACGAGGTACTCGCCGAAACGCTCGCGCGCGCGTGCCGGATCTTCGCGCCCGAGGGCGAGCCGCCGCGCATGGTGTCTTTCGAGCCAGGGCATCAAAAGTCTGCCGGCGGTGCGGTAGAGAGAGAGCCACATGGCGCCAGTCTAGTCCATGAATTGCCACGGGGCTTGACCGCGTGGCGGCGCCGGACCAGATTGCCCGCCAGCGGCAACAGGCGGAGACATGCGATGCGTCATCCCGGCAGGAAGGCAGCCCAGGCCGGCTTCGCCCTGCTCGCCGCCTGGCTCGCCGGCTGTTCGTCCCACGACCTGGACGGACCCTATTTCACCACGCCGCCGGTCTATTTCAGCGAGCGCGGCACGCGCCTGCCGGTCAAGGCGGTCTCCGTCTGCTACTCGGCTGCATTCGCCACGCCGGCGGATATCCTGGCCAGGGTGCGCACCGCCTGCTCCAATCCGCGCTATGTCGGTTCGGATTACGAAGGGCTCTGCACCCTCGCCTACCCGGTGCGGGCCACCTATACCTGCGATGCCGTGGACAAGGAGATCGCCGGCAAGGAACCGCTGCCGCCCAATTTCAAGGGCGCCAGCATCGGCATCAAGCAGGATTATTGATCGCCCTCAGGTAATGGTGACGCCGCCATCGGCGACGATCGCCTGACCGGTGATGAACGCACCGGCGCGAGAGGCGAGCAGCACGGCGATGCCGCCGATATCGTCCGGTTCGCCGATCCGCCCGAGCGGCGTTTCCGCCTCGCGCGCCTTGCGCTGCGCCTCGTCCTCCCACAGCGCGCGCGCGAAGTCCGTCCTGACCAGGCCGGGCGCGATGCAGTTGATGCGGATATTGTGCTTGCCCCACTCGACCGCGAGGTTGCGGCAAAGCGCCATGTCGGCGGCCTTGGAGATGCCATAGGCGCCGATCACGGGCGTGCCCTTGAGGCCGCCGATGGAGGAGACGATGATCACCGCGCCATCCCGCCGCTCGGCCATTTCCGGCAGCACCAGGTTGCAGAGCCAGATGTTCGACAGCACGTTGTTGTGCATGATCTTGTCGAAGGCTTCGTCGTTGAGGCCGGTCATCGGCCCGTAATAGGGGTTCGAAGCGGCATTGCAGACCAGCACGTCGATACGCCCGAATGCCTTGCGCGTGCCGGCGACAAGCGCCTCGAGCTGCGCGCGCTCGGAAATGTTGGCGGGAATGGCGCGGGCTTCGCCGCCGCTGGCGCGGATGGCGGAGGCCACCTCCTCGCACGGGCCGGCCTTGCGGCTGGAAATGACGACCTTCGCCCCGGCGGCGGCCAGGTTCTCGGCGATCGAGCGGCCGATGCCGCGGCTGGAACCGGTGATGACCGCGACCTTGCCGGTCAGATCGAAGAGGCGCATGTCGTTGTTCTCCCGCGCGCGGCGCTGTCTGGTAGGACGGCGGCTAACTTAGCGGCCGGCGCGCCCCCGCCGCAACCGTCAAGGCGCCGGCGGCGTCGGCTCCTCTCCCGTCGGCGGCGGTTCGCCGGCTTCCGCGCGCGGATGCATCTCGGCGGCGATGGGCGTGATGGTAGTCGGCGACTTGGCGACGAAGTCGAGCTGGCGGCCCTTCTCCGGTGCCGCCCGCCGCGTGATCCGCCAAAGCGTGAAGAGGGCGAGAAAGGCCGAGACGCCGGCGGTGTAGAAGAAGAGCGCCGAAGGGCCGAAGAGCCCCATGGCGGCGCTGGCGAGCGTCGGGCCGGCGATGGAGCCGAGCGACCAGGAGAGCAGCAGGCCGGAGGAGACCGCCACCACCTGCGAGCGGTCCGCGATGTCGTTGGCATGGGCGACCGCCAGCGGATAGACCGTGTAGACAAGGCCGCCATAGAACAGGATGGCGAGATAGAGCGCGGCGCCCATCCTCTGGCCGAACAGGGCGATGACCAGCGCGCTCAGCACGGCGGTCGCCATGACCCCCGTCAGCACCTTGCGACGGTCCATCCGGTCGGACAGGCGTCCGATCGGCCATTGCAGGAGCAGGCCGCCGAACAGCAGTGCCGCCATGAACCGGGCGATCTCGTCGGTGGAGAGGCCGATGCGCTCGCCATAGAGCAGGCCGATCGAACCGAGGGCCGTGTTGCACAGGCCGGCGGAGATCGCGCCGACCACGCCGACCGGCGAGAGGCGGTAGAGATCGAACACGTTGAGCGCGCGCACGCGCGGCAGGGTGGGCGCGGTGCTGCGCGTCATCGCCACCGGAATGAGGCTGGCACAGATGAAGCCCGCCGCCAGCATGAACAAGGTGAGATCGAGCGGATTGCCGACCGTGAGCAGGAACTGGCTGGCCGACACGGCGGTCATGTTCGAGATGGTGTAAAGCCCGAAGATGCGCCCGCGCAGATGCTGCGGCGACTTCTCGTTGAGCCAGGATTCCCCGATCATGAACAGCCCGGCGCCGGCGAAGCCGGACAGGATGCGGACCATGCTCCAGAAGAAGGGCTCGATATAGACGGCGAGCGCCAGGGTGGCACAGGCGAAGGTCGAGGCCAGAACGGCGAAGGCGCGGATATGGCCGATCTGTCCGATCAGCCGCGGAGCGCCGAGACAGCCGATCAGGAAGCCGAGCGGATAGCCGGTCACCACCAGGCCGATGACCGGCGCGGGAAACTGCTCGAGCGCCATCCGCAAGGTGAGGAAGCTCGAGAGCAGGCCGTTGCCGGCCTGGAGGATGAAGATGCCGCCGATGATGCTGGCGACGGCGAGCAGCGATCCGCGCATCGCCCACTATTACCACAAGGCAGCCCCCGGGTAAGCGGCCGTGAAGCCGCTTGCCTGCGGCCGAGGGCCTTGGCATGGTGCGGACGCATGATGGACTGGCGCCGCCTATTCTCCACGCGCCGCTTCGGCCACTCGGGCAACGAGGAGCCGAAGCCGGTGCGCAGCGCCTTCCAGAAGGACTGGGACCGGGTGGTCTTCTCCTCGGCCTTCCGGCGCCTGCAGGACAAGACCCAGGTCCATTCCCTGCCCGAGAGCGACTATGTCCGCACCCGCCTCACCCATTCCCTCGAAGCCTCCTCCGTCGGCCGCTCGCTTGGCGCCGGGGTCGGCGTGGTGGTCCTCCAGCGCAGGCCGCGGCTCGCGGAAATCGTCACGGCGGCGGATTTCGGCCATGTCGTCTCCGCCGCCTGCCTGGCGCACGATATCGGCAATCCACCCTTCGGGCATCATGGCGAGGCCACCATCCGCCACTGGTTCGCGAACGGCGAAGGGCGCGGCCTGATCGCGGGACTGGCGCCGGCCGAACGGCGGGATTTCGAGCTGTTCGAGGGTAATGCCCAGGGCTTCCGCATCCTTGCCCGGCTGCAGAACTGGCGCCATGCCGGCGGCCTCAGGCTCACCGCCGCGACCCTGGCGACCTTCATGAAGTATCCCCGCGCCTCCGACGCCACCGGCGGCGGAGCGGAAGAAGATGCCGGGGCGCGCAAGTTCGGCTACTTCCAGGCCGAGGCGGCACTGTTTCAGTCTGTCGCCGAGACGGTCGGGCTGCTGGCGGATGGCGCCGGCGCGTGGCTTCGCCACCCGCTGGCTTTCCTGGTCGAGGCCGCGGACGACATCTGTTATCGCATCGTGGATCTGGAGGATGGCTGCAAGCTCGGTCGCGTGGCCTTCCGCGACGCGGAGGAGTTGCTGCTGCAGGTCATCGGCGAGCGGCCGGCACGCTACCGTGAGGTGGGCGAGGAACCGGAACGGATCGGCTATCTGCGCGCCAAGGCGATCGGCCATCTGGTGGAACGCACGGTCGCCAGCTTTCTCGAGCGGGAGGAGGCGGTCATGTCGGGGCGTCACCGCGCCGCCCTGCTCGAAGGCTTGCAAGAGGCGCCGGCTCTCGCCGCCATCGAGAAGCTCACGCGCGAGCGGGTGTTTCGCACGATCGAGCGCACGCAGAACGAGATCGCCGGGGGCGAAGTGATCCGCAGCCTCGTGGCAGCCTTCGCCGGCGCGGTGGTGGAGGAGGAGATGGCATCGGAGGGGCGGCTCGCCATGTCGCCGCGCGCGGAGGCTCTGCTCAGGCTGATGCCGGGGCGCGAGAAAGGCGGGGGGCGCTATGCGCGGCTGCTTGCCGTCACCGATTTCGTTTCCGGCATGACCGATTCCTATGCGATCAATCAATCCAGGCTGATCGGCGGATTGCTTCGTCCGTGAGCCCGAAGACGGAGAAAGCCGATGTCGGAACGCCATATCGACTACTACCTCTCCCTGATGTCGCCCTGGACCTATCTCGGCGCGCGGCGGCTGGAGGAAATGGCGGCACGCCATGGTGTCGCGATCCGGGTCAAGCCGGTGGATTTCGGGCGCATCTTTCCCGCCTCGGGCGGGCTGCCGCTCGCCAAGCGCGCGCCGCAGCGTCAGGCCTACCGGTTCGTCGAGCTGGCCCGCTGGCGCGATCATCTGGGCCTGCCGCTGGTGCTCCGGCCCAAGCATTTCCCGCTGGCAGAATCCCTGATCGCGCGCTGCGTCGTGGCGGCGCGGCAGAGCAATGGCCAGGCCGCCGCGCTCGGCTTCGCCCATGCCTGCCTGCGTGGTCTCTGGGCCGAGGACCGCAACACGGCCGACCCGGAAATCCTGCGCGAGATCGCCGGCGCCTGCGGCCTCGATGGCGCCCGCCTGCTCGAAGCGGCCGAGAGCGCCGAGACGAAAGCCGCCTATGACGCCGATACGGCGGAAGCGCTCGAACGGGGCGTCTTCGGCGCGCCCAGCTACGTGCTGGACGGGGAGATCTTCTGGGGCCAGGACCGGCTCGATTTTCTCGAGCGGGCGCTCGCCCGGACAGGGCGGGAGTAGGCGGAATCACCGAAAGGGGGGGGAGCATGCCGCTCGAAGCGCAGGCGCAATGGGTGCTGGACCTGGTGAAGGCCGCCGGGCGGCCGACTATCGACTCGCTGCCGGTGGCGGCGGCGCGTTTGCAGTTCGAGACCACCGCCCCGATCCTCGATGCGGAGCCGATTGCCATGGGCGCAATCGAAGACCGGGTCATCCCGGGCCCGGCCGGGGCCATCGGCATGCGAATCTATACGCCGCCCGGCCAAGGTCGCGGTGCGGTCCTGCCGGGCCTGATCTTCTATCATGGCGGCGGCTGGGTGATCGGCAGCCTGGAGAGCTACGACCGGGTCTGCCGGCAGCTTGCCGCCCGCGCCGGCTGCCGGGTCCTGTCCATCGATTACCGGCTGGCGCCGGAGCATAGATTCCCGGCCGCCGCCGAGGATGCCATCGCCGCGATGGACTGGATCGCCGAGAATGCCGTAGCACTGGCCCTCGACCCGGCACGGCTCGCGGTCGGCGGCGATTCGGCAGGCGGCAACCTGGCGGCGGTGGCGGCGCAGGCGGCGCGGCGCCGGGGCGCCCCCGCCCTCGTCTTCCAGCTTCTCGTCTATCCGGCGACCGACATGCGCCGCGCGAGCGCGTCCCATCGCGAGCTGGCGGAGGGCTATCTGCTGACCGGCCAGCTCATCGACTGGTTCTTCGGACATTATCTCGGGCAGGACGCCGACCTGACGGACTGGCGGGCCTCGCCCGGCCTGGCACCCGACCTTTCCGGCCTGCCGCCCGCTCTGGTCATCACCGCGGGCTACGACCCGCTCAAGGATGAAGGCCGGGCCTATGCCGAACGGCTTTCAGCCGCCGGCGTTCCCTGCCGCCTCAGCCACTATGAGGGCATGATCCACGGTTTCTTCTCGATGTCGGGCGCGCTCGATTCGGCGAAACGGGCGGTCGAGGAATCCGCAGCCGCCCTGGCGGCGGCCTTTGCGCGCTGAACTTCGCCGGAGCCCGCGGCGGGCATCAGGCGAGCAGCTTCTCCGCCGGCACGTAGTCGAGGCCGAGTTCCCGCGCCACCGGCTCGCAACTCACCCGGCCGGCGCAGACATTGAGGCCGTTCCTGAGATGCGGGTCATCCAACAGAGCCTGCCGGTACCCTTTGTTGGCCAGGGCGAGGACGAAGGGCAGCGTCGCGTTGTTGAGGGCGAAGGTCGATGTGCGCGCCACCGCGCCCGGCATGTTGGCGACGCAGTAATGGATCACCCCGTCCACTACATAGGTCGGATCGGCATGGGTCGTCGGCTTCGAGGTGGCGAAACAGCCGCCCTGGTCGATCGCCACATCGACGAGAACAGCGCCCCGTTTCATCCGCGCCACCGTCTCCCGGCCGACCAGCTTGGGCGCCGCGGCGCCGGCCACCAGCACCGCGCCGATCACGAGATCGGCGGCGAGCACGTGCTCCTCGATGGCATCGTAGGTGGCATAAAGGGTCTTCAGTGCCGGACCCCACAGCCGGTCCAACTCGTCGAGCCGCGCCACGGAACGGTCGAACACCGTGACATCGGCCCCCAGTCCAAGGGCCATGCGCGCCGCGTTCGATCCGACGACGCCGCCGCCAAGAACCACGACCTTGGCCGGCTGCACGCCGGGCACACCGCCAAGCAGCATGCCGCGGCCGCCACGCTCGATCTCGAGGCAGCTCGCCCCGGCCTGCACCGCCATGCGCCCCGCCACCTCGCTCATCGGCTTGAGCAGCGGCAGGCCGCCGGCGGCGTCGGTCACCGTCTCGTAGGCGATGGCGACGGAGCGCGACTGGATCAGCGCCTTGGTCTGCCCGGGATCGGGCGCCAGATGCAGATAGGTGAACAGGATCTGGCCCTCGCGGATCGCCGCGTACTCGGAAGGCTGCGGCTCCTTCACCTTGACGATCATGTCGGCGCGGGCCCAGATGCCGGCGGCCCCGTCGACGATCTCCGCTCCGGCGGCGCGGTAGGCATCGTCGCCTAGTCCGATCACCTCCCCCGCTCCTCTCTGTACCAGCACGCCATGGCCCTGGCGCGTCGCCTCCCGCACCGAGGCGGGCGTCAGGCCGACGCGATATTCGTGGGTCTTGATCTCCTTCGGAACGCCGATCAGCATGTGCAACCTTCACATCCGGTCAAGGTGCGCAATGTCTAGCCCGGGCGCCGCGCCGGGGTCCAATAAGTTCCACTTGATCGCCGCATAAAGCCGGGCGGCCTACGCGACCTCCTTGAGGACCCCGCCCAGCTTGTCGACCATCTCGTCGATATGCGACTTCTCGACGATCAGCGGTGGCGAGAGGGCGATAATGTCGGCCGTCGTGCGTATGAGCAGGCCGCGCTCGAAGCATTTGACCAGTGCGTCATAGGCTCGCCCGCCCGCCGCGCCGGGTCTTGGCTCGAGTTCGATTCCCGCCACCAGCCCAATGTTTCGGATGTCGATGACGTTGCGCGTGCCCTTGAGGCTGTGCACGGCATTCTCCCAGTAGGGGGAGAGTTCGCGCGCGCGCGCGAAGAGCCCTTCTTCCTGATAGATGTCGAGCGTGGCGAGCGAGGCGGCGCAGGCCAGCGGATGAGCGGAATAGGTGTAGCCATGGAACAGCTCGATCACCTGCTCGGGCCCGGTCATGAAGGCGTCGTAGATGCCCTTGCGCACGAACACCGCACCCATCGGCACGGTGCCGTTCGAGATGCCCTTTGCGACCGTGATCATGTCCGGCTGCACGCCGAAATGTTCCGTCGCGAAGGAGGAGCCGAGGCGGCCGAAACCGGTGATCACCTCGTCGAAGATCAGCAGGATGCCGTGCTGGTCGCAGATCTCGCGCAGCCGGCGCAGATAGCCCCGCGGCGGCACCAGCACGCCGGTCGAACCCGCCACCGGCTCGACGATGACGGCGGCGATGGTCGAGGCGTCGTGCAGCGCCACCAGCCGTTCCAGCTCATCGGCCCGCTCCGCGCCATGTTCGGGCTCGCCACGGGTGAAGGCGTTGCGTGCCAGATCGTGGGTATGGGGCAGGTGATCGACGCCGGCCAGCATGGGGCCGAACATCTTGCGGTTGGAGACGATGCCGCCGACCGAAATGCCGCCGAAGCCGACGCCGTGATAGCCGCGCTCCCGGCCGATCAACCGCGTCCGCCCGCCCTCGCCGCGCACCCTGTGATAGGCCAGCGCGATCTTGAGCGCGGTATCGACCGCCTCCGACCCGGAATTGGTAAAGAAGACATGGTCGAGATCGCCCGGCAGCATGGCGGCCAGTCGCGCCGCCAGCTCGAAGGACTTGGGGTGCCCCATCTGGAAGGCCGGCGCATAGTCCATCTCCGCCACCTGCCGCGCCACCGCCTCGACGATGCGCGTGCGGCAATGCCCGGCATTGACGCACCACAGTCCCGCCGTGCCGTCGAGGATGCGCCGGCCATCGGCCGAGGTGTAGTGCATGTCCTTCGCGCCGGCGAGCAGGCGCGGGTTCGCCTTGAACTGCCGATTGGCCGTGAACGGCATCCAGAATGCTTCCAGATTGTTCGGACTGACGGATGCGCCCTGCGCCATCGCCCCTGCTCCCTGTCTGCTGCAATTCGCCGCGCGCGCCGCGACCTGCCGCGCGCGGCCCTAAGCTAGCAAGGAAGCGGGTTGGGCGGAACATGTGCTTTCGCTGGCCGGGAAGCGGGCCTCGACGCATCTGTGAACTGGCGTCCGGGCGATGGAAGTGGCAGTTTGTTGCCCCCGCCCGGAGCGGCGGGGGGCAAGGATGCAGCAGAGGATCAGGAAGGCAGGGCCGATATGAAGATCGTGAGCTTCCAGCGAGGCGCCGCGGAGGGTTTCGGAGTGGTCGAGGGCGATGGCGTGATCGATGTCTCCGCCAGGATGGGGCCGCGCTTCGCCAATCTGCGCAAGGTTCTCGAGGCCGGGGCCCTGCATGAGGTGGCCGATGCCGCGAAAGGCGCCAGGCCGGACCGGCGCCTTGCCGAGCTTACCCTGCTGCCCCCGGTGACCGATCCCGCGAAGATCATCTGTGTCGGCGTCAATTACGACGAGCACCGCAAGGAAACCGGCCGCGACCCATCGGCGCACCCCGTGCTCTTCACACGCTGGGCAGATACCCAGGTCGGACACGGCCAGGCCATGGTCAAGCCGCGCAATTCGGATCGTTTCGATTACGAGGGCGAGCTTGCGGTGATCATCGGCCGGGAATGCCGGCATGCCGCCGCCGCCGATGCCCTGTCCTGCATCGCCGGCTATTCCTGCTATCACGACGGCAGCGTCCGCGACTGGCAGCGCCACACTCACCAGTTCACGCCAGGCAAGAACTTTCCCGCCACCGGCGGCTTCGGCCCCTGGATGGTGACCGCCGACGAGATTCCCGATCCGCAGAAGCTGCATCTGACCACGCGCCTCAATGGACAGGTGGTACAGGACACGCCGACCGACCTGATGATCTTCGATGTCAGGAGCCTGATCGTCTATATCTCGGCCTTCACCACCCTGCGCCCGGGCGATGTCATCATCACCGGCACGCCGGGCGGCGTCGGCGACAAGCGCAACCCGCCGCTCTACATGAAGGGCGGCGACGTGGCGGAGGTGGAAATCCGCGGCATCGGCATCCTGCGCAATCCGATCGTCAACGAGGGCTGAGCCGCATCTCTCCCTATGCCTCCCGACCGACGGCCGCCTCGATACCCGCGAAACCCTGCTCGCGCAGCAGCAGCGCAAGTTCCCGGCGGATGCGCCGCGCCAGACCCGGGCCTTCATAGACCAGGGCAGAATAGAGCTGCACGAGGCTGGCGCCGGCCTTGATCTTGGCCAGCGCGTCGGCGCCGGACGCCACACCGCCGGCGCCGATCAACGTGATGCGCCCCTCGGTCAGCCGATAGACCTGACGGAGCAGTTCGGTCGAGGGGCCCAAGAGGGGCGCGCCGCTCAGCCCCCCGCTCTCGCGCCGATGGCGGCTGCGCAGGCCGGGCGGGCGGGCAATTGTCGTGTTGGAGACGATCAGTCCGGCCAGGCGATGGCGCAAAGCCGCCTCCGCCACGCTCGCCACATCCTCGGCGAGCAGGTCGGGGGCGATCTTCAGCACCAGTGGCCGGGGCGCGGGCAGGCTCGCCTGCGCCTCGCCCAGACGGCCGAGCAGCCGGTCGAGTTCCGCCGCCCCCTGCAACGCGCGCAGGCCGGGCGTGTTCGGCGAGGAAACATTCACGGTCACATAATCGGCGAAGGGACCGAGCCGGATCAGGCCGGCGACGTAGTCGCCGATACGGTCCTCGCTGTCCTTGTTGGCGCCGAGATTGACGCCTAACACCCCGGGCGCGATACCGCGACGCGCGAGCCGGCGCGCCGCCGCCTCGTGACCGGAATTGTTGAAGCCCAGCCGGTTGATGACGGCGCGGTCCTCTTCCAGACGGAACAGTCGCGGACGGGGATTGCCGGGCTGCGGGCGTGGCGTGAGCGAGCCGACCTCGACGAAACCGAAGCCGAGTTCGAGCATGCGCTCGTACACTTCCGCATCCTTGTCGAAACCGGCGGCCAGTCCGACCGGATTGGCGAAGTCGAGGCCGAAGGCGCGCACCCGCAGCGGCGCTTCCTCCGCCCGCGGTCCGGCGAGGCGGGTCAGCATCCCGGCGCGGGAGAGCAGGCGCAGGGTGGCGCGATGCGCCAGTTCCGGCTCCACCAGGCGGATGAGCGGCCAGATGGCGCGGTAGGGGCGCAGCCTCATGGCAGATCGTCCGGAAAGACATGCAGCCCGTCGGCACCCAGCGGCAGCGGCACGGCGGAAATGGCGAGCGCCGGATCGAGCGGAGCATGGAGATGGGGAAAGAGCTGGCCGCCGCGGGCAGGCTCCCACTTCAGCGCCGCCCCGAGCCGGTCCGCATCGACCGCCACCAGCAGCAGGCCGGCAACACCCCGGCGATGCCTGGCCGCGCTTTCGCGCACCTGGCCCGCGGTGGAGAAATGGATGAAGCCATCCCGCCGGTCGTCCGCCGTTCCCTGGTAACTGCCCGCCATCCGGGCGGCCGCCCAGGCGGCGGCATCGGCAAGATGATAGATGATCGGCATCCCTTGCTCCGCTTGCAGGCGGCCCCGGCACGTTTCATGACCGGGTGCGGCAGCAGGTTTCCACAGGAAAATATTCAGACACTCAAATGCGGGCGAAGCGAACATCAGCCCATGGCTTTGGTTTCATGCCTAGATGGAGCCCCGGCAGGTGCAAGAAAGCGGCAGGCATATAAGAACAAATTCTCCGGCACTGGCGCAGGCCGCATTATCTCCTATGGTTATAAAGGTGCAAACGTAAGACGATTGTCCCATGCTCACCCATCAAGGCATCTGGGCGGCGATCGATGCGCTCGCTGCCCGGTACGGATATTCGGCGTCGGGACTCGCCAAGCGCGGTGGGCTCGACCCGACCACCTTCAACAGGAGCAAGCGCCTGTCCCGGGAGGGCAAGCCGCGCTGGCCCTCGACCGAGAGCATCGCCAAGGTGCTGGAGGCAACCGGCTGCCCGCTTGCCGACTTCGTCGCCCTGATCGGCGAGGCCGGCGGCGAAAGCAGCGCCTACCATCTGCCGGTGATCCGCCTGAGCGATGCGGCAGTGGCGGGCCGCTTCACGCCCGCCGGCCGTGCGTCGGGCGAGGGCTGGGACGAAATCGCCTTTCCCGACCTGCGCGACCCGGAGGCTTTCGCCATCGAGATCGTGGGCGGCGATGCCGAACCGGTCTACCGCGACGGCGACGTGATCGTCGTATCGCCCGCCGCTTCCATTCGGCGCGGAGACCGTGTACTCGTGAGACTGGCGTCCGGGGAGATCCTGGTGACGCAGCTTCAGCGGCGGTCGGTGCGGCGGATCGAGTTCCAGTCGCTCAACCCGGCGGTACCCGATCGCGAATGCGATCTGCAGGACATCGCCTGGATGGCGCGCATCGTCTGGTCCGGCCAGCCAAACAGCTGACGTCCGACCGGCCCCCGCCGGCAGCTCGAGGCCAATCGCGGAGGCGGGAGAAATGTCAGTCGCCATCTACAGCAAGGGGCATTGGAGCGATGAGAACGTGGCGTTGCTCGGCCCCATGGATCATGCATTCTGGATGGCGTCGGTCGTCTTCGACGGCGCGCGCGCCTTCGGCGGGCTGGCGCCCGATCTCGACCGGCATTGCGAGCGGGTGGTGCGCTCGGCCAGAAGTTTCGGCATGGCTCCGACCCATTCGGCGGCCGAGATCGAGCAGCTTTGCCGCGAAGGTATCCGCCGCTTCCCGCGCAGTGCCGAGCTGTATGTGCGGCCGATGTTCTTCGTGCGCGAGGGCATGGTGCTGTTCGAGCCGAAGAGCACCGAATTCGCGCTGGCGATCTACGATACGCCAATGCCGCCCGACAGCGGCTTCCGCGTCTGCCTTTCCCCCTACCGGCGGCCGGCAGCCGATCAGGCACCGACCGATGCCAAGGCCTCCTGCCTCTATCCGAACAGCGCGCGGGCCGTGCGCGATGCGGTCGCGCGCGGCTTCGACAATGCGGTGATGCTCGATCCGGACGGTAATGTCGCGGAACTGGCTTCCGCCAATATCTGGATCGTGCGCGATGGCGTCGCACAGACGCCGGCGCCCAACGGCACGTTCCTCAGCGGCATCACCCGGGCGCGGGTCGCCGGCCTGCTCGCGCAGTCGGGCATCAGGGTGGAAGAACGGACCATCAGCTTCGCCGAGGTGATGGCGGCGGACGAGGTCTTCTCGACCGGCAATTATGGCAAGGTGCAGCCGATCGTCCGGGTCGAGGACAGAGACCTGCAGCCAGGGCCGGTCTATGCGCGGGCACGGGAACTCTACTTCCGCTTTGCGCAGACGAGCAGCGTCTTCTGAGCGCCTTCAGGCGGCGGACAGGTTCTCGCCCCGCAAGGCCCGGTCGATCAGCCGCCCCGTCTCCTCGATCCCGTAGAGCGCGATGAAGGATCCCATGCGCGGCCCCTGTTCCTGGCCCAGCAGCACCTCATAGAGCGCCTTGAACCAGTCGCGCAGGTTGGCGAAGTCATGGCGCTTGCCGACCTCGTAGACGTCGTTCTGCAGTTCTTCCGCGCTCCGCCCGCGATCGGCGCCGGCCAGCACCGCGGCGAGATCCTCGAGCGCCGCCCGCTCCTTCGCATCCGGCGCGCGGTAGCGCTTGGTCGGCTTGACGAAGTCCCGGTAATAGGCGAGCGCATAGCCCACCAGCCGGTCGAGAATCGGATTGCGCTCGGGGCTGGCCTCCGGCGCATAGCGGCTGATGAAACCCCACAGCACGCCCTTCTCCTCCGCATTCACCACGGAGGCGAGATTGAGCAGGATGCCGAAGCTCAGACTCAGCTTCTCCGACGGCGGATTGCCGCCATGGATGTGCCAGACCGGATTGGCGAAGCGTTCCTTGCCCTGCTGCGCCGGATAGCTGGCGAGATGCTGCAGATACTCATCGACGGCGCGCGGGATGACGTCGAAATAGAGCCGCTTCGCCTGGCGCGGCTTCTGGTACATGTAGAGCGCCAGGCTTTCCGGCGAGGCATAGGTCAGCCATTCCTCGATGGTGATGCCATTGCCGCGCGACTTGGAGATCTTCTCGCCATTCTCGTCGAGAAAGAGTTCGTAGGAGAACCCTTCCGGCGGCTGGTGGCCGAGCAGGCGGGCGATCCTGGCGGAAACCTGCGCCGAGGGGATCAGGTCCTTGCCGTACATCTCGTAATCGACGCCGAGCGCCACCCAGCGCATCGCCCAGTCCACCTTCCATTGCAGCTTGCAATGGCCGCCGGTTACCGGCGTCTCCACCAGCCGCCCGTCATGGTCGCGATAGACGATGCTGCCCGAACCTGGCTTGATTTCGACGGTCGGCACCTGCAGGACTCGCCTTGTCCTCGGACAGACCGGCATGAAGGGACTGTAGGTCGCGGCGCGCTCCTCGCGCAAGGTCGGCAGCATGATGGCCTGGATCGCCTCGTAATGCTCCAGCACCCGCAGCAGGGTCGCATCGAAACGCCCGGAGCGGTAGCAGTCGGTCGCACTCACGAACTCGTATTCGAAGCCGAACGTATCCAGGAACTGGCGCAGCATGGCGTTGTTGTGGTGCCCGAAGCTCTCGTGCGTGCCGAACGGGTCCGGCACCTCGGTCAGGGGCCGGCCGATGAACTGCTGCAGGACCGCATGATTGGGCACGTTGTCCGGCACCTTGCGCATGCCGTCGAGATCGTCGGAGAAGGCCACGAGGCGCGTCGGCAGGTCGGAAAGCAGCGCGAAGGCGCGGCGGACCATGGTGGTCCTTGCCACTTCGCCGAAGGTGCCGATATGGGGCAGGCCCGAGGGACCATAGCCGGTTTCGAACAGGACATGCCCCTTCGCCGGCGGTGCCTTGGCGAAACGCCGGACCAGCCGGTCCGCCTCCTCGAAGGGCCAGGCCTTGCTCGACAATGCGATCGCCGCGTCCGGATTCATGGTGGGGCCGAAAACATCCTGAAAGAAGGCCGGACCCTAGGGAATCCGGGGGCCGCGGTCAATCGGCGAGGCCGGCATCGGCAATCCCCGGATTGAAAACAAGGCGATCCGGGAATCACCTATACTGCGCCCATGCACCCCCGCCCCGCCCCGCTCGATCTGCCTCGCATCCCCGACTGCCCCGCCCTTCTGGCCGGCCGGCGCGGCGCGATCTGGATATCGGTGGATGGCGAAATCGAACGCCTGTCCCCTTCGGCGGCGGCGGAGCGGGCGGAAACTTCGCCGCCCATCGTCTGCCATGCGCGCCAGACCGCAAGTCTGCTCGGCCTCCCAGGCCTGCGCGCCTTCGACCTTCTCGAACTGTTTGCCTTCGTGCGGCCGGCGGAATTCTGCCTGCCGACCGTTCGCGGACTGGCGCGGGCAGGCGGTCTCGCCCCGCCGCCCGACGAGGAAGCAGCGGCCGCCCTCCAGCCGGTCATTGCGCAGCGGCTGCTCGCCTGGCTTGCTGAAAGCGGGCCGGATGCGCGCGAAAGCGCGGCGCGCACCGCCGCCGCCATGGGTCGCGCTGGCTGGCCCTGGGCACCGGTCGTGCTCGCCGCGCTCGACCGGGCCGGCGATGCCAAGGGCGGGACGGCCGGTCTCGACGTCTGGAACCGGCTGCCGGAATGGAGCGAGTTCGCGCCCGAGCCGCCGCCGGAAGACCAGCCGGTGCGCGAGATCGAGGCGCGCGAACGGCTCCGCCTGCTGCTTGGACCGCACGCGGAAACGCGCCCCAGCCAGGGCGATTATTGCGCCGCCGCTTCCGGCGCCTTCCTGCCGCGCGACCTCGCGGGCGCGCCCAATGTCGTGCTGGCGGAGGCCGGCACGGGAACCGGCAAGACCATGGGCTATATCGCCCCGGCGAGCGTCTGGGCGGAGAAGAACGGCGGCACGGTCTGGCTCAGCACCTTCACGCGGAATCTTCAGCGGCAAATCGACCAGGAACTGGACCGGCTTTATCCCGACCCGGCGGCCAAGGCCGAACGTGTCGTCGTGCGCAAGGGCAGGGAGAACTATCTCTGCCTGCTCAACATGGAAGAGGCGCTCCAGGGCGGGGCAGCACGGCCGCAGGAGGTGCAGGCTCTCGGCCTGATGGCGCGCTGGGCCGGCGCGACGCGCGATGGCGACATGATCGGCGGCGATTTCCCCGCCTGGCTGATCGGCCTGATGGGTCCGGCGCGCACCATCCAGCTCGCCGACCGCCGGGGCGAGTGCGTCTTTTCCGCGTGCCCGCATTACCGCAAGTGCTTCATCGAGCGCTCGGTGCGCAAGGCGAGGCGGGCGGACATCGTCATCGCCAACCATGCGCTGGTGATGCTCCAGGCGGCCCGCGCCGGCGATGCCGGGACGCTGCCGACGCGCTACGTCTTCGACGAGGCCCATCACCTGTTCGACGCGGCCGACAGCGCCTTCTCGGCCCATCTCTCGGGCGAGGAGACGCTGGAACTGCGCCGCTGGCTGCGCGGCGGCGAGGGCGGGCGGCGCAGCCGGGCGCGCGGCCTGGTCCGACGCATCGGCGATATCGCCGAACAGGAAGCGAGTGCGGCGCGGCAGATGGCGGAACTCGTCGAAGCGGCGCAGGTCCTGCCGCAGGAAGGCTGGCTTGCCCGTGTCGAGCGCGGCCAGCTGGAAGGACCGGCCGAGGCATTTCTTGCCCGGGTGCGCCAGCAGGTCCTGGCGCGCGCGCGCCAGGACGAGCAGAGCTACAGCCTGGAGGCGCCGGCCAACGATCCGGTGCCGGGCCTCAGGGAAGCCGCGACAGAACTCGATGCGGCGCTGGCCGGCCTCGCCAAGCCGATGCGGGGGCTGGTCCGATCGCTCGCTGAACGGCTGGACCGCGAGGCATCGGAACTGGACAGCGCGACCCGCGTGCGCATCGAAGCGGCGATGCGCGGCCTGGACTGGCGGCTCGGCTCGGTGGAGGCCTGGCGGCTCATGTTGCGCCAGCTCGACCAGGCGGAAAGCGGCGATTTCGTCGACTGGATGTCGGTCGAGCGCATGGATGGGCGAAGCGTCGATATCGGACTGCATCGCCACTGGATCGATCCGACGCGGCCTTTCGCCGAAGCGGTGCTGGCGCCCGCCCATGGCGCGGTCATTACCTCGGCGACCCTGCGGGACCGCGCGCGCGAGACGGAAGCCGAAGAGGGCTGGCGCGCCGCCGAGATCCGCACCGGCGCCCATCACCTGCCGCTGCCGGCCCGACGCATCAGCGTGCCTTCCCCCTTCGACCATGCCGGCCGCACGCGGGTCATGGTGGTGACCGACGTGCGGCGGGATAACGTGGAACAGGTCTCCGCGGCCTATCGCGAACTCTTCCTCGCCGCCGGCGGTGGCGCGCTCGGCCTCTTCACCGCGATCTGGCGACTGAAGGCCGTGCACCGGCGGCTGATCGAGCCACTCGAAGCGGCGGGCCTGCCGCTGCTCGCCCAGCATGTCGATCCGCTCGACACCTCGACCCTGATCGACATCTTCCGCGCCGAGACGGACGCCTGCCTGCTCGGCACCGACGCGGTGCGCGACGGCGTCGACGTGCCCGGCCGCTCGCTGCGGCTCATCGTCTTCGACCGCGTGCCCTGGCCGCGACCCGACATCCTGCACCGCCGGCGCAAGGCGGCGTTCGGCGGCAGTGCCTACGACGACATGCTGGTGCGCCTGCGCCTCGCGCAGGCCTATGGCCGCCTGCTGCGCCGGGCGGGCGACGCGGGCGTCTTCGTCCTGCTCGATTCCATGCTGCCCTCGCGGCTCGCCGCTGCCTTTCCACCGGAGGTCGAGATCACCCGCGTCGGATTGGCGCAGGCGGTGAGCGAGACCCGCTCCTTCCTCACCGCCGCCCAGTAGACCCTTGCAGCCGAAGGATTCAATGCCCACCTTATGCCGAACGTCACAGGGAGTTCGTCGATGACCGCGACCAGCACCGAAAGCCGCAGCGAGACTGCCATCACCCCGCAGACCGCGCTGATCTACACCATGGTCCTCTGCTCGGCAGCCGACCGGACCATGACCGACAGCGAACTGCGCACCATCGGCGACGTGGTCCGCACGCTGCCCATCTTTCGCGGCTTTGACGTGAAACAGCTTACGAAGGTCGCCCGCGACTGCGCCTCGCTGCTGGCCCGCGACGATGGTTTCGATACCGTGATCGCCCTGATCCGCCAGTCCCTGCCCAAGCGCCTGCGCGAGACCGCCTATGCGGTCGCCTGCGACGTGGTCGCCTCCGACCTGCATGCGGAACAGGAAGAGCTGCGCATGCTCGCCATCCTGCGCGAGCGCCTGGATATCGAACGGCTCTCCGCCGCCGCCATCGAGCGTGGCGCGCGGGCACGATTCGCGACCATCTGACCCGCGCCGAATGACGACTGGGTTGCAGATTCAAAAAAACTTCACGGGACAAGACGGCTGACATTCGTATCTTCCCGACCAGGCAAATGCCGGCCAAGGCCGGCGAATCGGGTCGGTTGGCATGAACGTCGCTGCATGGCCGGGAAGGCATCGCGCCATCTGGATTTCCGACATTCATCTCGGCACGCCAGGATGCAAGGCCGAACTGCTGATCGACTTCCTCCGCCACAATGAAAGCGAGTATCTCTATCTGGTCGGCGATATCGTCGATGGCTGGCAGATCCGCCGCTCCTGGTTCTGGACGCAGAGTCACAACGACGTCGTGCAGAAACTGCTTCGCAAGGCCCGCAAGGGCACCAAGGTGATCTATGTTCCCGGCAATCACGACGAGGTGCTGCGCGATTATGCCGGCCTGCAGTTCGGCGGCATCGCGGTCGAGCGCGAGGCGGTGCATGTCACCGCCGATGGACGGCGCTTCCTCGTCATCCATGGCGATCAGTTCGATGGCATCGTCTGCCATGCACGCTGGCTTGCGACGCTGGGCGACCGTGCCTATTCCCTGGCGCTCGCCCTCAATCACTGGTTCAACCTGGCCCGCCGGCGCCTGGGACTGCCCTACTGGTCGCTCTCCGCCTATCTGAAGCACAAGGTCAAGCACGCGGTCGAGTTCATCTCGAATTTCGAGCAAGCCCTGGCGCAGGAGGCGGCGCGCCGCGGCTTTCAGGGCGTCATCTGCGGCCATATCCATCATGCGGAGATCCGCAGGATCGGCGACATCACCTACTGCAACGACGGCGATTGGGTGGAAAGCTGCACCGCGCTGGTCGAATCGCTGGATGGCGAGCTGTCGATCCTGCGCTGGGCAGAGGGACGCCATCTGCCGCTGCTCGCCGGCAGCGAAAGGCGGATGGCCGCGCGGGGCTGAGAAGGCTCAGTCGGGGGCGGCGCGAACCGGTTCGGCGACACGGTTCCAGAACGGCTTCTGCGCGCGAAAATCGCTCCAGAGTTCGGCGAAGCGCCCGACTTCCGACATCATGCGCGCGGCCAGCCAGCCCGACACCACGCCATCGGCCCATACGAGCGAAGGCGCCTGGCCGCCAGGCGCGCCCAGTGCCGCATGCGCCTCGTCGAGCCGCTGGCGCCCGACGGCGGCATCGTTGATCGCGCCGAGCACCTCCTGGAGCACCGCCATGCGCGAGAGATAGCGCTTGACCGGCTTACGCGGATAGAGCCGGCGGAAGAACTCGGCCGCGTAGCGCATTTTCTTGGCGCGGATGCGCAGCTCGTGCAGTTCCTCGACCGTGAATTCCTCGTGCCCCTCGCCGACCTTGCGCAACTTGCGGTCGCGCGCGCGCAAGACCTGGCGCGCCAGCTCGCCGACCGGCTCGGCCAGCGCTTCGCGCGCCGCCTCGTCCGCCACGTCCTGCCAGTCCTCGCGGGTGAGCCAGCGCAGCAGGCAGAGTTTCATGGCCGTGTAACGGTGCGACTGGATGGCCTCGCGCACCTGGGCATAACCGGCACGGCGCAGTTTCGCGCCCGCGGCCAGCAGTGGCCGAAACTGCTCCGCCTCGGAAAGGCGCAAGGCGAGCGGGCGGACCGTTTCCTCGACAAAGACGTCCCAGTCCCTCGTCGGTCCCAGTTCGCGGGTGATCCAGCGCAGCTCCTCCCGCAATTCGCCTTGCAGGGCCGCCGGAAGGCAGGCATCGAATACCGCGAGTGCCGAGCGCATGCGCCGGAGCGCCACGCGCATCTGATGCACGCCTTCCGGCTCGCGCCCGTCGCGGGCGCAGGCCTCGTTGGCCTCGAGTTGGGCAAGGCAGCCCCGCATCACGGCAATGAATGCCTCCCGCGCGCTCATCTCCGGCGCGAGCGCGACCAGATCCGCCTTGACGAAAGGCGGCGCCTGGCGCGCGGCCAGACGATAGCCACGGGCCGATTTCGACCAGGGCTCGAGCTGGAAGGGGATGTCGCGGCCGAGGCTCGTCGCGAAATCGACCAGTCCGACCGCCGGCCCTTCTTTCAGCTCCAGCTCGATCTCGCAGACCTTCTCCCGTCGCCGGCCGGCGCGGATCTCGCCCTCGTCCAGCACCATCTCGACCCGGGCGCCGCCATCCATTCCGACATCCCAGAAGGTGCGGCGGATATCCGTGACGAAAACCGGCCGCAGCAGGCCGGGGTCCTCGCGAACCGCTTCCGGCAGCAGCGCGCGCGCCGCAGGCGGGAGCGAGGCCAGATCCGGCCGCTCGCCCCGTACCGGCTGCTCCCATTCCGGACGCGTCGAGAGGGAGGCAATCGCATCTCCTTCGAGTTTGAGGGTCTGCAGCCGGCGCCGGCCCGCATTGCGGATGCGCAGCGCCATCCCGCCTTCCTTCAGCGCGCGCTCCGCCGTGTCGAAATAGATGGTGAGCTGATGCTGGGCGCGCCGCCGCCGGACGGCAGGCCAGCCGGATGCGAGACGGCGCAGCCGAGCCGCATCCTCCGGCGCGATGGCAAGCTTGAGTTCCTGTTCGAGCTGCATCCGATGCCCGTTCCGCCGGCGCTCCGCAAGGGGCTGCCGCGCAACCCTGCCCCCGTTCACTGAACCGTCACATCAGCTAGCACAGGGCGCGATCATCCTTCTACCGCGCCGCCGGCGTTTTTTTCGGCACCGGTAAGCCGTTGAATCTGCTTAAAGCCTGGTCCCGGCGCCGCTAGACTTTACAGGCCGGCCAGGCAAGGAGGCGGGGAAATGGCAAAGATCGGCGATGGGCGCATCAGGCTCGCCCGGCAGCGCGCAAGACTGGCCGATGTCGATCTTGAATCGCGCATCGCCAGCGAGACCGAGTACGAGAACCGCAAACGCAAGCTGCAACTGCGAATGCTGCAGATCCAGCAGGGCTGCCTGTTGCAGAAGAAGCGCGCCGTGATCGTCATGGAAGGCTGGGATGCGGCCGGCAAGGGCGGCGCGATCCGCCGGCTCACCGAGACCCTCGATCCGCGCGCCTGCAAGGTCTGGCCCATTGCCGCCCCTGCCGAAGACGAGAAGGGCCTGCATTTCCTCTATCGGTTCTGGCGGCGCCTGCCGCAGCCGGGCTCGATCGCCATCTTCGACCGCTCCTGGTATGGCCGGGTGCTGGTCGAGCGGGTGGAGGGTTGGGCCAGCGAGCAGGACTGGCGGCGCGCCTACAGGGAAATCAACGAGTTCGAGCGCATGCTGGTCGATGACGGCATGCCGGTGATCAAGATCTTCTTCCATATCTCTCCCGACGTGCAGCTCGCCCGCCTCAAGGAGCGGGCCGAAACGCCCTACAAGCGCTGGAAGATCACGGCGGACGATTTCCGCAACCGCGCCCGCTGGCACGAATACGAGACCGCCACCAACGACATGCTGGACGCGACCTGGAGCATGGCGGCGCCATGGCACCTCGTCCCGTCCAATCACAAGTGGTTCGGCCGTATCCGGACCCTGGAAATTGTCACCCAGACACTCGCCGGTCATGTCGACACATCGCCGCCGCAACTGAACAGCGAACTGACAAAGCTTCTCAAGAACGAACTCAAGTATCTAAAAAACGGGAAGAAGAAAAAGAAGCATTGAAATAACAATTATGTATTTGCCCATAGTCTGTCTTTATTGTTCCACATTCCGGCCGAAATATGACCTGAAATCGGCGTAAGGATACTTCCCTGAATCCGACCGCGCGGGCTCCGCGCACGCGACACAGGGAGAAGTCGAATGACGGACAGCAGAAGGCTGCGCGTGCTCGCCGCCACCATGGCGGCCATTGGACTTGGGCTGGTATCGGGCGCTGCGTTCGCCCATGACCGCCCGGGCACCTACATGCAGTTCAGCACCGGCGGCATCTTCGCCGAAGGGCGCGACGGGCGCGGCGACAATCGGCTGGAATACGAGCCCGACATGCTCTATGGCTTTGCGCTCGGGCACCGTTTCAGCCCCTATCTGCGCCTGGAAGGCGACTTCACCTTCGGCCGCATGGATTACCGGCGCGTCACGTCCGCGGGCCAGACGCGCCGCCTCAAGGGCGAGCAGGACTTCTACTCGTTCACCGGCAACGTCTTTCTGGACTTCCCCGTCAACCGCACCTTCACGCCCTATCTCGGCGGCGGTGCGGGCGCGGCGCTGATCGATCCCGACGGCCTGCGCCTGAACAGCGCGCGCATTTCCGGCGAAAGCGGTGTGCATTTCACGGCGCTGGGCGAAGCGGGCCTTGCCGTCAATCTGAACGAGAGCGTGGCGCTGGTCCCCTCCTACCGCTTCCAGTGGTTCGACAATGGCGCGCGCGGCTTCGAGGACGACCGGGTGCACATGCTGCGCATCGGCGCGCGCATCCAGTTCTAGAGCCTTTCAGAACTCCAGCGTCCGCGCGAAATCCTCAAGACGGGTCGTCGCGCCCTGAAGTTCCGCCTGCTTCACCTTGATGTCGATATCGAGCTGGGCAAGCCGGTCCTCCTGACCGCCCAGTTGCGTCAGATAGCGCCGGTGCAGATCGCTGCCCTGCGGCACCGCCTGCAAATTTGCGCGCAGGCGCGCCTGCTCGCCGACCAGCGCGCCGCGATCCCGCTCCAGGCGGGCCAGTTCGCCGGCAACCTTCGCCCGCTCGCCGGCGAGAGCGGCCACGCGCTGCAACCCCTCGCGCTGACGTTCGGACAGGCGCGGCGCCTGGAGCAGCAGGCGGATCTGCTCGTCGCTCGCCTGAAGGAGCTGCACCCGCTCAAGCACCGGGCGCTCGGCGATAACCTCGATCCGGCCCTGTCCGGCGCCGAGTGCGACGGCGATGCGCCAGTTGCCCTCGGCGATCTCCACACCCTTGTCCGGCTTGACGATCGTGAAATCCGGCCTGCGCGGCTGCTCCAGCACAAGCCGGCGCGCATCGCCGGCCGGAGCGACGACGCGGTAGATGGTAGTCGCCTGCTCGGTCCGCGTCACTTCGAGAATGCCGCGCGCGGCACGCAGCCTGGCGATCTCGGCATCGCGCTTCTGTTCCTGGTCGATGCGCACCTTGCCATCCAGGGCGAAGGCAAGCAGCCGCTTCTCCCCCGCCGGTAGCGGCGCGAGCCGTGCATCGCCGATATGGGATATGCCGTCCGCGCCGCGCTCGTAGAGCGTGACGATGCCGGGCGGCAGCGCGCTCGTCCCGTCGTTGGCGAGGTGAATGGCGGCCAAGGGGTGAAGCGCATGCGTCTGCGGCTGATAGAGCGCGACCCGTTCCGCCGGCACGCTGCGCGCCACGATCGGCACCAGCACGTTCTGGCCGCTGGGAAGCGTGACCGGACGCGGCAAGCGGAAACGGACCTGGGTCTGCTGTTCACCCGTCTCGCCCGTGACCAGGGCAGCGAGCGGGGGCGGCTCCGGCACGGCCGGCGCGGCGGCGGGGGCAAAGCCGCGGCTCGCCTGTAGCGGCGCCGCGCCGGATTCCGCGCGCTTCTCGCGCGAGGGCACCGGCGCATCCGCCATGGTCTGTGCAGCGATGCCACCCTGATCGGGACGCGGCAACACGCGGCCGATCACTTCCACGGGCACTTCCGGCCGATCGACGTAGTAGGTTGCGTAGAGGGCCTGGCGGAAGGTGACCGGCGAACCCGATACCAAGGTCAGTTCCACGTCCTTCCAGTCGGTGCCGGTGCGGTTCTCGAGCGACGCCCAGCCCTGCAGATCGCCGTTCTTCGCGCCCGGCTCGCCGGAGACGGTCAGCCGGTAGGATGCTTTCCAGAGCGGCGCCTCGCTGACCCAGGCCACCCGCAGCTTGCGCCGCCCTTCGCCTTCGGCACGGATGGCAAGGACGCGCCGCTCGCGGTCCTGGGCGCCGGCCAGCGCGGCGAGCGCGGCGGAAAGGCGCGCCTGCAGCGCCGCGTCGGCGAAGGCGACGGCATCGAGATCCTGCACGGTGACATTCTTCAGTCCGTCTGGCGCGAGCAGCGTGAGCTTGAGCCGCGACACGGTGCCGCCATCGCCCGGTAAGCGGACCGGCTCCATGGCGGCGGAGACGATGCGTCCCCGGACCTGGCTGGAACCGGCGACATTGACCTCGTGCCCGCGCAGCGCATTGAGCAGTCCGGCCGGATCGTCGAGCGCGGTGCCATCGAAGGGCAGGTCGCGGAAGATGTCGCGCAGCGCCTCCGCGCCCGCCAGCGAGACCTGGCCGACCGCGCCGCGCTCGTCGAAGACGACCATGCTCTTGAGCAGATCGTCCACCTGGTCGCGCCGCACGCTGAGCGAGAGGTTTGCATTCCCTTCCACCTCCGCCTCGTACTCGAAATAGCCGACGCCGCCCGATGACAGCAGGACGCGCCTGAGTTCCAGTTCCGCGGCGCTGGCCAACGCGGGCAGTCCCGTCAGGCCGAGGATGAGCAGGATGCGGCTGCAGGTCATCATGGGCAGGCTCCAGGTCACGTAGGACAGATAATCGGGGCCAAGCTAGGCGAGCGATTTCGCCGGAATTATGGCGCACCCAGGCCGACGCGGGCACGCAGGTCATCGATTTCGGTTTCCAGCCGCCGCATCGCATAGTCGTAACCGGCGGCAATCGCCTGATCGAAGCTGCGCCAGTTCAGCATATCGATATTCTGCATCGGCGGCTTGAGGATGATGTCCGCCTGCTCGCGGATGCGGAGCGATTGCTGTCCGCCGTTCACCGTACCGGCGCGCAGCAGGATCTGCAGGATATTCGGCCGCTGCTTGCGCTGGCGGCTCCAGAGCAGCCGCCAGATCGGCGGCATGTCCACTTCCTCGGTGCTGGCGGTGAAGGCCGTGTCGGCGCCGACATCGACGCCGATCACGGTGCCGGGATTGAGGCCGCGCATGACATCGACCGGCAGGTTGTTCATGGCCCCGGCATCGACGAAAACCTCGCCGCGATCGAATACCGGCGGCAGGATGCCCGGTATGGCCACCGCCGCGCGCAGCCAGCGCCAGAGCAGGCCGGTGCGGTGCACCGAAGCCTCGCCACGGGTCAAGTTGGCGGAGAGGCAGAAAAAGGAACGGTGCAGATCCTCGATCTGCACGGCGCCGAACTCGCCGTGCAGCAGGCGCGAGACCTTCCGTCCGGAGACCAGCGCCACGATCGGCAGGGTGAAATCGCCGAGCGGATTGGTGGCGACGAAGCTCCGCCGGTAGCGTTCGCGCATTTCCTCGTCGCTCCAGTCGGCGGCAAGGCCGGCGCCGACCACCGCGCCCATGCTGGTCCCGCCGACAAGATCGATCGGCAGCCCGGCCGAGCGCATCGCCTTGATGATGCCGAGATGGGCGAAGCCGCGTGCGCCGCCGCCGGAGAGGACGAGCGACATGCCGCGCCCGGTAAGGATGCGCGCCAGCCGCGCGATGCTCTCGGCTCCGGTCACATGATGGTGCATCTCCACCGGCTGCAGCGCGAGCCAGGCGGCGCTGCCCGATGGCGGCGCGAAGCCTTCGTGCAGCAGCACCAGATCGACCCGCCGGTCGGCGGTCCGCCGTTCCGCCAGGGCATCGAGACCCGGAAAGGACGAGGCGCGGTGGCGCGCCTTTGCCGCCAGCACGATGCCATCGGCCTGGCGGAGGCAGAGCCGGGTCCAGGCGGACGGCTCCCAGTCCGCCTGGTAGACGATGAAGTCGCGGCCGGCCTCGATCCGGTGAAACCATTCCGTCGTCTGGTACTGGCCCTCGGCGCGGGTCACGCATTCCGCCGATCCGAAGCGCCCAAGGGCCCCCGCGAGCGCGCGGGCGAAGTCCGCAACGTCGGTTTCGGGACCGTGCGGCAGCACGGCGAAGGTCCGCGTGCTGGCGCGGGCCGGGCGGCGGGAATTGGCATCTTCCAGCCGCTGCACCACGAGGCGCGAGAGATGCAGCATGGCCGAGGGCTGGGTCGCCATCAGTTCCGCGAAGTCCTCGCGCACGAACCGCAGCAGCTCGCAGTCGCGGATCGCCCGTACCGTCGCCGTGCGGTGCCGCCCCGATATCAGCGCCATCTCGCCGAGGATCTCGCCGGCCGTGATGCGCCCGACCAGCAGCGGCCGTTCGCCGGCGCCGACCACATAGGCGCCGAGCGAGCCGGAGATGACGATATAGAGCGCGTCGGGCTCATCGCCCTGGCGAAACAGCGTTGCCCCGCCCGGCAGGCTGAACCATTCCAGGCGCGCGGCGACGGCCGCGAGACTTTCCGGGTTCAGCCCCTGGAACAGCGGCAGGCGCCGGAGCAGGGATTCGAACCCGCCGGCCTCGACTTCAAGTCTCGTCTGACCCGCCTCGGACACGTTGCCTTCCCGCCTCGCGCCCGCTCTCGCGGCCGGCGCTCCACCCGCCAGTCTAGACCTGCCGGACGGGCCGCTCCAAGGGGCCGCTGCGCTCAGCCGGCAAGGGCGGCCAGCCAGCCCTCGATGCGCGCCCGGTTGACCCCGAAATCGCGAACCCCGTAGCGGGCCCGCGAATAGATCGCGACCCGCGCGCCCCCACCGGGCGCGTCGATCGCGCGCACGCTGATCAGATCGGGAAAGCGGAAGACCGCCGATCGCTGGACCAGTTCGAGCGCCAGCCCGTCCGGGCTTTCCTGGCGCAGGCTGGTGCGGGGCTGGCGCAACGCATGGGCCTTGATGCGCGCGGCCAGCGTCGCCGCATCGCAGGAAAAGAGCGGGCTGTCGCGGTGCGGCTTCGCGTTCGGCGTGAAGCCGGGCGGCGCCACCAGATACTGGTTGGGGCGCCAGGTGAGAACGAGTCCCTGAAAATCGAGCATCCTGCCCGTCCGATGGTTGCGAACCTGCCGCACTCAGCCGGCGGCCTTGGCCTCCGCCCCGTCCCCCAGCATGGCGTTGAGCGTCTGTTCGATGGTGGCGCGCGGAATGTCGCGCGTGATGAAGACGATGCGCGAGCGCCGGTCCGCATCCGGCCAGGCTTCGAGCTGGACCGGCGGATGGAAAAGATGCTGAACGCCGTGCACCACCACCGGCCGGTCCGAGCCGGCCACGTTCAGGATGCCCTTGACGCGCAGCAGGTCGTCGCCGCGATAGCTGGCCAGGAGATCGAGCCAGTAGGCGAGCTGGCTCCATTCGACCGGCCGGTCGATCGTCAGGCAGAAGGACGAGATGCGCGCATCATGCCGGTTCACGTCTTGCCGGCCATGTTCATGCTCGTGGTCGTGGTCGTGCTCATGGTCATGGTGATGGTGGTCGTGGCCATGATCGTGCCCGCCGCCCTCATAGGCTTCCGCGCGCAGCCAGCCCTGCACGTCGAGGCTCTTGCGGGACGGATCGTAGAGGCCGACATTGAACAGCTCCTCGGGCTCCACCTCGCCATGGGTCACCGGCCGGACCGGCGCGCCGGGATTGAGGGCCCGCAGCCGCGCCATCAGCGCCTCCCGCTCCGCCGCGCCGGCGAGATCGGTCTTGGTGAGCAGGATACGGTCGGCCACCGCCGCCTGCTTGACCGATTCCATTTGCCGGTCGAGCGTCCCCGCGCCATTGACCACATCGACGGTGGTGATCACGCCATCGAGGCGGAAGCGGGCCGAGACCAGCGGATCGCTCATCAGCGTGTGCAGGATCGGCGCCGGATCGGCAAGCCCCGTGGTCTCGATCACCACGCGGCGGAACTCCGGCACCTCGCCCCGCACGCGCTTGAGGAACAGCTCGCGCAGCGTGTTCACCAGATCGCCCCGGATCGTGCAGCAGAGGCAGCCCGAATTCATCAGGATCGTGTCCTCGTCCGCCTTCTCCACGAGCTGGTGATCGAGTCCGACCTCGCCGAATTCGTTGATGATGACCGCGGTGTCGCGCATGTCGGGATGACGCAGCAGGCGCGAGAGCAGGGTCGTCTTGCCGCTGCCGAGAAATCCCGTCAGCACCGAAACCGGCAGTCTCTCCTCAGCTCCGCTCATGACCGACCTCCCGTCCAGGTGGCAGCACATATAGCATGGGCCGCCCGCCGCCAAGCCCCCTCAGGGCAGCAGGACGCAGAGATCGACCCGGGACCCGACACCGGACACCTGCCGCCCGGGCCGGATTTCGTGCATCCTGGCCGGGCGGTAGCCCTGGGCAAGCGCCTGTTCGAGGGTGGCGCGCGTGGCGAGGGCGGACACCGCCTCCTCCTTGTTGTGCTTCTCGAGCTTGGCGCAGAGATTGACCGTGTCACCGATCACGGTGTATTCGAGCCGGCTCGCATCGCCGACCGCGCCGAAAATGACCGGCCCCGAGGAAACGGCGAAGCCCGCCTCCGGCGCCGGCTCGCCCGCCGCACGCCGGGCACGGCGCCAATCCTCCAGTTCCTGGGCAAGGTCCTGCACCGCCCGCAGCGCGTCGGCGGCGTAGGTGGTCGAGGGTCGCGCCGCGCCAAAGCTCGCCAGGATGCCATCGCCCATGAACTTGTCGATGGAGCCGCCATGGCGCTGCACCACGGGAATGACCCGCATCTGGTACTCGCCGAGCAGTCCCATGACACGGTCCGGTCCGAGCGAGCGGGCAAGCGCCGTGAAGTCGCGCAGGTCGATAAAGAGGATCGCCGCCTCGCGCTGCTCGCCCTGCCCCGGATGGACCTCGTGGTCGGCGCTGGCGATCTGGTGCGCCACGTCGCGCGCGACGAAACGCGAGAGTTCGCGTGCCACGATATTGCCGGACACCGAACGCTCCAGCAGGCGGCGCCCGCGCAGCAGCGCCAGCGACAGGATGATTGTCACCATGGCGATCGAGATCAGCTTGTCGAACTCCCCGCCAAGCAGGATGGTGGCAGAGGTCATGTATTCGACATAGTCGCGCGTCACCGGCATGCCGCGTGCATCCCCGAGGGCGGCATAAGCCACCATCGCCGACCAGCCGACTACCGCGACGAAGCCGGACAGGGCGACCCAGCGCGCCTCGAAGCGCAGGGCCCGCAGCGCGATCAGGATGAAGACGTAGAGCAGCGTCGGCGCCTTCAGATAGAAAGCGGGCGGCTGGTCGTATTGCAGATGGAAGCTCCAGATCGTCACCATCAGAACCAGGATGTCGACGACGATGGCAAGCCCGACCAGCCAGTCGCGCATCCAGCCGGCCAGGATCAGCCAAAGGCGGATGGCGATAAAGAGCGCATAGAGCCCAAGCGCCCAGGGTACGGGGCGAAACGGCGCATCGGCAGGAAAGGTTTTGGGCGAAAGCCAGTAGAGGACGGCGAACGTCGTCACCGCCCAGACCTGCAGGCAGATGATCAGGATTTCGCCCTGATGCTGTTCGCGGGCGATGGCGATGCCGACCCGCTCCGGCAGGTGCTTCGGCCCCGCCTCGCCCAGCAGGAACAGCCGCAATCGCGCCGAAAGCCCGGCCATGTCCATGATGTCAGCCCCCGCTGGATTGGGCCCGCCCGGCGGATGCCGGAGCGGGCCGGTTTCACTCGGCGCGCGGCGCCGTCCCGCGCCGCGCCCCGATACGCCTGTAGACGACCGGCACCAGCGCGAGTACCGCCAGACCGGAGAGCGCCAGGATGATCTCCGGCGTCAGGATGCCCTTCGCCGTGAATTCCTGCCCCGAATCGAAGATCGAGCCCAGCCCGGCACCGACCGAGGCGAAGACGAAGGTGCCCGGAATGATGCCGAAGAAGGTGGCGATGACATAGGTGCGCAGCGGCACGCCAAGAAAGGCCGGCACCAGATTGACGACGAAGAAGGGAAAGAGCGGCACCAGGCGCAGCACGAGCAGATAGCTCATGGCATCGCGCCGGAAGCCATCCTCCATCGCCTTGAGGAACGGCCCGGCACGGGCGCGCAGCAGATCGCCCAGCGCGTAGCGGGCGGCGAGAAAGATCAGGGTGGCGCCAACGGTGGCGGCGATCACGACAATCAGCGTGCCAAGCCACAGACCGAACAGGAAGCCGCCGGCGATGGTGAGGACGAGGCCGCCCGGCAGCGACAGCGCCACGGCGATGGCATAGACCACCATATAGGCGAGCACCGCGAGCAGCGGACGCTCGGCCACGAAGGCGAGCAGTTCGTGACGATGCTCGCGCAGCGCCTCGAAGGTCACGTAGCGGTCGAGGCCGAAGGCGAAGAAGGCCGCGATCGCCGCCGCCACCGCCAGCAGCGGCAGGATGCGCCTGGCCAGCGCGCGCGCCATCGCCGCGCTCACCCGAACAGGCGCAGGAAGCGCACGATGCGGCGGACTTTCGGCCCGAACAGCGTCGGCGTGAAATGGGCCCCCGCGGCGCGCTTGGAGACCTCGCTCAGGGTCGGATAGGGGGCGATGACGCCCGCCATCTCGCCGATCTTCATCTGCCGCGCCACCGCCAGGCACCAGGGCAGAAGCAGCTCGCCCGCATGGGCGCCGGCGATGCCGCAGCCAAGCACCCGCCCCTTGGGCGAGAGCACGACCTTGACCAGGCCCTCCGTCTCCCGTTCCGCCCGCGCGCGGTCGTTCTCGGCGAAACTGGCCCGCGCCAGCCGCACGTCGATGCCCTGGGCGCGCGCCTCGCGCTCGGTCAGTCCGACCTGCGCCACCTCCGGATCGGTGAAGGTCACCCAGGGCACGGCGCGGTAATCGACACGCGCCGGCAGGCGGAACAATGCGTTGCGGATGACGATGCCGGCGTGATAACCGGCCATGTGCGTGAAAAGATAGGGGCCGGCCGCGTCGCCGATGGCGAAGACCCGCCGGTTGCTGGTGCGCAGCCGCCGGTCCACGCTCACGCCCCGGCGCTCGTAGGCGATGCCTGCCTCCTCGAGACCGAGCCCGTCCAGGTTGGGGCGACGGCCGACCGCGACCAGCAGGTGCGAGCCTTCCACCTTCTGCTCGTGCCCGCCCTCGTCGTAATGGAGCGCGACGCCCGAAGCCGTCCGGCTGGCTCGCGTCACCTTGGCGAATTCGCGGATATCGACCCCTTCGGCGAGCAGGCGCCGGCGCGCCACCTCGACCAGTTCCGGGTCGTCCTTGTTCATGATCTCGACCGCCTCGACCACGGTCACCTTGCAGCCGAGCCGGCGGTGGGCCTGCGCCATCTCGAGGCCGATCGGACCGCCACCCAGCACCAGCAGATGGGAAGGCGCCTCCTTCCGCTCGAAGATCGTCTCGTTAGTCAGGTAGGGCACCTGATCGAGGCCCGGAATGGGCGGAACCAGCGGGGCCGATCCGGTGGCCAGCACGAAGCGCCGGGCGCGGATGCGCAGGCCGCCGGCCTCGACCTCGCGCGGCCCGGTGAAGCGGCCGGCGGCCTGGATGACCCGCACCCCGAGCCCCTCGAAACGCTCCACGGAATCATGCGGCGCGATACTGGCGATGACATCGTGCACATGATCGTGCACGGCCGCATAATCTACCGTCGGTTGCCCGGCCTGCACACCGAAACGACCGGCGCCGCGCACCCGCTGCGCCGCGTGCCCGGCGGCGAGCAGCGCCTTGGAAGGGACGCAGCCATAATTGAGACAGTCGCCGCCCATGCGGCCCTTCTCGACCAGCACCACGCTGGCGCCCATCTGCGCCGCGCCGGCTGCCACCGAGAGGCCGCCCGACCCGCCGCCGATAACGCAAAGATCCGCCTCGATCCGATCCGACATGCCTCTCCGCCCGTCCCGCCCGCGCCCCCGGCCCTTCGCACTATAGCGGAACAGCATGCCGGTCCGAGGATCACATTCCCGCCAGCGCTGCTGCAGCACCATGGCACACCGCCGTTTCAGAAGGAGATCACCGGAGCGAGGCTGGCCGCGAGGCAGATGCCGGCAAGCATCGTCAACGACATCAGGATGTTGGCAATCGACACCATCGGGGTAGCCCTCCCGCAGTCTTGACACCGGCCCCTACCGGACCGGTCCCTACCCGGGTATGCTGGCTGGCGGAGTGCTATTCCTGAAATGCCGCTTTTCCATTAGTTTGATAACCGCTGGTTATAATACGCCGGACGGCCTATGGAACTTCACCAGATCCGCTACTTCCTGGCGCTTTGCGAGACATTGAACTTCACCCGCGCGGCGGAGCTCTGCAATGTCACGCAGCCGGCCCTGACGCGGGCGATCCGCAAGCTCGAGGACGAACTGGGCGGGCCGCTCTTCCGGCGCGAGCGGGCGATGAGCCATCTGACCGATCTGGGCCGGCTGATGCAGCCCCACCTGCAGTCGGTGCTGGACGAGGTGGATGCCGCCAAAGTCAGGGCTACGGGCTTCGGCAAGCTGGAGGAGGCGCCGATCCAGATCGGCATCATGTGCACCATCGGCCCGGCGCGGCTGGTCGGCCTCTTCTCGCGCGTGCAACGGGAGATGCCCGGCGTCGCCGTGCAATTCGAGGAGGCGCCGGCCGGCCGGCTGATCGAGAAGCTGCTGAGCGGCGAGCTGGACGTGGCGCTCGTCGCCTCCGCCGCCCCCTTCCCGGACCGGATCGACACGAGGCCGCTTTACGAGGAGCGCTTCGTCGTCGGCTTTCCGCCCGGCCACCGGTTCGAGCGGCAGAACGCCATCCGCATCGCCGACATGGACCAGGTGGACTATCTCTCGCGCACCGACTGCGAATTTCTGGTGCATCTGCGCGGCCTGCTCAAGGAAGCCGGCGCCAAGGTCAATATCCGCTTCCGCAGCCCGCGCGAGGACTGGATCCAGAGCATGATCATGGCCGGCATGGGCTGCGCCTTCATGCCGGAATACATCACCGTGACGCCGGGCCTGCCGACCCGCCCGGTGATCGACCCCGACGTGGTGCGCCAGGTCTGTCTCGCGACCGTGGCGGGTCGCCGCTTCTCCCCGCCGCTCGCCGCCTTCATGCGGCTGGCGGCACGCCATGACTGGAACCTCCCCGCAGGTGTCGCGGACCGGCCGCCTCAGCCGCCCTCGCTCAGCACCATCTCGTAGGCGGGCAGGGTCAGGAACTCCTCGAAAGTCTCGGCGCCGATGAGGGTCTCGAAAAGCCTGGCGGCGTCGGCATGGCGGCCGGCCTCGAAAGCCTCGCCGCCGACCATGGCGGCCGTCTTCTCCAGTTCCTCGCCGATGATCCGCCGGCAGAGTTCCAGATCGACCACGCGACCGTCATCGAGCTTCGCGCCGTGGCGGATCCATTGCCAGACCTGCGCGCGGGAAATCTCGGCGGTCGCCGCGTCCTCCATCAGGTTGTAGAGCGGCACGCAGCCGATGCCGCGCAGCCATGCCTCGATATAGCCGATGCCGACATTGACGTTCTGGCGCAATCCGGCTTCGGTGATGCGACCCTTCGGCACGGCAAGCAGATCCGCGGCGGCGACATTGACGTCCTGGCGCTGGCGCGCGATCTGGTTCGGCCCGCTCATCGCCCGGTCGAAGACCGCCCTGGCCACCGGCACCAGCCCCGGATGGGCGACCCAGGTCCCGTCATGGCCATCGCCCGCCTCGCGCTCCTTGTCCGCCTGAACCTTGGCCATGGCGGCCGCATTGGCCGCGGCATCGTCCTTGATCGGAATCTGCGCCGCCATGCCGCCCATCGCATGCACGCCGCGGCGATGGCAGGTCTTGATGACGAGCTGGCTGTAGCTGCGCAGGAAGTGGGTGGTCATGGTCACTTCCGCCCGGTCCGGCATGACCGCCCAGGGCTGATTGCGGAACTTCTTGATGAAGCTGAAGATATAGTCCCAGCGGCCGCAATTGAGGCCGGCGGAATGCTCGCGCAACTCCCAGAGGATTTCATCCATCTCGAAGCTGGCCAGGATGGTCTCGATCAGGACTGTGGCCTTGATGCTGCCGGTCTTCAGGCCAAGCTCGGTCTGCGCCTGCACGAACACCTCGTTCCAGAGCCGCGCTTCCAGATGGCTCTCGAGCTTGGGCAGATAGAAATAGGGGCCGCTGCCCCGCGCCAGAAGCGCGCGCGCATTGTGGAAGAAGTAGAGGCCGAAATCGAACAGCGAGCCGGAGACCGGCCGGCCATCGACCAGCATGTGCGCCTCATCGAGATGCCAGCCGCGCGGGCGCACGAACAGGACGGCCGGCTTCTCGTCGAGGCGATAGGATCGGCCGGTGCGCGGGTCGTGGAATGCAATGGTGCGCGCCACCGCATCGCGCAGATTGATCTGGCCCTCCACCATGTTGACCCAGGTCGGCGTCGAGGAATCCTCGAAGTCGGCCATGAACACGTTGGCACCGGAATTCAGCGCGTTGATGATCATCTTGCGATCGACCGGACCCGTGATCTCGACCCGACGGTCGAGGATGTCGGCGGGCAGCGGGGCGACCTGCCAGTCGCTCTCACGGATCTTCGCCGTCTCGTGCAGGAAATCCGGCTTCTCGCCGCGATCGAGCCGCTCCTGGCGCTCGCGACGCAATTGCAGGAGCTCGCGACGCCGCTGGCCGAAACGCCGCTCCAGCCCGGCGACGAAGGCCAGCGCTTCCGCCGAAAGGATCTCCGCCGCGCCCTCGACCGCCTGGCCGCGCAGTTCGACGCCGGAGAGCGCCGGCCGATTGTTGTTCATGCGATCCTCCCTCGGGACTGGCCCGTTCGCGCTTGCAGGCCCCGTTCCCGCACCATACAAGGGCATGGCCCGGATGGGCAATTCGCTGCCGCGATGTTGCGCGCGCCGGCGCCTGCGGTCATCATCGGACGCATTCGGGCGATGCGCCCTCAAGTCCAGGTTGCGGCATGACCCTCCCCCCCATCGACCGCCGACGATTCATGGTCGGCTCGGCCGCGTTTGGCGGCGGCCTCCTGATCGGCTTCCACCTGCCAGCCGGCGCGCAGGAGCAGAATACCGGCCGGCCAAAGGACTTCAACTCATGGCTCCGTATCGCGGCGGATGGAACGGTCAGCGTTCTGGTCCCGCAGTCGGAAATGGGTCAGGGCGTGCATACGGCGCTCGCCATGCTGGTGGCCGAGGAACTGGAGGCGGACTGGCGGCGCGTGCGCGTCGAGGACGTGAATGGCGCTGCCGCCTACCGCAACACATTTCTGGTCAAGGAGATGCTGACCGGTGGCGCCACGGACGAGAATCCATCGATCTTTTCCAGCACCCTCGGGCGGCTGGCCGGCTGGATCGGGCGTTTCGCCGGGCAGCAGGTCACCGGCGGCTCAACCAGCCTGCGCTGGCTGCATCTGCCGCTGCGCCAGGCCGGCGCAGCAGCCCGCGAGATGCTGATCGCGGCGGCGGCCCGACGCCTCGGCGTGCCCGCGGGCGAATGCCGCGCGGCGGATGGCGCGGTACTGCACGAGGCAAGCGGGCGCCGCCTGGAATTCGGCGCGCTCGCGGCCGAGGCCGCCACCCTTGCGCCGCCCGAGCGGGTCCGGCTCAAGCCGCCATCGGAGTTCCGGCTGATCGGCAAGGCCGTGCCGCGCCTCGACACGCCCGACAAGGTCACCGGCCGGGCGCGTTTCGGCATCGATATGCGGCTCGAGGGCCAGCTTTTCGCCGCCATCGCCTTTGCCCCCACCTTCGGCGCCGGCCTCGCCCGCCTTGACCCCGCGCCGGCGCTCGGCTTGCGAGGCGTCGTAGCCGTGGTGCCGATGAAGGAAGCCTTCGCCGTGGTGGCGGACAATTGGTGGCGGGCACGGCACGCCATCGCGGCCCTGGCGCCGGTCTGGCAACCCGGACCCAACGAGGCGCTGGACAGCGCCGAGATCGGCAAGCTGATGCTGGCGCAGCTTGGCGATTCCGGCAGCGTCGTGCACGAGCAGGGCGAGCCCGGAAAGGCGCTCCAGGCCGGCCGCCGCCATGTCGAGGCCGAGTATCGCGTTCCCTACCTGGCGCACGCGACGATGGAGCCGATGAACGCTCTCGCCCGCGTCGGCGCCGATCTGGTCGAGGTCTGGGCGCCGACCCAGGCCCAGGACGGTGCGCGCAAGGCGGCCGCGGAGGCGGCGGGCGTGGCGCTCGATCGGGTGCGCCTGCGCACCACCTATCTGGGCGGTGGTTTCGGCCGCCGGTCGGAATCGGATTTCGTGAGCCATGCCGTATCGGTCGCCAAGGCCGTGCCCGGCCGTCCGGTCCTTCTCCTCTATTCGCGGGAGGACGACATGCGGCGGGACTTCTACCGTCCGGCCGCGGCGACGCGGATCATGGCCACGATCGGCGCCGATGGGCTGCCCTCGGCCTGGACGCAGAAGATCGTCTGCCCCTCGATCCTGGCGCGGGTCTTCCCCCCCATCACCTGGACCGGAACCGATGGCACCGCCGTCGAAGGGGCGGTGGACCTGCCCTACGACATTCCCCATCAGCGTATCGAGTATGTCCGCGACCACACGCCGGTCCCGGTCGGTTTCTGGCGCTCGGTCGGCCATTCCCAGAATGCATTCTTCAAGGAATGCTTTATCGACGAGATCGCGGCGGCGGCGAGGCTCGATCCGCTCGCGCTGCGCCGGCGCCTGCTCGGCCACCTGCCGCGCCATTTCGCGGTGCTCGAGCGCGCCGGCGCGATGGCCGGCTGGGGCGCGGCGCTGCCTTCGCGCCGGGGACGGGGCATCGCGATACATGCCTCATTCGGTTCCATCGTCGCCCAGGTGGCGGAAGTCGCGGTCTCCCGCCGCGGCGAAGTGCGCATCGAGCGGGTCTGCTGCGCCGTCGATTGCGGCGACGTCGTCAATCCCGACACGGTGGTGGCACAGATGGAAGGCAGCATCGTCTTCGGTCTCGCCGCCGCCATGCATGGCGAGATCACCCTGGCCAAGGGGCGCATCGAGCAGGGCAACTTCCCCGACTATCCGCTGCCGGACCTCGCGGCGATGCCCGAGATCGAAGTGGCGATCATCCGGTCGGGCGCGCCGATCGGTGGCATCGGCGAGCCGGCCGTGCCGCCGGTGGCGCCGGCCCTGGTCAATGCCATATTCGCCGCCACCGGCAAGCGCCTGCGCAGCCTGCCTGTCTCACGTCACGACCTCGCCGCCTGAGGGCGGACCATCATGGTCGCGCGGCGCAGGAATAGATCTCGACCGTGCTGTCCTTCGGTGCGCCCGGCAGCAGGCTCGATAGCGTCATGCAGCCCAGTTCCCAGCAGATGCCGTAATCCTTCCGGCCCTCGCTCCGGGCCAGGTTGAGGCTTTCGATCGGCGGGCGTTTCGGCCAGTAGTGATACATTCCCGCCGCATGCACCGCGCCGGGCGGCACGTCCATGCCCGCGCCGCTGCCCTTGATGCGGGCCGCCGAAAGTTCGAGATGGCGGCCGGCGACGCGGTAATCCTCCTGCCACTCGACCTGCTCGACGCTGTGCGTCCAGGAAATGGTGAAGGCCTGCCAGGACAGGCTGACCACCATGGCGCCCGCGGAAAGACAGAGAGAACTCATTGCTTCCTCACCTTCGCTGGCGGGTCCGCCATCCATGCCAGGCAAGGAAAAGGACGGTCATGGCGAACCCGGCTTGGTCCGTGACCGGCGCCGCCACCACCAGCAGGAAAGCGGCAGCCGTCGCGAAGGCACGCTCTGGCCAGTTCAGGGGTCCGAGCGCCCAACCCGTCGCCGCCGCGCCCCAGAGGCCGATGGAGATCAGGGCCTTCACGAGGACATAGGCCGTATCGTACCACGTCCCGCCCTGTAGCATAAGCGCCGGGGCATAGACCGCCATGAAGGGGACGACATATCCGGCGACGCCGATCTTGGTCGCGGTAAGCGCGATGCGCATGTGCCGCTCGCGCGCGATCGAGGAGGCGGCGAGCGCGGCCAGCGCCACCGGCGGCGTCAGGTCGGCCATGATGCCGAAATAGAAGACGAACATGTGGCTGACGATGAGCGGCACGCCCATCTCCAGCAGCGCCGGCGCCGCCATGGCCGAGGTGATGATGTAATTGGGGATCGTGGGCAGGCCGGTGCCAAGCACGAGGCAGGCAAGCATGGTCATGACCAGCGCCAGCAGCAGATTGTCGCCCGCTACCGAGATGATCATGCGCGTGAGATCGGAGGCGAGACCGGTCAAGGTCGTGATGCCGATGAGGATGCCGACCAGCGCACAGGCGATGCCGACGCCAAGCGCGCTCCGTGCCGCGTCCGCCATCGCCTGCAGCATAAGATGCTGCGTGCGCCGGCCCTCGCGGCTCAGCGCGGAGAGCGCGACCACGAGCGCGACCAGCGCCAGCGCCAGCGATTCGATACGCAGCCCGCCGAGGCGATGCAGGGCCGCGGCGGCGAGCCCGAGCACGATCCAGAAGCCGATACGAAGAAGGCCGGTTGAGAGCCCGCGCGCCAGTCCCGAGCCGAAAATCAGCAGGGCGGTGAGCGCAAGGCCGATGGTGCCGGCGAAAAGCGGCGTGAAACCTGTGAACAGAAGGTAGACGAGGGCCGCGAGCGGCAGCGCAAGGTGCCAGCGTTCCGCCAGCGCGCGGAGCGCGTTCGGACATTCCGACTTCGGCATGCCCTTGAGATCGGCGCGGCTTGCCTCCAGATGCACCATCCAGAAGGCGGAAACGTAGTAGAGGATGGCCGGCAACAGCGCCGCGAGCGCGATCTCGGAATAGGGCACGCCCAGCGTTTCGGCCATGATGAAGGCGACCGCGCCCATGACCGGCGGCATGATCTGCCCGCCCATGCTGGCCGTGGCCTCGACCGCTCCGGCGAAGCGCGGCTGGTAGCCGAAGCGGATCATCAGCGGGATCGTGAACTGGCCCGTGGTCAGCACATTGGCGACGCCCGAGCCGTTGATCGTTCCCATGAAGCCCGAGGAGACGACCGAAACCTTGGCCGGGCCGCCATGCTGGTGACCGACCGTGCCGAGCGCCACGTCGTTGAAGAGCTGGATCATGCCGGCGCGCTCCAGGAACGTGCCGAACAGGATGAAGAGGAAGATGAAGGTCGCGGAGACGAAGATGGGCGTGCCGTAGATGCCCTCGGTGCCGAGATAGAGCTGGTCGATCACCTGTGCGAGGTCGAAGCCGCGATGCATCATGAAGTCGGGGAGCTGCCGGCCGAACAGCGCGTAGGGCACGAACGCGAGGCAGAAGACCGGCAAGGCCGGGCCCATGGCGCGCCGCGCCGCCTCGACCACCAGGGCAACCGTCAGCATGCCGACCGCGAGATCGGCCATGGTCGGGTCGCCGGCGCGCTGGATCAGTTCCGCCTCGAACACCCAATGGTAGAAGGAAAGCGCGAAGCCGAGGCCGCCGAGCAGCCAGTCATGCCAGGGAATGCGCCGGCGCAGGCGGCCATGGCGCAGATCGAAGACCAGGAAGCAGAGCAACAGGAGAAAGCCCACATGCAACGATCGCAGCACGATCGAGGAAAGCGGGCTGAAGGCGGCGGTATAGATCTGGAAGGCGGAGAAGGCGACGGCGATGACGAACACCGCCGTCCTGTCGAAGCCTTCCAGCAGGCCCGCGCCATGGCCGGGATTCTCCCGGTCGACGGAGCCGGGCTCCGCCACCTCCTCCCGGCCGGACATGGCCGTGCCTATTTGACGATCCCCTTCTCCCGGAAGTAGCGCTCCGCGCCGGGATGGAGCGGCAGGGGCATGCCGGCGACGGCGCCTTCGAGGCGGATGGCGCGTGCGGCGGAATGCGCCGCCACGAGCTGGTCGGTATTCTCGAACAGGCTCTTCGTCAGCACATAGACGGTGTCAGCCTTGACGCCGGTATGGGTGACCAGGAAGTTGCCGGCGGCGACCGTTCGGACCGCAGCCGACTGTCCCTTGTAGGTATCGGCCGGAATGGTGGCGGACACATAGACCGGGTCGCCCATGCGCCCGACCACGTCCGCCGGCACCGGGACGATGACGATGTCGATCGAGTTGGCGAGGTCGCGGATCGAGGCGACGCCGAGCCCGGCCGATTGCAGCGTCACGTCGAGCTGGCGATTCTTCATCAGGTCGACCGATTCCGCGAAGGGCAGGTATTCGACCTTGGCGAAGTCGCCATAGCCGAGGCCCGCCGCCGCGAGCACCGCGCGGGCATTGAGTTCCGTGCCCGACTTCGGCGCACCGACCGAAATGCGCTTGCCCTTGAGATCGGCCAGCGAGCGGATGCCCGAGCTGCCGGAGGCGACGATCTGGATATAGTTCGGATAGATCGCGGCGATGCCGCGCAGCTTGCCGAGCTTCTGCGGAAAGCCGGCCTCCGCCACGCCGTTCCAGGCCTGGCTTACCGAATCACCGAGCGCGAAGGCGACCTCGCCCTTCCCGGCCTGCAGCAGATTGAGATTCTCGACCGATGCCTTGGTCGCCTGCACCGACACCTTGGCGCCCGGCAGGGCCTTGCCGTAGATGTTGGAAAGCGCCACGCCGAGCGGGTAATAGACACCGCTGGTGCCCCCTGTCAGCAGATTGATGAACTCCTGGGCCCGGGCGGGCAGACCGGCACCGGCCAGCGCCAGTACCATAAGTCCTGCCAGGGTCCCCTTCACGATTCGCCGCATGCAACTCCTCCCTTGCGAGGGACAGGCAATGCTAGAGATCGACGAATTTGATTGATCGCGTAGGTAGTATTGCCTAGTCCGAGGAGGTGGTTATATCGCCTCGCGGCGGCGAGCGCCAGATACCGAATTGGCGCGCCAAAGGCGGGCGACCAGCGGCAGGGCGAGGCCCAGCAGACAGGCCCCCCAGGCCAGCGCCTCGCGGTTCCAGGGTCGCTCGCGCAGCAGCAATCCGCAGAGCAGCAGCAGCGTCAGGCCCAGCAGGATCAGTTCCGGCCGCAACCGGGCGGGCAGAGGCTCGCGGCCGGTCATCGTCAGCAGTGCGCCGCCCAGCCGCTCGGCGAATCCGCCGGCGCGAAAGGCGGCGAAGGCAGCGGCGAGCGGCAGGCCGAAGGCCGGGAGGGCGAAGAACTCGACCGGGAAGTCGCGATAGCGTCCGAAGAAGACCAGCATGAAGGTCTGGTACAGGGCGAGCACAAGGAACAGCAGGAGCAGCCATTCGATTGCCCAGGTCAGGCGCATGCCGGCGAAGCGCGCGAGCTTTGCCGGCGAGACCACGGCCCGGCCTGATGGCAGATAGAGAGCCCAGTTGCCGGCAAGGGCGCCAAGGCTCGCCCGGATGCTGCGTGGCGCCTCGCCTTCCGGCAGGCGTGCCCGATCCACAAGGGCGCCGCCGGCACGGCGCAGCAACAGTACCGCCATCGCCGACTGGAGCGAGACATGCAGGAGGGCGCCCGCCGCGCGCAGCCAGTCATAGGCGTGCTGATGGCCGAGCCAGATGGCCGCGACGAGGATCGCTGCGAACAGCTGTGCGAGCAGCACGAGGAGAAGGATATCGGGACCCCGCTGAGGCACCGCGCCGCGGCGCAGCGCCAGCAGGAGGAGCAGCGGCATGAGCAGGACCGAGCCCAGCGCCGGCACCGGCCAGTCCGGGTGCTCGATCACCGGGCCGCCAGGCGGGAACTTCGGCTGGCGGTCGATATCGAACAGGCCCCAGTTGCCGCCGACCGTGCCTTCGAGCTTCACCTTCCAGGGCTGGTCGAATGCCTCGACGATGTTGTAGTCGAGCCCGTGCGCATGGGCGAGATGGCGGAAGGCATTGACGAACTCCGCCTGCATCCAGCGGCCGGGCCGGGCCGCCTCGCGCGAGCGCCCATGGGAGGGCCAGCCCACCTCGCCGATCAGGATCGGCTTGTCCGGGAAGGCGGCGCGCACCTTGGCATGCACAGCGAGGATATGCGCCATCGCTTCCTCGACGCCGACCGGCTGGTCTTCCCAGTAGGGCAGGAAGTGCACGGTGATGAAATCGACCTCGGCCGCCAGCGCCGGATTGCGCAGCCAGAATTCCCAGACATCGGCATAGGAAACGGGCTGGCGAACGGAGCGGCGGACGCGACGGATATGGCCGGCCAGTTCCTCGACACCGAGATCGTTGCGCAGCAGCACCTCGTTGCCGACGATCACCCGCTCGATGGTCGAGGGATGGCGGTTGGCGAGCGCGATCAGGGAGGCCACCTCCGACTCGTTGATGCGCCGGCCCTTCGCGTCCTTCGACGAGGTGAGCCAGGCACCCATCGCCACCTTGAGGCCATGCCTCTCAGCCAGCTCGGGCACCGCCTCCAGTCCTTCCTGGCTGGTATAGGTGCGCAGCGCACGCACCCGCCCGGCGAGAGAGGCGATGTCCTCGCCGATCTCGGCTGCCGAGGGATAGACCCGCGTCAGCGGACTCTGACCCTGCCGGAACGGGGCGAAGGAGACCGACTGGATCGGGCCCTGGGCCAGGGGCTGGCCGAGCGGCATCGGCCGGTTCGGCAGATACCATAGTGCGAGGTTGGCCAGCAGGGCGAGAAGGCCGGCGATCAGCCAGGCGGCAGCGCGCGCAACACCGGAGCCGGCCATCCCTTACCCCTCTTGCCCGGCAGCGGGCCGGCGCGCAGGATGGCGGCGCGAGGTGGGACTGGCATGACCGCGGAACTGTCGGCGATCCTGGCGGCGAACCAGGAATTCTACGAGGCTTTCGCCAAAGGCGATCTTGCGCGCATGGATCGCGTCTGGGCGCAGCGCGCACCGGTCGTATGCATCCATCCCGGATGGGGCGCGCTGACCGAGCGCGCCGGCATCATGCAGAGCTGGCGCAACATCCTGGGCGAGGGCGGCGCCGGCATCCGCGCCGTCGGACCGCGCGTCTTCCGTTACGGCGCGCTGGCCCTGGTCGTGCTCCAGGAGATGCTGCCGGGCGGCATGCTCATGGCGACCAACGGCTTCGTGCAGGAGGATGGCGGCTGGCGCATGGTGCTGCACCAGGCCGGGCCGCTTTCCGCGATCGCCGAGGAGCCGCCCTCTCCGGCGCGCAACTGACCCGATCAAGACCGCCCTCGCGCTATTCGCCCGCCGCCGGTGCCAGCGCCTGCTGGCGCCGGCGATAGACCTTGAAGTCGCCGATCGCGTTGACGGAGGCGGTGAAGATCGCCGCCAGGTACGGGAGCGACTGGGCGAGCAGGACGACGACCCAGAGCTTCGCTTCCGGATCGTCATAGGAATAGACCCGCCAGACGGAAAACGCCGACAGCCAGAGCAGGATGCCGAGCAGGATCTCCTCCCACGCCATCAGGATCGCCTGCACCGCCGCGGGCTGGTCCTCGCATTTGGGCGTGCGCATGAAGGGCAGCTTCGAGGTGAAGATGCCGTAGATCATCGCCTTGCCGACCGTATAGGTGAGCGAGAGGCCGGCAATGCCCGCGCCGAGGCGCTGGCGGAACGTGCAGTCGACCCGCGCCTTGTAGAGCCAGAGGAACTGCAGCACCTTGATGGCAAACACGCCGATGGTCGGCACCAGGAAGAGCGTCAGCGGAAACTCGAAATACTGCGGCAGCGCCAGCACGCCGATGGTCCAGAAGACTGCTGCCACCGAGAAGGCGACGCCGATCGCGTCGGCAAACCAGGGCATCCAGCCGGCGACGAAATGGTAGCGCTGCGCCCAGTTTAGACGGCGGCCGGGTCCGGGCAGCATCTCGCGCCAGTGCCGCTTGAGGATCTGCACCGCGCCATAGGCCCAGCGGAAGCGCTGTTTCTTGTAGCCGAGGAAACTGTCCGGCGTCAGGCCGTGGCCGAAGCGCTTGTTGACATAGACGGACTGATAGCCTTCCACCAGCAGCCGCAGCCCAAGCTCGGCATCCTCGCAGATGCACCATTCCGCCCAGCCATCGACCTGCGCCAGGGCGGCGCGGCGGATCAGCGTCATCGTGCCGTGCTGGATGATCGCGTCGCGCTCGTTGCGCTGGACCATGCCGATATTGAAGAAGCCGGCATATTCCCAGTTGATCATCTCCTTGAAGGCGTTGCCGTGCCAGTCGCGATGATCCTGCGGCGCCTGGACGAAGCCGACCGAGGGATTGTCGAAATAGGGCACGAGCGAGCGCAGCCAGTCGGGGCTCACCACATAGTCGCTGTCGATCACCCCGATCACCTCGGCATCCGGCGCGGTGCGCGCCAGCGCGAAGTTGAGGGCCCCTGCCTTGAAGCCCTTCATCACGTCTTCATGGAAGAAGCGGAAGCGCGGCCCGAGCTGCTCGCAGTAGGCTTCGACCGGGCGCCAGACATTCGGGTCCTTGGTGTTGTTGTCGATGACGATGACCTCGAAGTCGGGATAGTCGAGCGCGGCCAGCGAATCGAGCGTCTGCATGACCATCTGCGGCGGTTCGTTGCAGATCGGCAGGTGCAGCGAGACCTTGGGCAGGCGCCCTTCGGGCGCGCCGACGAACGGCAGGAAGCGGCGGCGGAAGCGCCGCGACCAGATCACCTCGGCGACCTCGAGCCCTTCGGCCAGCAGCATGACCAGCAGCATGACGAGAAGCGGCACCAGCACGGCCCACATCAGGCCGGTGCCGAAGCTGAAATACTGGCTGGCGCCCACATAGCCGGTCCAGACCAGGACCGAGGCGCAAATCTGGATCAGGCCGGCGAAGAAGATGCGCCCGGTCGGCTTGAGATCGCTCCAGCGATAAAGAAACCAGACCATCGGCAGGAAGGCGACGGCCGAGGCGATCAGGGCGAGCAGATGCCAGTGCGGCACGCTCATCACCGGACCCTCGAGCGGGAACTTCGGATTGCGCGCCGCGTCCCATATGCCCCAGTAGCCGCCGACGCTGCCCTCGATATTGCGCTTCCAGGGCTGGTCGAAGGCTTCCATGACGTAATAGTCGAGGCCGCGGCGGTTGGCCTCGTTCAGGAAGCCGCGCAGCACCACACCCTGGTTGGCCGTGCTCGGCGCGGCATCGCGCCGCATGCGGCCTTCGGACGGCCAGCCGAATTCGGTGATCACCACCGGCTTGGTCGGAAACGCGTCCTTGACCTGCTGGTAGCGCTGGAAGGCATATTCCACCGCCTTGTCGGCGGGGATGCCTTCCCAGTAGGGCAGCACGTGGATCGCGATGAAATCCACCTCGCGGCCAAGTTCGGGATGGGCGAGCCAGACATGCCAGGGCTCCGCGGTCGAAACCGGCACCCGCACCTGGGTGCGCACCCGGCGGATGTAAGTGACCAGTTCCTCCACCGTGACATCGGCGCGCAGCACCGCCTCGTTGCCGATCAGGATGCGGCTCACGTTACGGAACTCGCGCGCCTGGGCGATGACGGCGGCGATCTCCCTTTCGTTGCGTTCCATACGCCCGTCGATCCAGGCGCCGGCGGTCACCCGCAGCCCGTAGCGGCGGGCGAGAAAGGGCACCGAACCGAT
>JAHCJR010000010.1 GCA_026126165.1 Alphaproteobacteria bacterium
GCAAAGGCCGCCGGTGCCGCGGCCGACGACGCGCCAGAGGCCGGACCCGTCCCGCGTGACCTCGGCGCCAAGCGCACGCAGCGCCGCCGCTGTGCGCAGCACGTCCTCGCCCTCCAGAAGGCCCTCGATTCGCGTCTCGCCCAGCGCCAGCGCGCCGAACATCAGCGCGCGGTGCGAGATCGACTTGTCGCCGGGCGGCTGTGTGGCGCCGGCCAGCCGCCCGGCAGGTTCGGAGCGGAGCGGCTCTGCTATTGTCTCTGCATCGTGCAAGGGCTTGGCCGATTGGTTCGCTGTGTCGGGCGCAGTCTCTAACATGCTGGTCCCGGGCAGGCCAGTCCCCGACTGCCGGAGGTGCCGTTTCTGGGTTTGACAGATCGCCCACGCCATGGCATTGGGGGCGCTCTTTCGCCGGCAAGTCCGGCTGCAAGCGCTCAAAAGACACGGCTTTCTAGAGGTTACGATGGCGAAACCGGAGTGGGGCCACAAGCGTCGCTGCCTCAGTTGTGGCGCTGCGTTCTACGATCTCAACAAGTCTCCGATCGTCTGCCCCAAATGCGGCGCGGAGCATCACCCCGAGCAGCTTCTCAAGCCCAAGCGCGGCCGACCCGAGGAGAAGCCGGCGCCGGTGAAGGTGAAGAAGCCCGTGCCGGTGGCCGACGACGTGGAGGTAGCCGACGACGTGGAGGAGGACGAGGCCTTCATCGAGGATGCCTCGGAGCTGGGCGAGGACGAGGACGATGTGGCCGAGGTCATCGAGACCGGCGATGACGAGGAGCCGCTCGGCGAGCGTTAAGGGCTGCGCCGGGGCGAAATTTTGTCCTTGAAACGGGCTGCGGGGAGCAATAGCTTCCCCTCCCGCGTTCGGGCCCGAGGTGGCCCGCTGCGACCGCGACATTCCATCGCCACGGACCGGCCCGGTCCGCTGGCCGCGGGGCCATAGCTCAGATGGGAGAGCGCTTGAATGGCATTCAAGAGGTCGGCGGTTCGATTCCGCCTGGCTCCACCAGTTTCCGAAGGCCCGGCATCGCCTGCCGGGCCTTCGCATTTTCGGCGCCGGTTCAGCGGATGCGCAGCAGTTCCACCTCGAAGAGCAAGGTGGCATTGGGCGGTATCACCCCGCCCGCCCCGCGCGAGCCATAGCCGAGCGCGGCCGGAATGATCAGCGTGCGCCGCCCGCCCTCCTTCATGCCGACGATTCCCTCGTCCCAACCGCGGATCACGCGTCCGGCGCCGAGCGGAAACTCGAAGGGCTGGTTGCGGTCCCGCGAGCTGTCGAATTTGCGGGTCTTCTGGCCGTTTTCGTAGAGCCATCCGGTATAGTGCATGACGCAGATATCGCCCGCCCGCGCGACGCGGCCCTCGCCCGGCGCGTCGTCCTGATAGCTGAGGCCGCTCGGGCTGGTGACGAGGCCCGTCTGCGCCTGGGCCGCCGGAGTGGCGAGGAGGGGCGAGGCGATGGCGGCGAGGCAGAGGGCAAGGATGCGCAAGGGGGGCATGGAAATCCTCTTCGTTCTGTCAGGTCAGCCCGGGACGTGCATGGGCAGCTCGAGCAGCGCGCGCCGGCGCAGCCAGAGGCTGGGCCGGTATCGGTCGTCGCCGGTGATGTCCTGCAGGCGCTGCATGATCTGCAGGGTTTCGCGACGGCCCATGGCCTCCGCCATCTCGAGCGGGCCCTGGGGATAGTTGAGCCCGAGCTTCATGGCGGTATCGATATCGGCCGGGCTGGCGATGCCGATCTGCGCCATTTCCGCGCCGAGATTGGCGATCATGGCCCGGATGCGCTGGAGCACGAAGCCCGGCGAATCCTTGATGCGGGTCACTGGCTGGCCGGCCAGGCGCAACCGGGCGAGCGTCGCCTCGGCGATCCGCGCATCGCCGCCGGGTGGCGTCATCATGGTCAGCCGTTTCGCATGGTTGCCGGTCAGATCGACGGCAACGAGCCGCGCGGGATCGAGTTTCATGCGCGCGGCGAGGCTCGATGCATCCTCGCCGAGGGGTGCCGCGAGCAACGGGCTCACCCCATCGTCGCTTTCCAGGATGTCGGCGCCGCTCCGGCTCGCCAGTTCCACCAGCCGTCCGTCCGGTTCGATCAGGCGCAGCGCCGGCGCCGGCGCCGCATCGCTCCCTGCGTCCGGATCGGGCGCCTGCTTGTTGCCGTTTTCGTCGTAGGCATACCAGCCCTGGCGCGTCTTGCGGCCATAGCGACCTGCCTCCATCATCGCCTGATGAACCGGCATCGTGGCCAGGCGGCGATCATGGAAATAGCCGCTATAGATGATCTGGCTGACCGGAAAATTGACGTCGATGCCGGTCAGGTCCATCAGCTCGAACGGGCCCATGCGGAAGCCGCCGGCATCGCGCATGATGGCGTCGATCTCGTGCGGCGCCGCGACACCCTCGGAATGGATCCGCAGTCCCTCGGTGGTGAAGGCGCGGCCGCCCAGATTGACCAGGAAGCCCGGGCTGTCCTTCACCGCCACCGGCACGCGGCCCATCCGCTTGCCATAGCCGATCAGTGCTTGCACCACCTGCTCCGAGGTGGCCGGCGCGCGGATCACCTCGACCAGCGGCATGAGCGGCACCGGGTTGAAGAAATGCAGTCCGGCAACGCGCTCGCGGACCCGGCATGCGGCGGCAATGGTCGCGATCGGAATGGACGAGGTGTTGGAGGCGATGATGGCGCCATCCGCCACCGCCTCTTCGACCGCGCGGAAGACCTGGCGCTTCACTTCCAGGTTCTCGACCACCGCTTCCACCACCAGCTCCGCCGGCGCCAGCCCGGCGATGGCATCCACGATCTCGATCCGTGCCTTGATGGAAGCGGCCTCGGCCGGGTCGATCCGGCCCTTCTCCGCCGTGCGGTCGATCATGGCGCAGACCTGCTCGCGGCCCTTCTCGGCGGCGCCCGGCGCGGCGTCATGCAAAAGGACCCGCATGCCACCCTGCGCCGCCACCTGGACGATGCCCCGCCCCATCGCGCCCGCGCCGATCACGCCGATCACCGTTTCCCTCCGCCCCTCCGCCATCCGTATGCTCCCCGCCCGATGCAACTCACTGACAGTGATCAGTTTTCCGCCGCGCATCCTGCCTCGTCCGCGGCGCCTCGGCAATCTTGAACGGCAGGCTTTCCATGCTTACCTAAAGAGCCGGGAGAGGTGCCTTTCGGGCTTCTCCCGAAACGGCGCCGCTAACGGGTCGGAATTCTCGCACCGGACGTCCGGCGTTCGCTCGCTCGATGGAGGAGATTTCAGGATGAGCCGGATTTCCCTGTTCAACAGCCCGCTTCTGCTCGGTTTCGACCATGTCGAGCGCATGCTCGACCGCGTCGCCAAGACGTCCAGCGACGGCTATCCACCGTACAATATCGAGCAGCTTGCCGAGGATCGGCTCCGCATCACCCTGGCGATCGCCGGTTTCCGCGAGGACGATCTTTCGATCACCGTGGAGGACAACCAGCTGGTGATTCGCGGCAAGCAGCAGGACGAGACGGAGCGGACCTACCTGCATCGGGGCATCGCCGCCCGGCAGTTCCAGCGCAGTTTCGTGCTGGCGGAAGGGATCGAGGTGGTCGGTGCGGATCTCGACAACGGCCTGCTCCATGTCGAGCTGAAACGCCCGCAGCCGGAATCGGTGGTGCGGACCGTGAAGATCGGCAAGGCCGGGAGGTCCGGTCCGGTGGAGGGCCAGGCGCCCCGGCGGAGCGCCTGAAGGCGGTGGACGCGGCGCCAGCCGCCGTGCCGCGAAGCGGAAGGAGTAGCGTCATGTACCAGAACACTCGCCTCGAAGGTTTGCGTTTCATCAGTCCCGAGCAGTTCGCCATGCTGGGCGCGCCCAGTCTCGCCTATGTGCGCGAGATCGTGGTCGAGGGCGGCAAGGGCTGGGGCATCTTCGCCGCGAACGGTCAGCAGGTCGGCCTGGTGGACGACCGGGAACTGGCATTCATCGCCGCGCGCCAGCACGATCTGAGCCCGGTCTACGTGAACTGACCCGGCACGGCGCGTCAGCGCCGCTCGATGCTGCGCGAGAGTTCGATCACTTCCGGCGAGCCATCGGCGGCGCGGCGCTCGATGCGGATTTCGCCGCGGTAGGTGCCGGGCGCAAGCGCGCCGCTTCTCCGGCTGATGCCGGCATACTCGAACCACTGCGCCTTGTGGCGGTCGACCCTTTGCCCCGCGCTCTCGGCCAGGATCTCGCCCGAGGGTCCGATCAGGCGCATCCGCCGCCGATCCTCCGGCCCGATGCCCCAGGCGCGATACCAGAAGGTAAGCACCCTGGCATCGCCCTCCAGAACGATCCCGTCATAGAGGCCGGCCTCGGCCTTCTCCTTGACCGGCGCCTCGCCGGCGAAGCCCGCATCGACGATGCCGGCGGGCCGGTAGGCGAGCAGCGCGCCGGCGCGCGCCGACCAGAGCGGCCGGCCGGGCACGCCACAGCCGGCCGGCGCATCGGCCCCGAGATACGGGTCGATCACCTGCTCGCCCAGGCGAACCTCGAAATGCAGATGCGGGAATTCGGTGCGCCCCGAAAGCCCGATCTCGCCCAGGACGCTGCCGGCGGCGACCGCCTCGCCCGGGCGAACGCGCACCGAGCCCCGTCGCAGGTGTCCATACCGGGTCTGCCAGCCATTGCCATGATCGAGGATGACGGCGTTGCCGAGCGCGCGGTCCTTCAGGCTTGCCGGATCGGCCTCGCGCATATGCACATCCGTCATGCCGTCGCGCACCGCCCGTACCCGCCCGGCCGCCGCGGCGAGCACGGGGACGCCGCGGTGCATTTCCTTGCCGTTCGCCACGGCGATATCGGTTCCGGTATGGCCGTCATAGCCGAGCAGCCCGCAGCGATGGTCGAGGAAGCCCGGGCCCGGATCGCGGTCGACGAAATTCTGCACGTAGCAGAGCCTGGTCTCGGTACAGTCGACCGGTGCGTCCAGGCGGATATCCGCTTCCGCCGCGCCAGCCAGCGCGGCGAATAGCAAGGCGAGAACGGGAAAATGGCGCATCACGGCTGAAAGAATGCGCCGTGCCGCCGAGGGAGGCAATCGGCCGTTCGGTCCCCAGGTCGCTATCAGGCGGGCCGGTATCAGGCGGCGTTGGAGGCGGCGGGCTCGGTGAGCAGCGCGAACAGCGCGTCGGGATTGTCGGTGCCGCGCATCTTCTCGCAAATGCCGCGGTCGCGCAGCAGCCGCGAAACCCGGGCCAGCGCCTTGAGATGATCGGCACCCGCGCCCTCGGGCGCGAGCAGGACGAAGATCAGGTCGACGGGGATCTCGTCGATCGAATCGAAATCCACCGGCTGTTCCAGCCGCGCGAAGAGACCGTGCAGCCGCGTGAGGCCCGGCAGCTTGCCATGCGGAATGGCGATGCCATGCCCCACGCCGGTGGTGCCGAGGCGCTCGCGTTCAAGCAGCGTGTCGAAGATCGCCCGCTCCGGCAGGCCGGTGATCCGGGCGGCCCGCTGCGCCAGCTCGCGCAGCGCCTGCTTCTTGCTGGTGACTTTGAGATTCGCGATGACGCCATCGGGCGCCAGCAACTCGCTGATTTCCATGATGCTCAGGCTTTCTCGCTCAGCGGCTCGAGCCCTGCGGGTCGATCCAGCCGATATTCCCGTCCGTGCGCCGATAGACCACATTCAGGCCTCCATGGGCGCTGTTGCGGAAGATGAGGGCAGGCTGTTCGCCCAGGTCGAGACGCATGACCGCCTCGCCGACGGTCAGGGTGGAGATTTCCGTCTTGGTTTCAGCCACGACGATCGGGTTCAGTTCCCGCGGTTCCTCGGCTTCCTCGCCGGCACCGGCCAGGACGTAGGCGCGCGCAGGGGAGATTTCCAGCCGCTCCGACCGCGCTTTCGCGTGATGATCGCGCAGGCGGCGCTTGTAGCGGCGCAGGCGCTTCTCCAGCCGCTCGAGCGCCTGGTCGAAGGAAGCATAGATCTCCGCCGCCTCGCCCTGGGCCTGCGACTCCAGGCCGGCGCCGAAATGCACCGAGCAGTCGCAACGGAAGAAGTTGCCCTGCCGCGAGAAGACGACGGTTCCATCGATGGCGCGGTCGAAATACTTTTCGACCACGGCCTTGATCTGTTGATCGACATGGCCGCGCAACGCATCGCCGACGTCGATCTGCTTTCCAGTGACTTGCAGAAGCATTCCTCTAAGGTCTTCCGGGGTTCCAGACAGCGGGTCAATCGAGCTCGTCGGAAACGGTTCTATCCTAAACCGGTCGCGCGGAAGCCGGGACCATATTGAAGGCCCCCCGGCATGTCAACCGCGCCGTATGGTCTCCGGACCAGTGCTCAACCGGCGCGTTACTCAGCCTTGCGCCTGTTTCATGCGCCGCCGCTGGACGGATGAGGAAATCCGCAGACTTTCGCGGTATTTCGCCACGGTCCGGCGGGCGATGTCGATGCCCTGGCCATGCAGGATCTCGACGATCCGGTCGTCCGATAGGACATTGTTCGGCTCCTCGGCATCGATCAGCTCGCGGATGCGCTGGCGCACCGCTTCCGCCGAATGCGCCTCGCCGCCATCGGCCGAGGCGATGGCGGAGGTGAAGAAGTACTTCATCTCGTAGACGCCGCGCGTGGTCGCAATGTACTTGTTCGAGGTGACGCGGCTCACCGTGCTCTCGTGCATGCTGATTGCCTCCGCGATCGAACGCAGGTTAAGCGGCCGCAGATGCTGCACGCCATGGGCGAAGAAGCCGTCCTGCTGGCGCACCAGTTCGGTCGCTACCTTGAGGATCGTGTTGGCGCGCTGGTCGAGCGACTTGACCAGCCAGTTCGCCGTGTTGAGGCAATCCGACAGATAGGCCTTGTCGTCCTTGCTCCGCGCCCCGCCGGCGATCTTCGCCAGATAGCGCCGGTTGACCAGCACGCGCGGCAGCGTCTCGCTGTTGAGCTCGACGATCCAGCCGCCTTCCGGATTCTGCCGGACATAGACATCCGGCACCAGGGTCTGCGCCACCTCGCTTCCGAAGGCGAGGCCGGGTTTGGGGTTGAGCGCGCGGATCTCGGCGATCATGTCGACCACGTCCTCCTGGTCCACCCCGCAGGCCCGGCAGAGCCCGGCGATGTCGCGCCGTGCCACCAGTTCGAGATTCTCGAGGAGTGCCTGCATGGCCGGGTCGAGGCGGTCGCGCTCGCGGAGCTGCAGGCGTAGGCATTCGGTGAGGTCGCGGGCGAACACGCCGACGGGATCGAAACCCTGCAGCTTCTCCAGCACCTGCTCGACCTGTTCGCGCGGCGCGCCCATGCGCTGGGTCACGTCGTCCAGCGCGTCGGCGGGCAGATAGCCCGCCTCGTCGAGCAGGCCGATGAGCTGCTGGCCGATCAGCCGTCCGGTCGGATCGGCGATCTCGAGCGGGAGCTGCTGGAGGAGATGCTGCTGCAGGGTCTCGCCCTCCGCCAGTGTCTGCTCCAGGCCGAACTCGCCGTCGTCGAAACTGCTGTTGCCGCCGCTGCCACGGATATAGCTCTCGCTGGGGCCGACGAAATCCTGCGCGCGGTCGGCGGCGGAGTCCTCGGCATAGATGTTCTCGTAATCGGTATCGAGACCTTCGGCAGTGACGGTGCCGCTTGCGATCTCGCCGTTGAGCGGCCGGGGTTCCGGCTCCTCGTCGCCGGCGGGCTGGCGCTCCTCGGCGCCGGCGCGCGGGGCCTCTTCGCGAATCTCGCCGTCGGAACGCTCGAGCAGCGGGTTCTTCTCGATCTCCTGTTCGATGTAGGCAGTGAGCTCCAGGTTGGACATCTGCAGGAGCTTGATCGCCTGCTGCAATTGCGGCGTCATCACCAGCGTCTGGGACTGGCGGATGTCCAGTCTGGGGGTGAGCGCCACGCCGCGACCTCCGCGCCGGCCCTAGAGGCTGAAACGCTCGCCGAGATAGACCCGGCGAACATCCTCGTGGGCGACGATCTCCTCGGGCGTGCCCTCCATCAGCACGTGACCCTCGTGCAGGATGTAGGCCCGATCGATCAGGCCCAGCGTCTCGCGCACATTGTGCTCGGTGATCAGCACGCCGATGCCGCGGTCCTTGAGATGGAAGACGAGATCGCGGATCTCGCCAACCGCGATCGGGTCGATGCCCGCCAGCGGCTCGTCGAGCAGGATGAAGGTCGGCTGCGAGGCGAGCGCGCGCGCGATCTCCAGGCGCCGGCGCTCGCCGCCGGAAAGCGCGACCGAGGGGCTGCGCCGGAGATGGGCGATCGAGAATTCCCGCAGCAGGTCCTCCAGCATGTCGCGCCGCTTCTCGCGTGAAGATTCGCTGATTTCGAGCACGGCCATGATGTTCTGCTCGACATTCAGGCCGCGGAAGATCGACGCTTCCTGTGGCAGGTAGCCGATGCCGAGGCGCGCGCGCCGGTACATGGGCAGCGCGGTGATGTCGTGGCCGTCCAGCGTGATCGTGCCCTGGTCGGCGGGAATGAGCCCGGTGATGATGTAGAAGCAGGTGGTCTTGCCGGCGCCGTTCGGCCCGAGCAGGCCGACCGCCTCGCCGCGCTGCAGCGACAGGCTGACATCGCGCAGGATCGGCCGGCTCTTGAAGCGCTTGCCGATATGGTGCGCGGCGAGGCCCTGCATGGCGGCGTCCTGTCCTGTTCCCTCGCGCGGTTGTGCGGCGATGTCGTTCACGCTGTCCTGTTTCCCATCAAGTCGTTGAGGAATGGTGAATGATTCCTGAATCAGGTGGAGCCGGCCTCAGTTGGTCGCGCCCGGTTTCTCGCGCCCGACATTGAAGATGCCCTGCACGCGCCCGCCCGGCGCGCTCTCGCAGACATTCTGCCTGGTCTCGAGGTTGATGGTCAGTCGGGCGCAGTTGAGGACGTCGCTCTCGCGCGTGAGCACCACCCGGCCCTCGCCGGACAGAATGCGACGGTCGAGATCGTAGACCATCTTGTCGCCCTGTGCGGTCTCGCCTTCGGAGGATATGAACACCTTGCCGAAGGCGTCGATGCGCGCGATGCGTCCGCCCCGGATCTCCTCGCCGCGCTGTTCCGCCTGCTGGCGGGCGGCGTCCTGCTGCGCGCGATCGCGGTAATAGACGACCATGGAATCGGCGCGCATGCGCGTCGAGCCCTGCACCGCCTGCACGTTGCCGCGGAAGATCGCCGTCTGGCGGTCGCGTTGCACCTCCAGGCTGTCGGCGGTGATCTCGACCGGCTTGTCGCGATCGTCGGCACCGCCGATGCCGCCCGAACGTGCCGCCACGCCGGGCGCCGTGGCGAGGGAGGGCAGCGCCAGCAGGGCGACGAGGGCAAGCGGGCGCGCGGCGCGAAGCATGGTTCAGCCTTCCTTGTTCTGGTAGATGATGACCCGGACGCCATTGAGGAAATGCAGGACGTTGCCGCGTTCCTCGGTGCGGAAACCGTTGGCGAAGATCTGTCCCTCCGGCCCCTGGCCGCGCACCGGCAGCTCGCTGCCGACCCAGCTCTCGCGCAGATTGGCCTCGGCGGCCTCGCCATGCACCTCGTGCCCGCGGTCGCTATAGAGGCTGAAACCGCCATCCACCGTCAGGTGCTGGCGCTTCTCGTCGTAGATGCCGTTGCGCGAGGCGAGGGCATACCATTCGCCGCCACGGCCGACCAGTTCGGCCTTGAGCCCCTGGAGCAGGACGCGGTCGGAACCGCGCGCCTCCTGCACCGCGGTGTCGGCGGTGATGAGAAAATCGTGGTTGCGTTCGTCGTTGCCGGTGAAGCGCGGATTGACCATGCGCGCGTGATCGTCGGTCGGGGCGCTCTCCTCGAAGCGGATGGTGAGATCCTGTTTCGGCGACAGGTAGGGCCAGGCGAAGAGCGCGAGGGTGAGCAGGACTGCCAGCACCGGCAGGCCGATGCGGGCCCAGCCGATGAGCGGATTGCGTCGCGTCGCCGCCGCGTCGACGCGGCGCGCGCCGCCGTGCCCGAGCCATCCGGCCCTTGCCGGCGGGCTTTCCCCTGTTCCGCTATGGCGCCCCGGGCCGTCCATGGATCATGCCACGCCGGCGCGCAGGCAATCGTGAATGTGCAGGATGCCGACGGGACGGCCATCGCGGTCGGTGACGAACAGGCTGGTGATGTTGCGGCCGTTCATCCTGGCCAGCGCCTCCTGCGCCAGCGCGTCGGGGCCGATCGTTTGCGGATGCCGCGTCATGACGTCGCCGGCGAGGCGCATGAGCAGCCGTTCGCCCATGTGCCGGCGCAGATCGCCGTCGGTGATGATGCCGGCGAGACGGCCAGCCTCGTCCACCACGCCGACGCAGCCAAAGCTCTTCTGCGTCATGACCAGGATGGCATCGGTCATGGCCGCATCGGGCACGACCAGCGGCACCGCGCTTGCATCGTGCATGATATCGCCAACCCGGATCAGCCGCTGGCCGAGCTTGCCGCCGGGATGGAAGATACGGAACTGGTCGCGCGAGAAGCCCTGCCGCTCGAGCAGCGCCACCGCCAGCGCATCGCCAAGCGCCAGCATCATCGTGGTCGATGTGGTGGGCGCGAGGCCCATCGGGCAGGCCTCGGTCGCGGCGGGAAGCAGCAGCACGATGTCGGCGGCGCGCCCGAGCGCCGATTCGGCGCGGCCGACGACGCCGATCAACGGAATGGTGAAGCGCTTGCAGTAATTGACGATGTCGGCCAGCTCCGCGGTATCGCCGGAAAAGGAGAGGCAGATCACCGCATCGCCGGTGGCGATCATGCCGAGATCGCCGTGGCTCGCCTCGGCCGGATGCACGAAGAAGGCGGGCTTGCCGGTGGAGGCGAGGGTGGCGGCGATCTTGCGCGCGACGTGGCCGCTCTTGCCCATGCCGGAAACCACGACCCGGCCCCGGGTGCCGGCCAGCGCCTCGACCGCCTGCTCGAAGGCGCCGTCCAGCGCGCGGGCCAGCGCTTCCAGTCCGGCAGCCTCGATGGCAAGCGCGCGACGGCCGGCGCGCAGCGCGGCGCTCTCGGTCCCGGTCTCTTGCTGGTCTTTCGGCAGGGGCGTTGCGTTCATCGGTCGGTCCATGCGGGAAATGCGCCGCCCGTTTCCCCTGCGGGCGCCGCTCTACAAAATTCGTGCCAATTATGGAAAGCGAAAGGCAAAAAAGCAATTAATGATCCCGGCCGCGCCGGAATTCTGCTGTTCCCATCGCTGGTTAGTCCGCCTCAGTGGGCGAAAATGTCGGCCTCCTCCCAGCCTGCCAGGTCGAGTTCGGCCCGCGCGGGGAGGAACTGGAAGCAGGCGGCGGCCAGTCCCTGGCGCCCCTCGCGCGCCAGCATCTCGTCCAGGATCGCCACGATCCTGTGCAGGTAGAGGACGTCGGCTGCGGCATATTCGAGCTGGGCCTGGCTCAGCATCGGGGCGCCCCAGTCGGAGGATTGCTGCTGCTTGGAGAGTTCGATGCCGAGCAGGTCCTTGCAGAGATCCTTGAGGCCGTGCCGGTCGGTGAAGGTGCGGGTCAGCCGCGAGGCGATCTTGGTGCAGTAGACCGGCGCGCAGGCAATGCCGAGACGGGCTTTCAGGACGGCGAGATCGAAGCGGGCGAAATGGAAGATCTTGGTGACCGCCGGGTCGGTGAGCAGGTTTGCCAGGCGCGGCGCCTCGGCCGTTCCTTGCGGAATCTGCACGAGGTGGCAATCGCCATCGCCGGCGGAAAGCTGGACCAGGCACAGCCGGTCGCGATGGGGCCTAAGACCCATCGTCTCCGTATCGACGGCGACGCTGGCGCCGAATTCGAGGCCCGCCGGCAGGTCGCCCTTATGCAGATGGATCGCCATGGACGCGGCACTCCAGGCCGGCGCGGCGCCGGAAGCCGGCACCGGGCAGGCCGTGCGTCCGCGAGGTGGATGGTGCCCAGGAGAAGACTCGAACTTCCACGACCGTTAGGCCACTAGCACCTGAAGCTAGCGCGTCTACCAATTCCGCCACCTGGGCTCGAAGGCGGCAGTCATTATCGCCCCGCCGCGATACTGTCAAGGGCGCCAGCTTCCCCGCCGCTGGCGCCGCCGCCCGGGCGGTGAATTCTGTTTGGAGCGGCGGGGGCATTGGCTATAGTGCGCGGCCATCGGTCACGGAGGGAGCGGGCGGCAATGCAGCGCGGACTGGTCACGGTCTTCGGCGGCTCGGGCTTCGTCGGTCGCTATGCCGTGAAGCAACTGGCCGAGGCGGGCTGGCGCGTGCGCGTCGCGGTGCGACGGCCCGACGAGGGGCTGTTTCTCAAGCCCATGGGCGATGTCGGCCAGATCACCCTGACCCAGGCCAACCTCAGGGTCGAACCCTCGGTCGCCGCCGCCGTGGCCGGCGCGGACGCCGTGGTCAACCTGGTTGGCATCCTTTACGAGAGCGGCGCGCAGCGCTTCGCCGCGGTGCAGGCCCGTGGCGCGGAACTGGTGGCGAGGGCGGCGCGCGCGGCCGGCGCCCGCCGGCTGGTCCATGTCTCCGCGATCGGGGCGGACGAACATTCGGCATCGCTCTATGCGCGCAGCAAGGCGATGGGCGAAGCCGCGGTGCGGCGGGAATTTCCGGACGCGACGATCCTGCGTCCCTCGGTGATTTTCGGCGCCGAGGACGGGTTCCTCAATCGCTTCGGCGCCATGGCGCGCATTTCGCCGTTCCTGCCCCTGATCGGCGGCGGCGCCACGCGCTTCCAGCCGGTCTATGTCGGCGATGTCGCCGCCGCCATCGCGCGCGCCCTGGCGGACGATGCCGCCGCCGGCCGGACCTACGAACTGGGCGGCCCGCGCGTCTACAGTTTTCGCGAGCTGATGGCGCTGGTGCTGCGCGAGACCGGACGTCGCCGGGCGCTGCTGCCCATTCCCTTCGCCATCGCAGGAATGCAGGCGCTCTTCCTGGAGCTGCTGCCGGTGCCCCCGCTGACCCGCGACCAGGTCGAGTTGCTCCGGCATGACAACCTGCCGGCGGCGGGCGCGCCCGGCCTTGCCGACCTCGCCATCGCGCCGACGCCTCTCGAGGTCCACGCCCCGTCGATCCTGGCGCGCTATCGCCGCGCCGGCGTCGCCGCGAACCCCGCAGGAAACTGAGGTTTTTCGTCCCGGCACCTAGCCCCGGGGGAAGGGGCTTTCGGCCGCCATGAACTGGCCGGGCGGGAAAGGACCGAATCGGAACCAATTTTCATGTTCCCGCAGCCGTCCCGCCATCGTGAGTTATCCACAGGGCTGCGGACGATAAAATTTAGACAATAATTATGTCCTATTTTTGATTTTTCCCTGGATTTCTGCGTAACTCTGGCGTAGAGATGGCGCGCTCCGGCATCGGAACTTGCCTGACGGCCCGTTCGGGCCTCAGGAAATTGCGGGGAACGTGCACATGGCGGAAAGAATGTTGAAGTTCATCTCGGTGCCGCAGCGCATGCCCGACAAGCGGGCGGCGACCGAACGCCGCCACGACTTCGACGAGATCTATGCCGAGTTCCAGCGCGAGCGGGCGGCGGAACAGGCGGCGCGCTGCTCGCAATGCGGCGTGCCCTTCTGCCAGATCCATTGCCCGCTCGGGAACAATATTCCGGACTGGCTGCGCCTGACCGCCGAAGGGCGGATCGAGGAGGCTTACGAGCTGGCGCAGGCCACCAACAACCTGCCCGAGATCTGCGGCCGCATCTGCCCCCAGGACCGCCTCTGCGAGGGCAATTGCGTCATCGAGAAGGGCTTCGACGCGGTCACCATCGGCTCGGTGGAGAAATACATCACCGAAACCGCCTGGCAGAGCGGCTGGGTCAAGCCGCGCCGCCCGCTCCGCGAGCTGGCGCAGTCAGTCGGCATCGTCGGCGCCGGCCCGGCCGGCCTGACCGCGGCCGAGGAACTTCGCGCGCTGGGCTACCAGGTCACGGTCTACGACCGCTATGACCGGATGGGCGGCCTGATGATCTATGGCATCCCCAATTTCAAGCTGGAGAAAGACGTGGTGGCCCGGCGGACCGCATTGCTGGCCGAGGCCGGCGTCGTCTACCGGCCCAATTTCGAGGTCGGCCGCGACGCAAAGCTCGCCGAACTGCGCCGCAGCCACGACGCGCTGCTGATCGCCACCGGGGTCTACAAGGCGCGCGAGGCGGAGTTGCCCGGCAACGACCTGCCGAACGCGGTCGCCGCCATGACCTATCTCACCGCCTCCAACCGCAAGGGCCTCGGCGACACGGTGTCCGACTTCGAGAACGGCATGCTCGATGCGAAGGGCAAGGCCGTGGTGGTGATCGGCGGCGGCGATACGGCGATGGACTGCGTGCGCACCGCCGTCCGCCAGGGTGCCCGCTCGGTCAAGTGCCTCTATCGGCGCGACCGCGCCAACATGCCGGGCTCGATGCGCGAGGTGAAGCATGCCGAGGAAGAGGGCGTGGAGTTCATCTGGCTCGCCGCGCCGAAGGCTTTTCATGGCGTCGGGCACATCCGCGAGGTGCAGGCGGTGCGCATGCGCCTGGTCGGCAACGACGCCTCCGGCCGCGGCGCGCCGCAGGAAGTGCCGGGCTCCGACTTCCGGCTGCCGGCCGATCTGGTGATCAAGGCGCTGGGCTTCGATCCGGAAGACCTGCCGCGGCTGTTCGACGAACCTGGCTTGGCGGTGACCCGCTGGGGCACGCTGAAGACCGACTTCCGGAGTTTCGAGACCAGCCTGGAGGGGGTCTTCGCCGCCGGTGACATCGTGCGCGGCGCGAGTCTCGTGGTCTGGGCGATCCGCGACGGCCGCGATGCCGCCGCTTCGATCCACACCTATCTTTCCGCCCGCGCCGCGCGCGCGGTGCCGGCGGCGGCGGAGTAAGGGCGATGGCAAGGGGAGATGAAGCCATGCGCGACTGGATGACGGATGGCGAGCGCTTCGTCGCGGAATACCGGAATGACGCAAGCCGCCTGGAAGCGGTCGGCGCCTACGATCCGGCGCACGAGCATGATGCCTGCGGCGTCGGCATGATCGCCGCCATCGACGGCAAGCCGCGCCGGCAGGTGGTCGAACTCGGCATTGCCGCGCTCAAGGCGGTCTGGCATCGCGGCGCCGTCGATGCCGACGGCAAGACCGGCGACGGCGCCGGCATGCATGTGCAGATCCCGCAGGACTTCTTCAAGTCGCATATCCGCGCCACCGGCTTCGAGCCGGGCGAGGGCAAGCTCGCGGTCGGCATGGTCTTCCTGCCCAAGACCGACCTCTCGGCGCAGGAGACCTGCCGCACCATCGTCGAGACCGAGATCCTCAATTTTGGTCACGGCATCTTCGGCTGGCGCCAGGTGCCGACCAACGTCTCGGTCATCGGCGAGAAGGCGAACGCCACCCGCCCGGAGATCGAGCAGGTGCTGATCGAGAACCGTCGGGGCCTTTCCGACAGCGATTTCGAGCGGGCGCTCTTCATCATCCGCCGGCGCATCGAGAAGCGCGTGCTGGATGCGCATATCTCCGACTTCTATATCTGCTCGCTCTCCTGCCGCTCGGTGATCTACAAGGGCATGTTCCTGGCCGAGCAGCTTTCCGTCTTCTATCCGGACCTGCTTGACGAACGCTTCGTCTCCAATTTCGCCATCTATCACCAGCGCTATTCCACCAACACCTTTCCGACCTGGCGCCTGGCGCAGCCCTTCCGCATGCTCGCCCATAACGGCGAGATCAACACCTTGCGCGGCAACGTCAACTGGATGAAGAGCCACGAGATACCGATGGCCTCGGAGGCGTTCGGCGAGTTCGGCGAGGACATCAAGCCGATCGTGCAATCGGGTTCCTCCGACTCGGCCGCGCTGGATGCGGTGTTCGAGGTGCTGGTGCGCGCCGGGCGCTCGGCGCCGATGGTCAAGACACTGCTGGTGCCCGAGACCTGGTCCAACAAGCCGATCATGCCGGAGGCGCACAAGGCGCTCTATGCCTACTGCAACTCGGTGATGGAGCCCTGGGACGGGCCGGCCGCCCTCTGCATGACCGATGGCCGCTGGGTGGTGGCCGGAATGGATCGCAACGGGCTGCGCCCGATGCGCTTCACCATGACCGACGACGGGCTGCTGATCGTGGGCTCCGAGACCGGGATGGTGCCCCAGCCGGAGGAACGCATCGTCCAGAAGGGCCGCGTCGGGCCGGGGCAGATGATCGCCGTCGACCTCAAGAAGGGCCGCTTCTACGACGACCGGCAGATCAAGGACAAGCTGGCCGGCGAGCGGCCCTACCAGGACTGGGTCAAGGGGATCCTGGAATTCGACCGGCTGGTCGAGGACGCGACCGAGCCCGAGCTTTTCGGCCGCGAGGAACTGCGCCGCCGGCAGGTGGCGGCAGGGCTCACGCTCGAGGACATGGAGCTGATACTCCATCCGATGGCCGAGGACGCCAAGGAAGCGGTCGGCTCCATGGGCGACGACACCCCGCTCGCCGTGCTCTCCGACGTGCATCGCGGCCTGCATCATTTCTTCCGTCAGCAGTTCAGCCAGGTCACCAATCCGCCGATCGACAGCCTGCGCGAGAAGCGGGTGATGAGCCTCAAGACCCGGCTCGGCAATCTCGGCAACGTGCTGGAGGAGGATGCGAGCCAGACGCGCATCATTCTGCTCGAAAGCCCGGTCCTCACCAACGGCGCCTACGCGACATTGCGCGCGCGCATGGGCAAGTCGGCACGCGAGATCGACTGCTGTTTCGATCCGGCCGGCGGACCGAACGCGCTGAAGGACGCGATCCAGCGCATCCGCCGCGAGGCGGAAGACGCGGTTCGCGAGGGCTGTACCCACCTGATCCTGACCGACGAACATGTCGGAGCGGAGCGCGCCGGCATTCCGATGATCCTGGCGGCCGGCGGCGTGCATTCGCATCTGGTGCGGGTCGGACTGCGCACCTTCACCTCGCTCAACGTGCGCTCGGCCGAATGCCTGGACGTGCATCATTTCGCCGTCCTGATCGGCGTCGGCGCCACCACGGTCAACGCCTACCTGGCGCAGGACTGCATCCACGACCGCCATCGCCGCGGCCTGTTCGGCGACACCCCGCTCAAGGACTGCATCGCCCGCTTCAAGGAAGCGGTCGATAACGGGCTGCTCAAGGTGATGTCGAAGATGGGCATCTCCGTCATCTCCTCCTATCGCGGCGGCTACAATTTCGAGGCGGTGGGACTGTCGCGCTCGCTCGTCGCCGACCTCTTTCCCGGCATGGCCTCGCGCATCTCGGGGATCGGCCTCGCCGGCATCCAGAAGAAGGCGCTCGAGATCCATGCGCGCGGCTTCCTCCAGCAGGCGATCGCGCTCCCCGTGGGCGGGCTCTACCGCTATCGCCGGGGCGGCGAGACCCATGCCTTCGAGGGCCAGCTGATCCACATGCTGCAGGAATCGGTCGAGTCCGGCTCCTACTCCGCCTTCAAGCGCTACTCCAAGGCGGTGCGCGAGCTGCCGCCGGTAGCGCTGCGCGAGCTGCTCGACTTCAAGCCGCTGCATACGGCCATTCCGGTGGACGAGGTCGAGAGCATCACGGAGATCCGCAAGCGGTTCGTGACCCCCGGCATGTCGCTCGGCGCGCTCGGGCCGGAGGCGCACGAGACGCTGACCATCGCCATGAACCGCATCGGCGCCAAATCCGATTCCGGCGAGGGCGGCGAGGCGGCCGAGAATTTCCGCCCGCGCCCGAACGGCGACAACGCCAACTCGGCAATCAAGCAGGTAGCCTCCGGACGCTTCGGCGTGACGGCCGAATACCTGAACAATTGCCGCGAACTCGAGATCAAGATCGCGCAGGGCGCCAAGCCCGGCGAAGGCGGCCAGTTGCCCGGCTTCAAGGTGACCGAGATGATCGCCCGCCTCCGCCATGCGACGCCGGGCGTCATGCTCATCTCGCCGCCGCCGCACCATGACATCTACTCGATCGAGGACCTGGCGCAGCTCATCTACGATCTCAAGCAGATCAACCCGACGGCGCAGGTCTGCGTCAAGCTGGTGGCGGAAAGCGGCATCGGCACCATTGCCGCCGGCGTCGCCAAGGCGAAGGCGGACGTCATCCTGGTCTCCGGCCATTCGGGCGGCACCGGCGCCAGCCCGCAGACCTCGATCAAGTATGCGGGCGTACCCTGGGAGATGGGCCTCACGGAGGTGAACCAGCTCCTCACGCTCAACAAGCTGCGCCACCGCGTCAAGCTCAGGACCGATGGCGGGCTCAAGACCGGGCGCGACATCGTCATCGCCGCCATGATGGGGGCGGAGGAGTATGGCGTCGGCACGGCGGCGCTGGTTGCCATGGGCTGCATCCTGGTGCGCCAGTGCCATTCCAATACCTGTCCCGTGGGCATCTGCACGCAGCGCGAGGAGCTGCGCAAGAAGTTCACCGGCACGCCGGAGAAGGTGGTCAATCTCTTCAGCTTCATCGCCGAGGAAGTGCGCGAGATCCTGGCGTCCCTTGGGGTGCGCAGCCTGAACGAGGTGATCGGGCGCACCGACATGCTCGCGCAGGTCAGCCGCGGCGCGGCGCATCTCGACGATCTCGATCTCAACCCGCTGCTGGCGCAGGCCGATGCGGGCGAGTTCGCCCGTTACTGCACCCTGCAGGGCCGCAACGAGGTTCCCGATACGCTCGATGCCCAGATGCTCAAGGATGCCGAGGCGGTGTTCAGCCGCGGCGAGAAGATGCAGCTCGCCTACAACATCCGCAACACGCACCGGGCGATCGGGACGCGGCTCTCCTCGCACCTGGTGCGCAAGTTCGGCATGGACGGCCTTCTGCCCGGCCATGTCACGGTGCGCCTGCGCGGTTCGGCCGGTCAGTCGCTCGGCGCCTTCGCGGTGCAGGGGCTCAAGCTCGAAGTCTTCGGCGATGCCAACGATTATGTGGGCAAGGGCCTCTCGGGCGGCACCATCGTCGTGCGCCCGATGCCCTCGAGCCGGCTGGTCTCGAACGAGAACACGATTATCGGCAACACCGTCCTCTATGGCGCGACCGGCGGCAAGCTGTTCGCCGCCGGCCAGGCAGGCGAGCGCTTCGCGGTGCGCAATTCCGGCGCGCAAGTGGTGGTGGAAGGTTGCGGCGCCAATGGCTGCGAATACATGACCGGCGGCATCGCGGTGATCCTGGGCGCGGTCGGCGACAATTTTGCCGCCGGCATGACGGGCGGCATGGCCTTCGTCTACGATCCGGACGATCTGCTGCCGATCCATGTCAACGACGAATCGGTCGTCTATCAGCGCCTTGCCAGCCGCCATTGGGAAGGCGTGCTGCGCGATCTGGTGGCGGAGCATGTGCGCGAAACACAGTCGGCCTTCGCCGCCGGGCTGCTCGCCGACTGGGAAGGCCAGCGCGGCCGCTTCTGGCAGGTCTGCCCGAAGGAGATGGTTTCGCGCATCCGCGAGCCGCTCACGGACGCGGTGGCGGCGGCGGAGTAGGCGGAGCAGGGAACCTCCGATGGCAATGTATCGCGTTCATGGCATGCGGGCCTCGGGCAACTGCCACAAGGTCGGGCTGTTGCTCGATCTGCTGGGCGAGCCCTACGAGTGGGTGGAAACCGACGTTACGAAAGGCGCGACCCGCACGCCCGCCTTCCTGGCGATGAACCCCAACGGCAAGGTGCCGGTGCTCGAAATCGGCCCCGGCCAGTATCTCGCCGAATCGAACGCCATCCTGCATTACCTGGCGGAGGGCACGCCCTTCCTCCCCGCCGACCGGCTGGACCATGCGCGCGTGCTGCAATGGATGTTCTTCGAGCAGTACAGCCACGAGCCCTATATCGCCACCTCGCGCTACTGGCTGCATATCCTGAAGGAGCCGGAGAAGTACCGCGCGCGGCTCGAGGAGTGCCGGCCGCGCGGCCTGGCGGCGCTCGGCGTGATGGAACGGCATCTGGCGGCGGCCGACTGGTTTGCCGCCGGCCGCTGCACCATCGCCGACATTGCGCTGCACGCTTATACCCACGTCGCCCATGAAGGCGGCTTCGACCTGGCGTCGTTCCCGGCGGTGCGGCGCTGGCTCGAGCGGCTTTCGGCCCTGCCCGGCTATCGGCCGATGGCGGCCTGAGCCTGCCGGCGCCTGCGCGGGGCTCTCTGACCGACTTGTGATTTGCCCGCTCCCGGGGGCTTGCGGAAACTCTGCGCCATCATGCGCGCCCTTTCGCTTCTCCGCCTCGTCCTCTGCCTCGGGCTTTGGCTCATCGGACTTGACGCCCGTGCCGACGAACCCCATCCCGGCCCCTATCTCGAAATCGGCGCCGGCGCGCTGCTGCTGGAGGATCAAAGTATTCGCCTCGGCGGCGAGGAAGTGGCGCGCTTCGATTACGAACCGACCTACCAGATCGGCGGCGCCATCGGCTATCGTTTCGGCCAGACGGTGCGCTTCGCGGTCGATTTCCAGTATTCCGATGTGCGCCCCGACCGCGTGCGCTTTCTCGGCACGCGCGGCAATTTCCGCGGCGGCATCGACGCCTTCACGGTGACGCTCAACGGCTTCTACGACTTCGTCAACCGCTCGCGCATCACGCCCTATCTCGGTGCCGGCATGGGCGTGGCCATCGTCGAGCCGCGCAACCTGCGCCTGGAAGGCATGCGCCTGCAGGGCGGGGACGAGCATTTCACCATCGTCTCCGAAGGCGGCTTTGCGGTGAGCGTCACGCCCTTTCTCCAGCTCGTTCCCGCCTACCGCTTCCAGTGGATCGACGACGGCGACCGCAGGGTCGAGAATTCCATCGCCCACATCCTCCGTCTCGCGCTCCGCGCCAGTTTCTGATCACGTCAGCTCGACCATCACCCATTTGCGATAGCCGGGCCGGCGCTGGAGCGCGTCGAACCAGCGGCTGAGCGCGGGCATGGCGGGCCGCTCCACCGGCAGGCGGAACCAGCGCCAGGCCATGGCGCCCGCCGGAATGTCGCCCATGCCGAAGCGCGTGCCGGACAGATACTCATGGCGGGAAAGGTGGCCTTCGACGATGGCCCAGGCCGCCGCCGCGTCCCTGGCCGCCTGTCCGATCGCCGCCATGTCCCGCCGCTCGGGCGGCGTGCGGACATGACCCCAGAAGACCGTGGTCATGGGCGGGGCCAGCGTGGTCTGCTGCCAGTCCATCCACTGGTCGGCGAGGCCCCGTTCCGCCGGATCGGCGTTCCAGAGCGCGCCTTCGCCCTGCGGTCCGCCGGCGCCGTAGCGGGCGGCGAGGTAGCGCACGATGCTGTTCGATTCCCAGATGGCGAAATCGCCCTCGGTCAACAGCGGGACGCGCCCGTTCGGATTGCGCGCCAGATAGGATGGCTCGCGATTGCCCCCATGGGCGCCGCCCACATCGACGCGTTCGTAGCGCAGCCCCAGTTCCTCGGCGCACCACAGCACCTTCTGCACATTGACCGAACTGGTCCGTCCCCAGATCGTCAGCATCGCACCCTACCTCCCTGCGGCGAATTCGCCCCGGTCCTTTGCCAGCTTCGCGCCCATCTACTAGACTGCGCGTCCATGCGTATCTTGTACCATCTCTGGCTTTCTCCCTATTGCCGCAAGGTGCGGGTGGCGCTGAAGGAGAAAGGGCTGGAGTTTGAGCTCGAGCTGGAACGGGCCTGGGAGCGCCGCGAGGCGTTCCTCGCCCTCAACCCGGCCGGACAGGTGCCGGTGCTGGTGGAGCCGGACGGGCGCGCCTATGCCGACAGCGCGGCGATCTGCGAATATCTCGACGAAGCCTATCCCGACCGGCCGCTGGTCGGCTTCGACCCGCCCGGCCGCGCCGAGACGCGGCGGCTGCTCGCCTGGTTCGACCAGAAATTCGCCCGCGAGGTGACCGAGAACCTGCTCGGCGAGAAGCATTACCGGCGGCTGCGCGGGCAGGGCCATCCCAACTCGGAATATATGCGCGCCGGGCAGCAGAACCTGCATTACCACCTCGACTACATATCCTTTCTCGCCGAACGGCGGACCTGGCTTGCCGGCGACGATCTGTCGCTGGCCGATATCGCGGCGGCTGCGCATCTTTCTGCGCTCGACTATCTGGGCGACGTGCCCTGGGACGAGCATCCCGGCGCCAAGGACTGGTATGCGCGGATCAAGTCGCGCCCCTCCTTCCGGCCGCTGCTCGCCGATCACATTCCCGGCCTGCCGCCGCCGCGCCACTATGCCGATCTCGATTTCTGACGCACGGTCGGCGATCCGCGCCAGGGCGCTGGCGGAGGGCTTCGATGCGGTCGGCTTCTGCCATGCGGAGGCGGTGCCGCAGGCGGGTGCGCGCCTGCGCCGCTTCCTCGCCCTCGGCCGCCATGGCGACATGGGCTGGCTTGCCGCCAAGGCGGATCGCCGCGAGAGCCCGCGCGCGCTCTGGCCCGAGGCGCGAAGCGTGGTCATGGTGGGGCTGAATTACGCGCCGGCCTCCGATCCGATGCGCCGCCTGCGACTGCGCGAACGCGGCGCGATCTCGGTCTATGCGCAGGGCAGCGACTATCACGATCTCGTCAAGCGGCGGCTCAAGCGCCTGGGCCGGTGGATCGGCGAAAGCCTCGCCTGCGAGCTCAAGGTCTTCGTCGATACCGCGCCGGTGCCGGAGAAGCCGCTGGCCGCCGCCGCCGGCATCGGCTGGCAGGGCAAGCACACCAACCTGGTCTCCCGCCAGTTCGGCTCGTGGCTTTTCCTTGGCGCGATCTATCTCGCGAGGGAGCTGCCGGCGGATGCACCGGAGGCGGATCATTGCGGAAGCTGCCGCAACTGCCTGGATGTCTGCCCGACCGCGGCCTTCCCCGCGCCCTACCAACTCGACGCGCGCCGCTGCATCTCCTACCTCACCATCGAACATGCCGGGACCATCCCGCGCGGCCTGCGGCGTGCCATCGGCAACCGGATCTATGGCTGCGATGATTGCCTCGTGGTCTGCCCGTGGAACAAGTTCGCGCAGCCGACCGGACATGAGCCCCTGCGGCCGCGCGCCGAGTTCGACCTGCCGCGCCTTGCTGACCTTGCCGAACTGGACGATGGCGGCTTCCGCAAGCTTTTTGCCGGCACGGCGATCCGGCGCATCGGCCGCGACCGGCTGCTGCGCAACGTCGCGATCGCGCTCGGCAATAGCGGCGAGGCGCGGGCGGCGTTGCCGCTCAGGCGTCTGCTCGCCGATCCGGCTCCTGGTGTGCGCGCCATGGCGGTCTGGGCGTTGGGCCAGCTCCTGCCACGGAGCGAATGGGAGGCGTTGCGCCGCCGGATACTGCCGGGCGAGAACGACGAGGGCGTGCGCGAGGAATGGCTAGCGTGAGCGCAGGTCGAGCCGTTCCAGGTTGCGCTGCGCCGCATCTCCGGCCGGCGTGCCGGCGGCTTCGGTGACGACGATCATCCAGTCGGCGCGCGCGCCCGCCCGGTCGCCCTTTGCGGCGCGCAGGATGCCCCGCTCGAGCAGCGCCTCGATCTCGCGCGGGTCTATCTTCAATGCCGTCTCGGCATCGGCCAGCGCCCCCGCGGCATCGCCCGACTGGCGGCGCGCCGAAGCACGGTAGGCATAGGCATCGGCCCGCCGCGGATCGAGGCCGACCGCGCGGTCGAGGTCGGGCAGCGCCTCGACGAACCGCCCGAGCGCGGCCGAAGCGCGCGCGCGGTCGATCAGGAGGTCGACATGGTCCGGCTGCATGGCCAGCGCCGAAGTGAAGACGCCATGCGCCCGTTCCGGCTGATTGGCGAGCAGCCAGGCATTGCCGGCCTGTCCCAGAACCTCCGGGCGCAGCGGGTCGCCGGTGGCCTGCATTTCCAGAGCCAGCCGCTCCAGCCGGCCGGCGGCATCGCCATGGTGCCCGAGCGCCACCAGCGCCAGCGCGGCACAATGCTTGGCCGGAAAACCGCCGCCACGGTCGCGCCAGGCGCTGGCAGCCTCGAAGGCGTCCTCCGGCTTGCGGTTGACCAGCGCCAGGCAGGACCGATACTGCACATCTTGCGGCCCCTTGAATTCGGTCGCGTTCACGCTTTCGCCAGTCCGGACGATCGTCAGGGCAAGCAGAATTGAGAGGATCGGACGATGCATGGCCCTACACTTGACAGAGCCGACGCCGCCCGGCAAGGCATCACGTCTTCTTTCCTCCGACGATGAAAACCGCCCCGATCGGCAAGCTGTTCTGCTTCGGCTTCGGCTACTGCGCCCAGGAAATGGCGCGGCGGCTCAATCCGCGCGGCGTGCGCATCGCCGGTACCTGCCGCAACCCGAGCGGCTGGACCCGGCTTTCGCTGCGCGGGATCGAGATGCATCTGTTCGACGGGATGCGCCCGCTGGAGGATTTCGGTGCGGCGCTGGGCGATGCCGATGCGATCCTCGTCTCCATTCCGCCCGGCCCCGAAGGCGATCCGGTGCTGGCGTTCCATGACCTGGACCTGCGGCGATGCCGCAACCTGCGCTGGGTCGGCTACCTTTCGACCACCGGCGTCTATGGCGATCGGGCCGGCGGGTGGGTGGACGAGACCGCCGATCTGCAACCGGCGGGCGAGCGTGGTGCGCGGCGGGCGCAGGCCGAGGCCGGCTGGCTCGCGCTCTGGCGGGAGGCCGGCCTGCCGGTGCATGTCTTTCGCCTGGCCGGGATCTATGGCCCCGGGCAGAACCAGCTCGTCAGCATCCTGTCCGGCCGGGCCCAGCGCGTGGTGAAGCCGGGGCAGGTCTTCTCGCGCATCCATGTGAGCGACATCGCCGCCGTGCTGGAAGCCTCCATGGCGCGGCCGAACCCGGGCGCCATCTACAATGTCTGCGATGACGAACCGGCGCCGCCGCAGGACGTGATCGCCCATGCCGCGCGGCTGCTCGGCCGCGAGCCGCCGCCGGAAATACCCTTCGAACAGGCGGAACTCTCGCCGATGGGGCGCAGCTTCTATGCGGAGAACAAGCGGGTCTCCAACCGCCGCATCAAGGACGAACTCGGCGTCCGGCTGCTCTATCCGACCTATCGCGAGGGTCTGGCCGCATTGCTCGCCTACGAGCGCGAGAGCGCGCGCTAGACGGCAGCCGCGATCCCGGCCAGTTCGTCGAGCGTGGTACTGAGCAGCGCCAGTTCCGCCGGCCCGGACAGCCGGTGATCGCCGGAGCCGAGCAGGGTGAGCCGGGCATCTTCGGCAACGATGGCGCGCATGAGGTCGAGGGCGTGGGTCCAGGGCACGTCGGGATCCCGCATGCCCTGCAACAGCCTGACCGGGACGGCAAGCGGCAGCGGGCCGTCGAGCAGGAGATGCCGTCTTCCCTCCTCGATCAGCTTGAGCGTGATCGGGTAGGGCTCCTCGGAATATTGCGAGGGCTCGAACCAGATGCCATCGCGCAGCAGCGCCCGGCGGCGCTCCTCCGGGTAGCAGTCCCACATCAGCCGCTCGGTGAAGTCCGGAGCGGCGGCGATGCCGATCAGCCCGGCGAGGCGAGCGGGGCGGGCGCGCGCCGCGAGCAGGGCGATCCAGCCGCCCATGGAACTGCCGACCAGGATCTGCGGCCCTTCGGTGAGCCGGTCGATCACCGCCAGCGCATCGTCGAGCCACTGGCCGATCGTGCCCTCGATGAAGTTGCCGCCGGAGCGGCCGTGCCCGGAATAATCGAACCGCAGGAAAGCGCGCCCGCGCGCCCGGCAGGCGGCCTCCAGCGCCAGCGCCTTGGTGCCCTCCATGTCGGAGCGGAAGCCGCCAAGGAAGATCACGCCCGGCCCCTTGCCGGCAAGGCGGCGATAAGCGATGGTGCTGGCGTCGGCGCGGGCGAGCCGGGCGGGTTCGTCGCTGTCCGTCATGGCGTGTCCGGTCGGCTCCAGATGCAGATTGCGGCAAACATTAACACCGGGACGGACGAGACGGAACTTTCCGGCCTCGGCGTCCTGCAGGTGCTGCCGCGCCTCGATATGGGCGGCGCGGAGCGCAGCGCGGTCGACATCGCGCTCGCGGTGGCGCGGGCCGGCGGGCGCTCCTTCGTCGCTTCGGCCGGCGGCGACATGACGCGGGAACTGGAGCGTGCCGGCGTGCGCCATCTGGCGCTGCCGCTCGCCAGCAAGAATCCGTTCCGCATCCGCGCCAATGGCGGTCGTCTTGCCGATCTGGTGCGCCAGGAGGGCATCGATATCGTGCATGCGCGCTCGCGCGCGCCGGCCTGGAGCGCGCGGCTTGCCGCCCGCAGCGCGGGGGCGCATTTCGTCACCACCGTGCACGGGGTCTATGGCGAGGGCAATGCGTTCAAGCGCCGCTACAACCGCGTCATGGCCGGGGGCGAGCGCGTCATCGCCAATTCCGAATTCGTGGCCCGACACCTGCGCACCGCCTACGGCCTGGAGGACGGCCGGCTGGTCACCATTCCGCGCGGCATCGACGAACAGCACTTCGATCCGGCCCGGGTGCGCGGCGACCGGATGGCGGACCTGGCGCGACGCTGGCGGCTGCCCGACGGGGCGATGATCGTTCTCATGCCGGGCCGGGTCAGCCGCCGCAAGGGCCAGCGGCACCTGATCGAAGCGCTGGCGCGGCTGGACCGGACCGACCTCGTGGCGGTGATCCTCGGCAGCGCGGGCGAACACAGGGCCTATGCGCGCGAGCTCCTGGATCTGGTGCGCGCGCGCGGCATGGAGGAGCGCGTCCGCCTGGTGGAGGACTGCGCCGACATGCCGGCCGCCTACATGCTGGCCGACGTGGTGGTCAGCGCCGCCGACAAGCCGGAAGCCTTCGGCCGTGTCATGGTCGAGGCGCAGGCGATGGGGCGGCCGGTGATCGCCACCGATCACGGCGGCGCGCGTGAAACGGTACTTGCCGGCCAGACCGGCTGGCTGCTGCCGCCGGGCGATGTCGAAGCGCTGGCGGCCACCATCGCCGAGGCGCTTACCCTCGATACCGAGACCCGCCTGGCGGTGGCCGAGGCGGCCCGGCATCACGTCCTGGAGCACTACACCTTGGCCCGCATGAATGGCGCCACGCTGCGCCTCTATCGCAGCCTCGTCGGGCGCTGATGTCGGGCGCGCCGCCGCGCATCCTCGCCATCAAGCATGGCGCGCTCGGCGATGCCGTGCTCGCCATCGGCGCCTTGCAGGCGATCCGCCGCCATCACGCCGATGCACATCTGGCACTGCTCACCGCCGCCCCGGCGGCGGAGCTGCTTGCCGCATCTTGCCTGTTCGACGAGACGCTGGTCGATGCGCGCGCTGCGCCCTCGGCGCCCGGCGCCAATGCCACGGTCCTGGCCTGGCTGTATCGGGGGGCGTTTCGCACCGTCTACGACCTCCAGGCATCGAGCCGGACGCGCCGGTACCGGCAGTTTCTCGCCGTGATGCGCCCGCGCACGGTCTGGCACGTCCTGCCGGCGGCGCGGGCCGGCGAACATGCGGCCGACCGGCTGGCGCGGTGCCTTGCCGCGGCGCGGATTCCGGGGCCATGGCCTGCCGATTTCGGCTTCCTCGACGCGGCGCCGGAACCCTTCTGGCCGCCGGCGCCCTTCGCGCTGCTACTGCCGGGCGGGTCGGCACGGCATCCCGCCAAACGCTGGCCGCCGGAGCGCTTCGGCGCGATCTGCCACAACCTTGCCGATACCGGCATCATGCCGGTGCTGCTCGGTACCGAGGCCGACCGCGCGGCCTGCGACGAAGTCAACGCCCACGCGCCGGGCGTGCTCGATCTTTGCGGGCGCACCGGCCTGGCGACGCTGGCCGGGCTGGGCCGGCGGGCGCTCGCGGCGCTCGGCAATGACAGCGGCCCGCTGCACCTGCTGGCCCAGCTCGGCTGCCCGACGCTCGCCATCTTCGGACCGGGCGGCGACCCGGCCCGGAGCGCCCCGCGCGGCCCGCGCGCCGCCTGGATCGGGGCTGCGGAAGCGGGCTGGCCCGAGCCGGCGGATGTCTGGCGCCGGCTCACTCTCATACGCCAAACGGCGTAGTAGAAAACGACGGTTGTTCAATTGCTTAGCGCAGCGGCCGATTGGCAGCACGGGCGATGTGCGCTAGCGTCTCGCCATGACGCAAGCGGCCCAGCCTGCCAAGAACGAGACTGCGGCTCCGGCAGCCGAGCCGCCGCAGCGCACCGGCCAGACAGCGCCCAGGATCTGGCTGATTCTGGGCGAGCGCGCGGGCGACAATGCGCAGGTGCAGGCCCTTGGCCGCGCGCTCGGCCTGCCCTGCACGGAAAAGCGGCTGCGCTACAACAAGCTCGCGCGCAACAATTTCAGCAAGCTGGGGCCGGGCCTGCGCAGCGTCGATCTGGCGCGCTCGGACCCGCTGGAACCGCCTTGGCCGGATCTGGTGATCGCGGTCGGGCGGCGCAGCGTGCCGGTCGTGCAGTGGATCCGGGCCCGCTCGGGCGGACGGACAAGGCTCGTGCAGCTTGGCCGGCCACGCGCCGATCTCGAACTTTTCGATCTGGTGGTCAGCACGCCGCAATATGGCCTGCCGGCGCGCCGGAACGTGATGCTGATCGAAGCGCCGATGGTCGGTCTCGACCAGGGGGCGATGGCGCGTGCCGCCGAACTCTGGCGGCCGCGGCTGGCCCACCTGCCGCGACCCTGGATCGCGCTGCTGGTCGGCGGGCAGTCGAAGCCCTATTACCTCGATGCGGACGGCGCCGCCCGCATCGCGCGGGAAGCCGCCGCCGAGGCCAATGCCCTTGGCGGCGCGCTGCTGGTGACAACCAGTCCGCGCACCCCGCCTGCGGCAGCCGAAGCCCTCTTCGCCGCCATCGACGCTCCCGCCTATATGCACCGTTTCGCGCCGGGCGGCGAAAACCCCTATCACGCGTTTCTGGCGCTGGCGGACCGGCTGATCGTGACGTCGGAAAGCATCTCGATGCTGACCGAGGCGGTCCTGACCGGCAAGCCGCTGGAGATGGCCTTGCTGCCGGCCGAGCCGGCGAGCTGGCGCAAGCCGAAGCGGAAATTCTATCGCTGGTACCTGGCGCGGCGGCGGCGCCAGCGATTCCAGGGCGAGCAGCCGAACTGGCTCGACCGGGTGTTCAACCTGATGGTCGAGCGCGGCCTGCTCATTCCCCCGCGAGACATCGCGACCTTCAATGCCCTGCTGCAGGCCAACGGTCTCGCCACGCTCCTCGGCCGCACAGGTTCCGAGCGTGGCGGCGCGCCGCCGCGCCGGCTCGACGATCTCGACCGGGTCGCGGCCCGCGTGCGCACCCTGCTCGACTGATCCGCCGCGGCGCGCCAGCCCCAGCAAGCCCTTGTGAAGGCCCGAGGTATTTGCTAAAGCCTCGCAACCGTGACTTGCTTTGTCACGTAGGTGTAACTATCGCGCCCGTGGGGCGCCGATCGCGGGACGTCCCGGGAAGAGAGCCTGACCCACATGAGAGTCTGGATCGATGGGTCGGTGGCCGATCCGGCCATCCGTATCTTTGGCCTCGGCCTGCTGGAGCGCCATCTGCTGGCGCTGCGAAGGTTGGCGAAGGAGCAGAAGCTTGCCTTCCAGGTGACCATTGATCTTGGCTCCACCGGAATGCCGGAACCGGCCTTCGACGAGAAGCTGAGGAAGCGGCTGGCCATCCGGATCGCGCGCGGCGAGGGCAACCTCTGCGAGCGCGTCGGCCGCGCCCTCGACGAGGCCGGCGGCGAGGCGGTGATGCTGCTGTCCGGCGAGGTGCTCTGCGACGGGCGGCTCTATCTCGAACTGGCGCGCCGCCAGGGTGGCGTCGTGGTTGCCGAAGGCGAGGGAGCGGAGCGCGCCGCCATGCTGCTGCTCGGTCCGGCGGAGCGCGCGCTTCTGCCGGCCCAGGCGACATCCTTCGCCGATCTCGCCGACCGGCTGGTGGGTGCCGGCCTGCCGCGCCTGCGCCAGGAGGATTTCAACGGCTTCATCCGCAACCTGCGTCGCACGCTGCCCTTCTACCTGCATGTGGTGCGCAAGCGCTCGAAGGCGCGCGAGTTGCAGCGCTTCCTGTTCTGGTCGAACTACAAGGGCTCGACGGATTTCTTCACGGCCTACGTCTATCCGCCGCTGGTCTGGCTGCTAGTCCGGCCGCTGGCGGCGCTGCGCGTGCATCCGAACGTGGTCACCATCGTCTCGATCGTCATGACCTTCGCGGCGATCCCCTTCTTCGCCCGGGGCGATTTCGCCATCGGGCTGTTGCTTGCCTATGGCATGAGCGTCCTCGACTCGGTCGATGGCAAGCTGGCGCGCCTGACCTTCACCGATTCGAAGCTCGGCAACGTACTCGACCACGGCCTCGACCTGATCCACCCGCCGATGTGGTATGTCGCCTGGGCCTGGGGCCTTGCCGGCGGCGACATGAAGCATCCGTTGATGCTGCTCGCCTGGATCTCGACCGCCGTCTACGTCTTCGACCGGCTGGTCCTCAAAGTCTATCCGACGCTCTTCAATCGCGGGCTGCACACCCATTCGCGGCTCGACACGATGGCGCGCACCTTCATCTCGCGGCGGAACATCAACCTGCCGATCTTCACCATCGGCGTCTTTGCCGACTGGCTGCTCGGCGGACATGCCGTGGCCGGCGCCTGCTTCCGGTTCATCGTATTCTGGCAGGTGGTGACCCTGGCATTCCATGCCTGGCGTACCGCCTGGATCGTGCTGGTGGAAAAGGCGCACCGCGACCCGAGCCGGGTCAGCGCCACCTGATTTGCAGCCGTTCCGGCCCTCCCCCCGCGCGGGAAAGGGCCGGAGGCTGGTCAGGGTCTAATACTTCTCGTCGCCGCCGCCGCCGGAACGGTCGGTCAGCTTGTGCCAGAGGCGGGCGAGGCCCGTCACCTGCTTCGGCTCGTAGAAGAACTCCGGCAATTCGGCAATAAAGTTGATGTAGCGGCGCGGGATCGGCGTGATGCCGCGCGGCGAGACGCCATGCACCGCGTAGGGCGAGTTGACGAAGGCGACGAAGGTGTTGGCCGCGTAGGGCACGGCGGTCACCTTCTCCACGTCGCGATCGAGCGACTTGTGCTTGATGAAGCGCGGCTCCCGCTTCCAGCGGTAGAGTTCGAGATTGCCGCCGGCGCTGTCGTCGGCCCGGTCGCGGAAATAGAAAAGCGCGCTGAAGATCTTGTCGGCGACATCGATATGCGCGCCCTTGACCGACGAGACCTCGGTCACCGGGGTATTGACCACGAACTGACAGTCGAGACGAATGTCGTGCGCCTCATCGGCGCCACGGCGGACGACGCGCCAATCCTCCAGCGGGCGTCCGACCTTCTCCTCCAGCCCGGGAAAGAGCCGCCGCATCTCCCCGCCGAACAGCCGCACCACGTCGCGCCAGTATGCGCCCGAGACATGATGGGCGAAGAAATCCCGCCAGATGCCAGGGATGGAACTGTCGGCCAGCACCTGCGTCGCATTGAGCCGCACGGCCTTGTTGCTGGGCCACGGGCCGGCGCCGGCGACCTTCTCGAGGCTGGGGAAGCCGCGCTCGAGTTCGGCGAACAGGTCCGCCGGGACGGCGGGTTTGAGGACCAGATGGGCGAACGGGTCGGTGCGGACGATGGTCTCCGGCACGCCCTCGAGCAAATGGGGCGCGCTCAACGTCGCAAGATCGTTCATGGCTCTTCCCCCTGTTGCGAACGGGACGGTGGCAAAACCAGCGACAGAGTCCATTCAACGAAGGCTTACGTCAATGTGAATGACAATGCGGTCGCAGGGTCAATTTGCCGCAGTTTCCGGTCCGAATCAGCTATTTATCCTGTGATATCCGTGTGGCCCGTCGGCAACCACGGGGTTGCCAGTGACCGGCTCTGATTGTATCCCTAAGGCGTGCGGCGGACAACGTGCCACCGGGTGCGCCGCAGCCAGCAGGCGGATGGAACCATGCCTCCGAAGAACACCGTCTTCATCCAGACCAACGCGCAGCAGATCATCGGCGCGAAAGTGGCGGCGCATTCGCTGAAACGCAATTCGGCGAGTCCCGATGCCTTCGACGTGCGGATCATGCATGTCGACGACTTCCCGTTTCTTGCCGCGCGCGAGGGCCAGAAATTCCTGCGCGGGCTGGAGCACCGGGTCTGGCGCATGGACGATCTGCAATGTTTCACGCCGCTGCGTTTCTGCCCGCCGGAGCTGATGGGCTATCAGGGAAGGGCGGTGGTGATCGATCCGGACATCTTTGCCGTCGGCGACATATGCGAGCTGTTCGATCGCGACATGCAGGGCCGCGCGCTGATGTGCCGCATCCGTCCGGGCTACAAGGATCTTCCCGATTACCGTGCCTCGTCGGTGATGCTGCTGGACTGCGCGAAGCTTGCGCACTGGCGGGTCGAAGAGCAGTTCGCCGAGCTGTTCGAATTCCGGCGCGATTACCTGAAGTGGATCAAGCTGGAATATGAGCCGGACGAGACGGTCGGCATTTTCGGCCCGGAATGGAACGACTTCGACCGCATGACGCCCGAGACCCGCCTGCTGCATAATACGCGCCGGCGCACCCAGCCATGGAAGACCGGACTTCCTGCCGATTTCTCGATCCGCCAGAAGCCGACCGGATTCCATCCGGCGCAGTGGCTCGCCTATGCCAGGCAGAGCCTGTTCGGTCCGACGGCCGGCGGACGCTACAAACCGCATCCCGATCCGCGCCAGGAGCGTTTCTTCTTCACCCTGCTGCGCGAATGCCTGGATGGCGGCATCGTGACGGAGCAGGAGATCCGCGAGGAAATGCGGCGCAATCACGTGCGCCACGACGCCCTCGAACTGGTCCAGAAGGTCGCCGCCTGAAACCGAACGCAAATATGAACCCTGTCGTGTCAGCCTTCGGTGCGTCGCGCCGGCGTCCGGCGTTCCTGTATCTGCCGATCGAAATCGCGGCCCGCGAACTCGATTCGAAGCTGCTGATCGCCCATTTCGCGCTTCGTCTCGGCATGGAGGTGCTGTTCGGCCAGAAATGGCTGATGCAGGCGAACATTGCCGCCCTGCCGCCGGGTCTCTGGATCTTCAAGACCCTGACGCCGGGCGATTCGCGGCACATGGAGATCGCCCGGGCGCATGGCAATCGCATCGCCGCCATCGACGAGGAGATGCCGGGGCTGGGCGAGGATTGCGGCGATCTGCGCTGGGTCTCGCGCAAGGCGCTGGAGGCCTGCGACGTGACGTTCTGCCTGGGCGGCGTGCACCAGGCGGCGCTGATGCGCAAGTTTCCCGAATATCAGGCCAAGTACGAGATTACCGGCAATCCGCGCTGGGACCTGCTGCGGCCGGAGCTGCGTGCCTTCTACGAGGCCGAGGCGGCTTCGATCCGCCGCGAGCATGGACGCTTCATTCTCATCAACACCAATATCGGCCTGATGAACTCGGCCAAGAGCACGCCCGAGGAAGTGATCCGCACGCTCGAGCGGCACGGCAAGATCGATCTCTCCCTGGCCAAGGACCGGGCCTTCATCGACTACATCCGCGACTTCGAGTCGCGCAATCTCGCCGCCTGCATCGACCTGATCCCCATTCTCGCCGATGCCTTCCCCGATCATCGTATCGTGCTGCGGCCGCATCCGACCGAGAAGACGGAGACCTATGCGGCGGCGCTCGCCGGCAACCCGCGCGCCATTCTCGCCGCCTCCGGCTCGGCGGCGCCGTGGATACTCGCCTCCGAAGCTCTGGTGCATACGAGCTGCACCACCGGCACCGAGGCTTTCGCCCTCGGCAAGCCTTCCATCACCTACCAGACCCTGGATTCGCCGCGGCTTTCCTATTTCCTGTCCAACAGCCTGAACCATGCCGCGCGCAGCAACGAGGACGTGGTCGACCTGCTCCGGCGCGTGCTGGCCATGGATGGCGCGCCCGCCCTCGCCTATCCGCAGGCAATGCACGAGACGTTCCGCCGCTTCTTTGCCGCGCAGGAAGGTGCCTTCGCATCGGAGCGGATCGCCGTCGCGGCGGGAAGGCGCCTCGGTCTCGCCGCGCCGGACATCCTGCCGGGCGACCGCGCGCTCTGGCGGCCCGGCCCCCGCTACCGCTTCGAGCGGCGCAGCACGGCCTATCAGCAGCAGCTTTTCCCCGACATGGATGCTTCGGTCATCGCCGACCGGCTCGGCGAGATCGCCGACATTCTCGGCCATGAGCGCAGCGTCAGCGTGGTGAAATGCGGCGAGGGGCAGTACCACCTGCACGATGCGCGGCTCGAACGGCCGGAGCCGGTCCGCCGCCGCAACTCCTGGTTCGTCGACTGGTTGCGGCCGCAGGTGCGCGAAGCCGGATGAACTCCCGACCCGGCCTTCGGGCAGGATCGCAACGACCGGGTGAGCGCGATCAGAAATAGGGCTGGGTCAAACCTTCCTGCTCGAGGGCGCGGCGGATGGCCGGCCGTTCGCCCACCAGGTTCAGGAAGCGGCCGAAGGCCGGCAGCGCGCGCGGCGGTCGCTGCAAGCCACGACCCCAGCGGCCCAGCATGAACAGGAAGCAATCGGCGATGCCGTAGCTTGCGCCGAGCACGTAAGGGCCGCCCGCGGCCAGATGCGCTTCCACATTGTCGAACCAGCCGCCGAGCCGCTCCTCGGCCCGGCGCTTGATCGCCGGCCAGTGGCTTTCATCGGCGGAGCGCGTTTCCGGGTAGAAATAGATCATGGCTTCCGCCTGCACCGTGTTGGTGAAGTACATCAGCCACTTGTAAAGCTCGCCCCGTTCGCGCGTGCCGGGATCGGGCGCCAGGCCGGCTTGCGGATGGCGGTCAGCCAGATGGAGGCAGATCGCCGCCGCCTCGTAGAGAACCTGTTCGCCATCCACCAGGGTGGGAATGCGACCGTTCGGATTGAGCCGCAGATAGTCCGGGTCCTTCTGCTGGTTGCGGGTCCGGTCCACCAGGGAAAGTTCGTAAGGGACGCCCAGTTCCTCGAGCACGAAATGGGGTGCGAGGTTGGCGTTGCCGGGATAGTAAAATAGCTTGTAGCCCATGCCGGTCGGTTCCGCTGAAACCTATGCGCCGCAGGCGGGCGCGGGGCGTCGATCATAGAATGGGCAGGTCATGACGCAACAATCGCAAATTCGTGAGCGCGTGACCGAGACCGATCCGGACTGGCACGCGGAGGCGGCGGAGAAGGTGATCCGGGTGCTCGGCGGCGACCGTGCCGGGCTGGATGATGCGGGCGTCGCGGCGCAGCGTGCGAAGCATGGTCCCAACCGCCTGCCGCCGGCCCGGCGCGCCGGGCCGCTGCTGCGCTTCCTGCGCCAGTTCGACAGCGTGCTGATCTACGTGCTGCTGGCCGCCGCGATCGTCTCCGCCGGCCTCGGGCAATGGGTGGATGCCGGCGTCATCCTGGGCGTGGTGGTGATCAATGCGCTGATCGGCTTCGTGCAGGAGAGCCGCGCCGAGGCGGCGCTTGCCGCCATCGAGCGCATGCTGGCGCCGGAGGCGCGCGTGATCCGCGCCGGGCGGCGCCATATCATTCCCGCCGACGAACTGGTGCCCGGCGACATCGTCCTGCTGCAGTCGGGCGACCGGGTGCCGGGCGATGTGCGCCTGCTCGAGGTGCGCAACCTGCATCTGGACGAGTCCGCGCTGACCGGCGAATCGGCCGCGGTCGAGAAAACCTCCGAGGTGCAGCCGGCACAGGCGCCGTTGCCCGACCGCCGCTCCATGGCCTATGCCGGCACCCTGGTGCAGCAGGGCAAGGGCGAGGGCGTGGTGGTGGCCACCGGCACGCGCACTGAGATCGGCCGTGTCGGCGCCATGCTGGAGAAGGTCGATCGCCTGGCGACGCCGCTGCTGCGCCAGATCGGCGTTTTCGCCCGCTGGCTGACCGCCGCCATTGTCGCCCTCGCCGTCACCACTTTCGCGATCGGCGTCTTCCTGCGGGACATGGCGCTCGCCGACACCTTCATGGCGGCGGTCGGCCTGGCGGTGGCGGCAATTCCGGAAGGCTTGCCGGCGGTCCTCACCATCACGCTGGCGCTTGGCGTCTCGCGCATGGCGCGCCGGCACGCCATCGTGCGGCAGTTGCCGGCGGTGGAGACCCTGGGCGCGGTCACGGTCATCTGTTCCGACAAGACCGGCACGCTGACCCGCAACGAGCAGCGGGTGGAAAGCGTGGTGATGGCGGGGGCGAGCATCGAACGCGCGGCACTCTCGCGCGGCCGGGCGGCCGCGCAGCCCATACTTGATGCGCTGGGCGATTTCGCGCTCTGCAACGATGGCGTGCTGGCTGGCGATGGGCGGCAGATCTCCGGCAACGCGACGGATGGGGCGCTGCTTCATGCCGCGGCGGAGGCCGGCATCGATATCGAGCATCTGCGCCATGGCTGCGCGCGGATCGATTCGATCCCATTCGAGTCCGACCACAAATACATGGCCACATTGCATGCCGCGCCGGCAGGCGGCTGCTTCGCCCTGGTCAAGGGCGCACCGGAACGGGTGCTCGAAATGTGCAGCCAGGAGCTTGCGGCCGGCGACGGCAGTAAGCGCCCGGTCGACCGGGTCGCCTGGCATGCGCGTATCGATGCGCTGGCGGCCGAGGGGCAGCGGGTGCTGGCGCTGGCGCGGTTCGACTGGCCGGAAACCCTTGCGCGGCTGCGGCCCGAGGATCTGGCTGACGGCCGGGGCACCATGTTCGCGCTTGTCGGGTTCATGGATCCGCCGCGCGAGGAGGCGGTTTCGGCGGTCGCCACCTGCCGGGCGGCCGGCATCGCGGTGAAGATGATCACCGGCGATCATGCGGCGACCGCCATCGCCATCGGCCGGCGCTTCGGTCTCGGCGGCAACGGCCTGGCGGTGACCGGGACCGATCTGGACCGCATGAGCGACGAGGCGTTCCGCGAAGCGGCGCGCGCGAGCGAGATCTTCGCCCGCACCACGCCCGAGCACAAGCTGCGGCTGGTCCAGGCGCTGCAGGCGGACGGCCAGGTCGTCGGCATGACCGGCGATGGCGTGAACGACGCCCCGGCGCTGAAGCGGGCCGATATCGGCATCGCCATGGGGCGCAAAGGCACGGAGGCGGCAAAGGAGGCTGCCGACATGGTGCTGACCGACGACAATTTCGCCACCATCGTCGCCGCCGTGCGCGGCGGAAGGGCGGTCTACGACAATCTTCGCAAGAGCCTGCTGTTGATCCTGCCGACCAATGGCGGACAGGCGATGGTGGTGATGGCGGCGATCCTGTTCGGCTTCGCCTTGCCCATAACCCCGGTGCAGATTCTCTGGGTCAACATGGTCACTGCCATCACGCTGGGCCTGGCGCTCGCCTTCGAGCCGGCGGAACCCGACATCATGCGCCGGCCGCCGCGGCCGCCCGAACTGCCCATCATGACGCCGTTCCTGATCTGGCGCTCGCTGTTCGTATCGCTCCTGCTTTTTGCCGTCTCGTTCGGATTCTTCGCCCGCGAGATGGCGGAGGGGCGGGCGCTGGAGGAAGCGCGCACCGTGGCGGTCAATGCCCTCGTCGCCGGCGAAATCCTCTATCTGCTGAACTGCCGCTTCCTGCTGGCGCCCTCCCTCACCTGGCGCGGCCTGTTCGGCAGCCGCGCGGTCTGGATCGCCGTCTTCCTGATCCTGGCCGCCCAGCTCGCCTTCACCTATCTCCCGGCCTTCCAGCTCCTGTTCCATACGAGGCCGCTGGATCTCTGGCACTGGGGCTGGATCGGCGCCGGCGCCATCGGCGTCTTCCTGCTGGTGGAGTTCGAGAAACTTGTCTTCCGTCTGATCGAAAAGCGACACACTCTAGCTTCCGGGCAGTAGCACGGCGGCGCCGGTCAGGCGGCCTTCGCGCAGCCGGTCGAGCGCCTCGTTCGCCTGCGCCAGCGGGAAGGTCTCGACATGGGTCCGCACCGGGACCCTGGGGGCGATGGCGAAGAATTCCTCGCCATCGCGCCGCGTCAGGTTGGCGACCGAGACGATCTCGCGTTCGCGCCAGAGCAGCTCGTAAGGGAAAGCCGGAATGTCGCTCATATGGATGCCGGCGCAGACCACCCGCCCGCCCGGGCGAAGCGCGCGTAACGCCGCGGGGACCAGGCTGCCCACGGGCGCGAAGATGATCGCGGCATCGAGCGGCACCGGCGCAGGCCGATCCGACGCGCCGGCCCAGATCGCGCCGAGCTGGCGGGCGAAGCCCTGCGCCTCGGTATCGCCGGGCCGGGTGAAAGCATGCACCTGCCAGCCCTGCCAGCGCGCAAGCTGGATCACGATATGGGCGGCGGCGCCGAAGCCGTAGAGACCGAGCTGCCGGCCCGAGCCCGCCTTGACCAATGCGCGGTAGCCGATCAGCCCGGCGCAGAGCAGCGGCGCCGCATGGACATCGTCGATCTCGTCCGGCAGGGCAAAACAGAAGCGCTCGTCCGCCACCGCGAACTCGCCATAGCCGCCATCGATCTGATAGCCGGTGAAGCGCGCCTCGGGGCACAGATTCTCCCGCCCCGACCGGCAGAAGTCGCAGTCGCCGCAGGTCCAGCCGAGCCAGGGTATGCCGACGCGCGTCCCCGATGCGAAACGCCTTGCCCCGGCGCCTGCTTGCAGAACGCGGCCGACGATCTCATGCCCCGGCACCAGTGGCAGCTTCGGGCTGGCCAGTTCGCCATCCACCACATGCAGGTCGGTGCGGCAGACGGCGCAGGCACTGACCCGGACCAGAACCTGCCCGGGACCGGGCTCTGGCCGCGGAACCTCCGCCGCCTCCAGGGGGGCGCCGCTCCGGCGCATCAGCATGGCGCGCATGCAGGAATGATCGGAGCGATGGAAGCAAGACGGCAACTGGCATAATAACTTTATTTTACTGTGAATATATAATAACATGCAATACAATGTGTTATTATCAATTGACCTCGTGCCTGCATGTGAAATAGCGTTTCCGGCACCGGCGCCCGCCGGCGTCGCGCGAGGAGAAAGCCCATGCAGTATTTCCCGCTTCACATGGATCTGCGTCTGGCCGACGTGCTGGTGGTCGGTGGCGACGGAGCGGCATTGAACAGGATCGAGCTGCTGCTGGCCGCCGGCGCGCGGGTGAGCGTGATCGCCCGGACGCCGGTGCCGGCGATCCTCGATCTGGCCGGAGAGGGCCAGCTTCGCCTCGTCATGCGTGAGTTCGCGCCGGAGGATGTGCGCGAGGCCGCGCTGGTGATCGCCACCGACGATGGCGGCAGCGAGGTGCAGGCGGTCTCTGTCGCCGCGCGCGCCGCGCGCGTTCCGGTCAACGTGGTCGACCGCCCGGAACTGTCGAATTTCATCATGCCGGCAATCGTCGAGCGCGGCGAGATCGTGATCGGCATCTCGACCGGCGGCAGCGCCCCGGTCCTGGCGCGTCGCCTGCGCGAACGCATCGAGGCGCTGCTGCCGGCCCGGCTCGGCGAACTGGCGAGCTTCGCCGGACAGTTCCGCGACGCGGTGCGGGCGGTGCTGCCGGATTTCGGGCAGCGCCGGCGCTTCTGGGAGCGCTTTTTCGACGGCCCCGTGGCCGAGGCGGTACTTTCTGGCGATCAGCGGGCGGCGCGCGAGCGGATGCTGCCGCTGCTCAATCGCGGCGAGCCGCGTCCGGCGGAAGGCGGCACGATCATGATCGTCGGCGCCGGGCCGGGCGATCCGGACCTGCTGACCTTGCGGGCGCTGCAGCTCATGCAGAGCGCCGATGTGGTCTTGCATGACGAACTGGTGAGCCGCGAGGTGCTGGCGCGCGTGCGCCGCGACGCCGAGCGCATTCACGTGGGCAAGCAGGCCGGCCGCTCCGGCATGACCCAGGAGGAGATCAACGCCCTGCTGGTGCGCGAGGCGCGGCGCGGGCGGCGGGTCTTGCGCCTCAAGGGCGGCGATCCCTTCATCTTCGGTCGCGGCGGCGAGGAAGTGGAACATGCGCGCCGTCATGGCTTCGAGCCCGTCATCGTGCCGGGCATCACCGCCGCTCTCGGCGCGGCGGCCGCGACCGGGCTGCCGCTTACCCATCGCCATGTCGCATCGGGCGTCGCCCTTGTCACCGGGCACGACAAGGACGGCGAGGCTGGCGCGGACTGGGAGGTGCTCGCCCGTTCCGGTCAGACAATCGTGGTCTATATGGGCCGCCGGCATGCGGCGCGCATCGCCGAGCGGCTGATCGCCGGCGGCCTGTCCTCCGCGACGGCGGTGGCGGTGATCCGCAATGCGACCCGGCCGGACCAGACGGTGGCGACGGGACTGCTTTCCGATCTCGCCGACCTGGCGGCGGGACTGTCCGGCGAGGGCCCGGCGCTGCTGGTCGTCGGCGACGTGGTCCGCCTGGCGCGTGACTGGGCGCCGGCAAGCCTGCTCTGGACCGCGGCATGGTGAGCGCGCCAAACCTGAAGGTCGCGACCGCCAACCGCCTCGGCGACGGCGCCGTGGTCTATCGGGACCGCACTGGGAGCTGGAGCACGCGTTTCGCCGATGCGGTCGCGGTGGAGGAGGATCTCGCCGCCGAGCTGCTGGCGGCGGCCGGGCGCGACATGGACCGCGCCATCGTCGTCGGCGTCGCCCTGATCGAGGTTGCGCGCGTCGATGGGCGGCTGCAGCCCGCGAGCCTGCGCGAGCGCATCCGCGCCTTCGGGCCGAGCATCGCACTCGCCATGCAGCCGCCGGGGGGAGAGGAGAGCCGCTGATGTATCGCTATGACGAATTCGATCATGCCTTCCTGGCCGAGCGTGTCGGTCAGTTCCGCTCCCAGGTGGCGCGACGCCTGCGCGGCGAGATAGCGGAGGACGAGTTCAAGCCGCTGCGGCTGATGAACGGCCTTTACCTGCAACTTCACGCCTACATGCTGCGGGTGGCGATCCCATATGGCACCTTGTCATCGGCGCAACTCCGGCGCCTGGGCGAGGTGGCAAGGCGCTACGATCGCGGCTACGGCCATTTCACCACGCGCCAGAACATCCAGTTCAACTGGATCCGCCTACAGGATGCGCCCGACATCATGGCGGCGCTGGCCGAAGTCGGCATGCACGGTATCCAGACCAGCGGCAATTGCATTCGCAATGTCACCGCCGACCAGTATGCCGGCGTCGCTGCGGACGAGATCGAGGATGCGCGGATCTGGTGCGAGATCATCCGCCAGTGGTCGACCCTGCATCCGGAGTTCTCCTTTTTGCCGCGCAAGTTCAAGATCGCGCTTACCGGAGCACCGGCGGACCGCGCGGCGGTGAAGGTGCACGATATCGGGCTTGCCATGCGCCGGGCGGCGGGCGGGGCGATCGGCTTCGAGGTGATCGTGGGCGGCGGTCTCGGCCGCACGCCGATGGTCGGCAAGACCATCCGCGACTTCCTGCCGAAGGAAGACCTGCTCAGCTATCTCGAAGCGATCATGCGCGTCTACAACCGCTACGGCCGGCGCGACAATCTCTACAAGTCGCGCATCAAGATCCTCGTGCACGAGATCGGTGCGGAAGCCTTCGCGGCCGAAGTAGAGGCGGAGTGGCGCGAGATCCGTGACGGCGCGCTGCGCCTCCCCCGGGCCACCATCGCGGCGATCGCCGCGCATTTCGCCCCGCCGGATTATGAGCCGGCCGGGGGCGATGCGGCGGTGCTGGCCGCCGACCGGCTCGCCAATGCGGATTTCGATCTCTGGGTGCGGGCCAATGTGGTGGCGCACCGCGCGCCCGGCCATGCCATCGCCAATGTCTCGCTGAAGAAGCCGGGCGCCATCCCCGGCGATGCCAGCGCGACGCAGATGGAGGGCATCGCGGACCTGGCGGAGCGCTACAGTCGCGGCGAAATCCGGGTGGCGCACGAGCAGAACCTGGTCCTGCCCCATGTGCGCATGCGCGATCTGCATGCGCTCTGGCGGGGCCTGATCGCGCTCGATCTCGCGGATGCAAATCTCAACCTGGTCAGCGACATTATCGCCTGCCCCGGTCTCGATTACTGCAGCCTGGCCAATGCACGCTCGATTCCGGTGGCGCAGCGCATCGCGCGGCGCTTCGCCGACCTCAAGCAGGCGCATGACATTGGCGAACTCAAGCTCAACATCTCCGGCTGCATCAACGCCTGCGGCCATCACCATGTCGGGCATATTGGCCTGCTCGGCGTGGACAAGAACGGCGAGGAGTTCTACCAGATCACGCTCGGCGGCAGCGGCGCGGAGGATGCCGCCATCGGCGCCATCGTCGGTCCGGCGGTCGCGTCGGAGAAGGTCGTCGATGCGATCGAGAACATCATTGGCACGTATCTGGCCGAGCGGCGGGCGGGCGAACGCTTCCTCGATACCTACCGGCGCCTTGGCGCCAAGCCGTTCAAGGAGCGTCTCTATGCCACTCATTAAGGAGGGCAGGCTCATCGCCGATCCCTGGCGGGCCATCGGCGCGGACGAGGCATTGCCCGAACGCGGCCCGATCCTGCTGCCGCTCGAGCGCTTCCTGGCGGAGGGGGCGGCGCTTGCCGGGCGCGGGCCACTGGGCATCGCCCTCGCCAACGACCAGAAGCCCGAGACGCTGGCCGGGCGGCTGGATGGCGTGGCACTCGTCGCGCTGCACTTTCCGAAATTCAATGACGGCCGTGCCTATAGCCAGGCCCGCATCCTGCGCGAACGGCTGGGCTATGCGGGCGAACTGCGTGCCCGGGGCCGCGTGCTGCGCGACCAGCTTCTCTTCATGCTGCGCTGCGGCTTCGATTCGTTCGAGCTTGCCGCTGGCGAGACGGTGGAGGGTTTTGCCGAGGCGATGCGCGAATATTCCCGCTTCTATCAGCCGGCGGCAGACAGTCGCCCGGCGGGGCTCCGGCGCTGGGGCTGAAGGGTCTCAGTCGCGCGGCGCCAGCAGTTCCCAGGCAAGCGGCGTGCCATAGGCGATGTCTCTGGCCGCGCGCCGCCCGATGATGTCGGGCAGATGCTTCGGCGGCAGGCCGAAGCCCGGCCGGATCGAGCGCACGTTCTCATGCGTGATGGGCTCTCCGGCGGGGATCGGCCGCACCGCATAGAGCGAGCGACGGAACTGCCGGTTTCCGGCCTCGCTTGGCGTCAGGCCGTAGTCGATGGCGCCCAGCGCCGACCATGCGGTGCGGCAGGTCTCGACCAGGCTCGCCAGTTCGTCCGGCTCCAGCGAGAAAGCGGAATCGGGCCCGCCATCGGCGCGCTTCAGGGTGAAATGCTTCTCCACGATCACCGCGCCCAGCGCCACCGCCGCCACCGGCACCGCCGTGCCCATGGTATGGTCCGACAGCCCGACCGCCAGGTCGAAGGCATCGGCCAGATGCGGAATGGTGCGGAGGTTGCTCTCCTCCGGCGGCGTCGGATAGCCCGAGGTGCAATGGAGCAGCGCAATGTCCCGCGCCCCGGCGGCGCGGGCCGCGGCCACCGCCTCGCCGATCTCGCCCAGGCTCGCCATGCCGGTCGAGATGATCAGCGGTTTGCCGGTCGCCGCCGCGCGGGCGATCAGCGGCAGATCGATAATCTCGAAAGAGGCAATCTTGTAGGCCGGCGCGCCGAGTTGCTCGAGCAGGTCGATGGCCGTCGGATCGAAGGGGGAGCTGAACACGGTGATGCCGATCTTCCTGCCATGCTCGAAAAGTTCGGCATGCCATTCCCAGGGCGTGGCGGCTTCCTGGTAGAGATCGTGCAGGGTGCGCCCGTGCCACAGGCCGCCTTCGATGCGGAAGCCCGGCCCGTCATGGGCGATGGTGATGGTATCGGCGGTATAGGTCTGCAGCTTGACCGCGTCGGCGCCGGCCTCCCGCGCGGCCTCCATCAGGCGGAAGGCGCGCTCGATCTCGCCGTTATGGTTGGCCGACATCTCCGCGATGACATAGGGCGGCGCGCCGGCCCCGATGGTCCGGCCGGCGATGGCGAAGTCGCGTATCCTGCTCACGGTCCTGTCCTCAGGGTTTGAGGTGATAGTAGCCGTCCGCCTCTGTGCTGTAACCCGCCTCGCGGAACAGCCGATGCGAGGCATCGTTGGCCTCCAGCACGAAGGCGACCAGTTCGCAGCCGCGCATGAGCCGTGCCGCCAGCGCCAGCGCCGCGCGCGCGATGCCGCGCCGGTAATGGTCCGGGGCAATGGCGATGGAAATTTCGTGCATCGGCCGGCCGAAGGCGTTGCCCCGCCGGTCGAGCCGCAGGAAGCCGGCCGGCTCGCCGTCTGCCTCGATGATGGTGAGCAGGCAGGACGGATCGTTCAGGCGGGCGGCGAACCAGGCGGCATGGGAGCCGGCGGTCGGGATGCGCGGGTCGCGGGCGAAGCGGCGGGTGGCCGGCGCCTTCTGCCAGTCGAGGAGGCGCGCCTCGTCGCCCGCCGCCACCGGGCGCAGGCGGATCATGGCGCCCTGGGCGCTCGGCCGGGGCGCGAGGAGTGCCAGCAGCAGCCGCTCGGCGCCCCGGCCATCGACGAGGCGGGCGGCCGCCTCCGCCATGGCGGCAAGCGCCTGCGGATCGTCGGCCAGCTCGCGAAGCGTGGCGGCGATGCCGGCGGGCGCGACCTCGCCGATCCAGCCCAGGATGCGCGCCGCGCCGCTCTCGCGCAGGGCCTCCGCGGTCGGGCGCTGGTTCTCGGCGACGCCGATGACGAGGCTCGGCAGGCCGACGCAGCAGCGTTCCCAGGTGCTGGTGCCCCCGGCGCCGATGCAGAGATCGGCCGCCGCCATCAGCTCCGCCATCCGCGCCGCGTCGATGGCAAGCCGCGCCCTGAGCCCGGTTTCGGCAATGGCCTGCGCGACGGCGCCACGGTGCGGCGCGCGCGGTCCCAGAATGACGTCGATCTCGAAGTCGAGGCCGGTTCCTGCGATGCCGCGCAGCGCCAGTTCGGTGGCATTGGCGGCATCGATCAGCCCGCAACTCACCAGGATGCGCCGGGGCGGTGCGGCTTGCGCGCGGCGGCGGAGTGCCTCGGGACGGGCGGCACGGAAGCATTCGCGCACCAGCGCATGGGCCGGCCCGGGCAGCACCTGCGCCCCTTCGGGGAGCAGCGGCCGATAGTCGGCAGCCTGCCGGCCCGGGGTGGCATCCATGAGGATGTCGGCATCGTGCGGCCGGTCGGCCAGATCGTCGATCACCAGCACCTTGCCGCCGGGTGGACGCGCCGCTGCCTCCAGGGTCCGGTCGCGCCCGTAATGGTCGACGACCAGCAGCTCCGCGCCGGTCGCACCCGCCCGCATCACCCGCGCCTCCTCCTCCGGCGTTCCCTCGTCCGGCAGCACGATGTCCCCGCCATCCCCGACAAGGCCGAAATGCTGCGCCGTCGCGCGCGAGACGGCGCGGCGCGTGCGCCAGCCGCATCCCTCCAGCGCCGCCTGGAACGTGGCGCAGCGCATGGCATGGCCGCCGCCGATCGCCTCGCCGGCATCGAAGCGGATGAGCGCCAGCGGTCCCGCCGCGCGCTCGGGGCTTCCGGCCAGGTGGCGGTTGGTGGCGGCGATCTCCGGATGCGCCGCCAGGACGTTCAGCACCTCCTGCAGGTCCGGCATGGCGGGCAGCGGCGGAAGGCGCGCGAACAGCGCCTCGAAGAAGCGGAAATCGTCCGGATGGTCGAGCGTCCAGCGATGCGCCGCGTAGGGCCAGCCGGGACCGGCGAGACTGACCTGGCGCAGCGAGGTCGCGCGGCGGATCCATGGCGTCACATGCTCGCGGTCCGGCCCGGGCAGGGTGGCGCGGTCGGCGGCGCGCAGCGCCTCGATGGTGAAGCATTCGACATCGAGCCCGTGCGGCCAGCTTCTCGGCATGTTGTTGCAGGCAAGGTCGGCGCGCCGCTCTTCCATGAGGCGCAGCACCTCGCCGCAGATCGCGGGATCGATCAGCGGGCAGTCGCTGGTGACGCGCATCACCAGGCCGGCGCCCACCATCTCCGCCGCGCCGAGGTAGCGGCCGAGAACGTCGCTTTCCGAACCACGGAAGACCATGGCGCCGACGCGCCGGGCCTCGGCGGCGACGGGGTCCGTATCGGCGCCGTCCGTGGTGGCGCAGATCACGTGATCGACGCCCGGTATGGCCATGCAGCGGCGGAGCACATGCTCGAGGACGCTGGCACCGGCGAGCCGCAGCAGCACCTTGCCCGGCAGCCGGGTGGAGGCGAAGCGGGCCTGCACGACGACCGCGACGGGGCCGCGGGCGGAACCCTGCATGGGCTCAGGCCGCGTGCGCGCGCCGGGCCAGCCGCTCGAGCGCGGCCACGACGCGGTCGATATCCGCATCGCTCATGCCCGGATGGAAGGGGATCGACAGGACACGGCGATAGTAGGCCTCGGCCCCTTCCAGCACGCTGGTGCCATAGCGGTGCCGGTAGTAGGGCTGCATATGGACGGGCAGGTAATGCACCATGGTGCCGATGCCCTCGTCCTTCAGCCGCCGCATGGCGGCGGCGCGGTCGAGGCCGAGCATGTCGAACTCGATCAGCACGGCATAGAGATGGAGCACCGCATCGCCCGAGGTCGGCCGGACCGGGCGGACGATGGGGGCCAGCGGCTTGAGCAGCCGGTCATAGCGCGCGCGCATCTCGCGCCGGCGCGCCGCGAAGCGGGCGAGCTTGCCGAGCTGGCTCAGCCCGAGGGCGCAGGCGAAATCCGTGGCCCGGTAGTTGAAGCCGGGCTCCGGCATTTCGTAGTACCAGGGATTTACCTCGCCATCGGGCGCGAAGGCGAGGGCGCGCTGCTCGAACTGCGCCGCCTCCCGCACCATGCCGTGGCTGCGGAAGCGGCTCATGCGCTGGAAGGCGGCAGAATCGCTGGTTGTGGTGACGCCGCCCTCGCCCATGGTGATGGTCTTGACCGGGTGCAGGGAGAAACAGGCGAAATCGCTCGCGGCGCAGGCACCGACGGCGGCCATCGCGCCGTTTCCCGCCGGATGGCTGCCGCCGATGGCATGGCAGGCATCCTCGATCACCGCGAGCCCCTGCCGCTCGGCCAGCGCGCGGATGGCGACCATATCGACCGAATGGCCATTGAGATGAACGGGCAGGATGGCGCGCGGCCGCCCCATGGCACCGGCACGCGCCAGCGCCGCCTCCGCCGTCTCCGCGGTGAGCAGGCCGTTCTCCGGGTCCACGTCGGCAAAGACCACCTCGGCGCCGACATAGCGCACCGCGTTCGCGGTGGCGAGAAAGGTGACGCTCGGCACGATGGCGACATCGCCGGGGCCGAGGCCGGCGGCGTGGGTGGCGAGATGGAGCGCGGCAGTGCCGCTGTTGCTGACCACGGCGTGGCGGGCGCCGACGGCCTCGGCGAAAGCCTCCTCGAACCGGGCGATCAGCGGCCCGGTAGTCAGGTAATCGGCCTGCAGCACCTCGGCGACGCGCGCGATGTCGTCCGCCTCGATCGATTGCCGGCCATAGGGAAGGAACCGCTCGCCTGCGCTCACCTTGTCCCCTCTGCCAGCAAGCCGAGCAGGCGTTCGCCGTCCAGCCAGTCGTGATTGGAATCGGAGGTGAAGTAGAAATCCTCCGGCACCGGCCGCCCGCCGAACTGTCCCGCCAGATCGGCGCGCCGCGCGTCCCATTCGTGGAAAGCCGGCTCGATCACGTAGCGGTCCGCCAGCTCGACCGTGTTGCGGGCATCCTCGGCGGTGATCAGCACTTCATGCAGCTTCTCGCCCGGCCGGATGCCGACGATGTCGAGCTTCAGGCCCGGTCCCATGCAGGCGGCGAGGTCGGTCATCTTCATGCTGGGGATCTTCGGCACGAAAATCTCGCCGCCACGCATCATGGCAGCCGAGGAAAGCACGAAGTTCACGCCCTGCTGCAGGGTGATCCAGAAGCGCGTCATGCGCGGGTCGGTGATCGGCAATGCCTTCGCGCCCTCGGCCACCAGCCGGCGGAAGAGCGGGATGACGGAGCCGCGCGATCCCATCACGTTGCCATAGCGCACGACCGAGAAGCGGCAGCCGCCCTCGCCGCTCAGGTTGTTGGCGGCGATGAAGATCTTGTCGGAGGCGAGCTTGCTCGCGCCATAGAGGTTGATCGGATTGGCCGCCTTGTCGGTGGACAGGGCGACGACCTTGCGCACGCCGGCCCGGATCGAGGCCTGGACCACGTTCTCCGCGCCATGGACGTTGGTGGCGATGCATTCGAAGGGATTGTACTCGGCGATCGGCACATGCTTGAGGGCTGCCGCATGCACGACGACATCGACGCCGCGCATGGCCATTTCCAGCCGCTTGTCGTCGCGCACGTCGCCGATGAAATAGCGGATGGCGGGATGGCGCTCGCGGCCGATCTCCTGCGCCATCTCGTGCTGCTTCAGCTCGTCGCGCGAGAAGACGATCAGCCGCCGCGGCCGATAGCGTTCCAGAACCGTGCGCACGAACGCCTTGCCGAAGGAGCCGGTGCCGCCGGTCACCAGGATGGACAGGCCGTTCAGGTCGATGGTCGGGGTCTCGAAGCTGTTGATCACGATCGCGCGGTCTTTCCGGACTGGTCAGGGGTCGGGCGGTCCGTAGCATGCGGGGTATCGAGCGTCAATCGCCGGACCGGTCAGGATCAGTAGCCCCAGAGATGTTGCAGGGACACAGCGCCGTGATCGCCGAGTGTGACGACCTGGGCGTTGAGGTCGGCATCGCCCGACTGCACCAGCAGGGTGCCGACGCCGGTCGGGGCCAGGTGCCTGGCGAGGCCCGGTATCGCCTCGTCGAGCCAGACCAGCCGCCAGCCGAAGGCGGGAACCTCGATGTGGCAGGAAAGTTCCGCCCCGTCATGGTTGAGGACGGTGATTTCCGTACCGGCTGCCTCGGCATAATCCAGCCGGCCGGAGCCGTTGACCACCAGCAGCGCCGAGCGGTAGCCGCCGCCCTGGCGGGCGCGGGCCAGCAGGTTGGTGCGCCCGACCACCGCATGGGAAGGCGTCAGCCAGTGCGGGAAATCCGGGATCGCCAGGCCGAGATTGCGCCAGGAGGACTGGAACTCGGTCACGTCCCGGTCGCCGCTGCCGCGATGCTCGACCACCAGTTCGGGGAGCATCTTGAAGCCTTTGCGGCGGATGCCCGCCTTGAGCCAGTCCGGCGTGAAGAACAGGATGCGCGCCTCGGCCCGCCCCGGATGGTCGAAGGCATCGAGCAGCTCGTCGGCGAAGACGGTGCCGGGCCGGTCCTTGGCATAGGGCATGCGCGCGATCAGCTTCCCCGCGCCATCGAACCAGTAGACCAGGAAGTCGCGGAAAGGCGGATTGGCGGCGTCGCAATCGAAGCCGAAGCGGAGCACGCTGTCGGCGCCGGTCAGCGGCACGCCATGCGGATCGAGCATGAAGCCCTGGCGCTCCAGCGTCTCGATGCGCGCCCGCTCGTCGGGTGCGAGCGCCATGTCGGTGCGGTCGACGCGCCGCGTCTGGATATGATGGTTGCCGGAGATGAAGCCCGCGAGGGGCGCGGCGTTTGCCGGCTCCTGCGCGAACCAGAAGGAACCGCCATAGCCGCGATAATGGCAGTCGAAAAAGCCGCTCATGCTTTCCGCCGGCTTCTCCGCGCGCACTTCCTCGATGAAGGATTGCGGGTCGCGGGCGCGCTGGAAGCGGTTCGCTCCCGCCGACCATTCAAGGCCGCGGTCGGCGGCGAGATTGCGTTCGTAGTTCGGCACCGTCATCACCAGCCGGCCGCCACGCACCCGTTCCGGCGCGATGCGGAATTCCACATGCTCCTCCGGGTCGCGCCGGAATTCGTGCGCGCTGTGGAGCGTGGTGAGCGAGCCCTTCCAGAAGACGTCGGCGCAGACCCTGAGCCGGTAATGCCGGCCGCGCGTCAGGTCCGGATGGCAGACCATGGTGGAGATGGCGACCGGAAATCGCCGTGCGGGAAAATGCTCGCCGAGGCGGATCAGGTGCGACTGGCCGGGTCCGAGAATGCGCCAGAAGCGCCGCATCTCGGCGCCATGGTAGATCTCGATGCGGAACTGCAGCGGGTCCTTGATGCCGAAGAAGGTGCCGAAATGATTGGTCAGCAGCGCCTCGACCTCGTCGGCGTCCGATGGCGCCGGCAAGGTGCCGCGGCAGAACTCGAACTTCTCGCCCACCCAATGGACGGGAATGGCCGGATTGGCCCGCGCCGTCTCGCGGATGCTGAAGCGGAAGCGCAGGCCGGCATCGGCGCCTCCCGCCACCACCGCGTCGAAAGCCGCCGGATCGAGGCTGGCCGCATTGCGCGCGCCGGCTGCGAGGTCGTTGAACTGGGTCGAGCACCAGGTCAGGGCGAAGCCGGCCAGTTCCCGCTCCGCCTCCGCCCAGAAGGCCGCGTCGCCATTGACCAGAACCTGCCGCGCCCCGTCTTCGCGCAGCAGCAGGGCGACATCGGGCAGGCTCTGGCCGGTCTGGGTATGGGCGAGGCTCGCCAGGCCGCCGACCTTGGGCGGCTTCCGCCGCTTCTTCTTGCCGCCGGCCAGTCGGAGCAGGGCCTTGAGCAGGCGGCCCGGCTCGCGCCCGGGCGGGGCTGCGGCGGGCGCCTTCGTGCCGGTGGCTTGCATCTCTGGGAGGACCTCGAATCGGATCGGAAGATTGCTAGTGGGGCGAGTATGGCGACTGGCGGAAATCTTGTGAATTAGGCAATTCCAGCGTCAGAAATCCCATTTCCGCTCCAGCCAGTAGTCCGGCTTGCGGGCCTGTCCGATGCCAAGCCGCTTGGCAAGTTTGCGCGAAAGCCGTCCCAGCCAGTCGGTGCGCTGGCGCAGGGTCGGGCGGGGCGCCAGTTCGCGAATGGTGGTGCGCAGCGCGGCCGCTTCGGCGGCGTTGAAAATCCCCGCTTTCTCGGCCTCCTCGCTCAGCCACAGCGCCTCGTCGAGGAAGCGGTAGAGCAGAAAGACCAGCAGCAGTTTCGCCACTTCGGCCGGCCGGCCGCGACGCAGCACCTCTTCCGGCGGACGGACATAAAACGCATCGCCGGCGACCAGGCGAGCGGAAATATCGCGCCGGTTGCGCCCGATGCCGAGATATTTCCGCAGATAGTAGTGATCGCGGTCGCCCTTGAAGCGGTAATGCCGGACCGGGAGGAAGTCGTAGAGAAGGAATCCCTTCTCCGCGAGGAAGGCATGCAAATCGAAGAGCAGCGGCTGGCCGCGGTAGAGCGGAACGATCTCCGCCTCGGTCTGGATGGCCAGCAGATCGGCCCAGTGCGCCGGCTCGAGGGCGCGCAGGATGTCCAGTTCCGAACCTTGCGTGTCGAGCTTGACCAGGTTGGGCAACGGCCGGCCGTGCTCGCGGATGAAATCGGAGAAGGTGAGCAGCGGCACCTCTATGGTGGTCTTCAGGGTGCCATAGCCGATGCCGCTATAGGTTTCCATCAGGCCCGGATCGGGCGGATAGAGCGACGATCCCGAGGGCTTGTTCAGGACATAGAGCGTGCCCGGTCCGGTCCTGGCGCCGAGGCCGACCGGAAACCAGTGCTCGCCCGGCCGGCCGGCGCCGGCCTGCGCCGCGCAGGCGGCGGGGTCGGGCTCGATGGCATCGACCGAGACCAGGCCCGCGAAGGGCAGCCAGTGGCGCTGGATGCCGCCACGCGCCCCGACATCGACGCATTTCAGGGAATCGCCGCCAAGCAGGCGGGCGAGGGCGTCCTTCTGGGTCTCCATGCTGATGTCCTGGCCGCTCCCGGGCGCTGGTTGAAACATCGTCGGTCGGATATGGCTTGCGGAGCCAGCGCGGGCGGACACATTATCCATCGCCGGGTGAGCGCGCGTGCGCCGCCTGCTTGGCGCACTGCCTTATAGGGCATTTAGGCGGACATTTCGAGACTTGCGGCGGGGCGATTGCGGAGTTGGTTTCCATGACGGCAAGAAGGCAAAAGCGCGGCCTGCGGGTCTGCGTCATTCCGGCGCGGGGCGGCTCGAAACGCATCCCGCGCAAGAATATTCGCTATTTCCATGGTCGCCCGCTGATCCATTACCCGATCGCCACCGCGCGCATGTCGGGCCTGTTCGATCGCATCGTCTGCAGCACCGACGACGACGAGATCGCCGCCGTCGCGCACGATGCCGGCGCCGAGGTGCCGTTCCGCCGTCCCGCCGCGCTGGCGGACGACTTCACGGTGACTGCCGATGTGCTGATGCATGCCATCGGCGAACTGGAGAGGGAGGCGCCGATCGACTATATCTGCTGCCTCTATCCGACGGCGATCTTCGTGCAGGCGCAGGTGCTGCTGGAATCCTACCAGCTCATGGTCGAACGCGACGCCACCGCGTCCTTCCCCGTCACCACCTTCGCATTTCCGATCTTCCGCGCCCATCGCCGGTTCGAGGACGGGCGGGTCGAGATGTTCTGGCCGGAGAACATGAACCGGCGCAGCAACGACCTCCCCGAGGCTTACCACGATGTCGGCCAGTTCTACTGGTACGATGTCAGGAAATGGCGCGCCAACCCCATCATCTATCCGGCGGACGCGCGGACGGTGGTCATCCCCCGCTATCTCGTGCAGGATATCGACACGCTGGAAGACTGGCAGACCGCCGAGGCCATGTTCATGGCGCTCAAGCTCGACCTCGCCGGCGCGGAAGCCTAGGCCGGCTGCGGCTCGCGGCGGAATTCGCCGCTCAGGATCCCATAGAAGAGCGAATCGTGCCACTTGCCCTCGGCCCAGTGGGTCTGGCGGTGCCGTCCGTCGAGGCGGAAGCCGAGGCGGTCGAAAAGCCCCATTTTCCTGCTGTCGAAATCATAGATCTCCGACCAGACACGATGCAGGTTGAGTTCGTCGAAACCGTATCGAAGCAGCACCCGGCCCGCATCGGTGGCGAACTTCTCGTCGATATAGAGACCGTCGGCGCCGATATAGATGGAGAAATCGGCGTTGCGGTTCGGCCAGTCGATATAGCAGAGGCCGCAGGCGCCAAGCAGCCGGCCCCCGGAAAGCTCGACGATCGAGAACATCTGGACGCGCGGATCGGCGAGCACCACGTCGCGGTACCATTTCGCCTGGTGCTCGGAGGTCAGCTCGCGGAATTCGCGAAAATGGCGCCGGTATTCCGGCCGGTTGCGCCATTCGAGAAGCTGTGCCAGATCCTGCGGTTCGATGCCACGGAGTCCGACATGCTCGCCCTTCAGCATGCCCGTCACTCTCCGGCGCGCGGCGCGAGATCGGCCGGGTAGAGCGCATCGCCGGCGGTCTTGTCGCGTTCGAGCGTGCGGCCGGCGACTGCGTCCAGCTCGAAGGGCGCGATGGCGCCGCGCGGCGCCGGACGCAGCGCTTCCAGATCCTCGCTCCGCAGGCGATGGCCGCGCGGCAGGGCGCGCCTGAGCCGCAGGCAGCGCCGCTGAAGCACCACGGTCTCGCGCTCGTTTTCCTCGACGCGCTTGATGCCGTCGCCGAGCGCCGCCTCCAGCTCGCGCGTCGCCTCAACCATTTCCCGCCAGGTCCGGGGGTTCATGGCGAAGGAATGGTCCGGGCCTTCCCGGCTGTTATCGTCGGTGAAGTGCTTCTCGATCACCCGCGCACCGAGCGCCACTGCTCCAAGCACCGTCGCGTGGCCGGAGGTATGATCGGAAAGCCCGAGGATCATGCCGGGCCAGTGGATGGCGAAGCTCTGCAGCACGCGGAGATTGACATGCCGGAAATTGCTGGCGGCACCGGAATAGTTGGTGTTGCACTGCATCAGCACGATGCGCCGGTTGACCTCCAGGATGGTGTTCACCGCCCGCTCGACATCGGCCATGTCCGAGGCGCCGCAGGCCAGCATGACCGCCCGGTCATGGCGCGCGATGCGCCGGATCGACTCCGTCCAGGTGATGTCGCCGGAGCCGATCTTGAAGGCGGCGACCAGCGGCGCCGTTGCGTCGATCGCGGCGCTGTCGTAGGGCGTGGTCATGAAATGGATGCCGGCGGCGCGGCAGGTCGCCACCAGTTCCTGGTCCCAGGCCCGGTTGAGCTGATACTGCTCGTAGATCTCGTAGACCGGCTTCTTCCAGGCTGCCTGATGGCCGAACTGGCCGCCCAGGCTGCGGAAGCCGTGGTCGGACACGATGTCCTTGGCCAGGAAATGCTGGAACTTCGCCGCGTCGGCGCCGGCCTCCTTGGCTGCCCAGATCAACGCCTTGGCGCGCTCCAGGTCGCCGTCATGGTTCGCCGCGATATCGGCGATGAAGAAGGTCGGGTGCTCCAATCCTATCCGGTCGCCTCCGATGGAAATCTCGCTTTCGTAGCGCATCGTCTCCTGCCGTTCCGGTCGTTCAGGCGGCATCGTGCGCGCCGAGGCGCCGGCGATGCGCGCGGGCAATGGCCGCCGTAGTTTCCGCGAGGCCGGGCAGGCGCCGTCCGAGCAGTGCCTCCGCCCGGCGCACATCCAGCCCGCAACTGTCCGCGCGCCGGACCGGGAGCGAACGGACGCTGCCGCTGCGCGCGCGGGTCGGAAAGATCCCAAGATCCCTGGCGAGGCTGCGGTAGAAGGCCTCCTTGCTGACCACTTCGCGGCCGGCGACATTGAGCAGGCCCGAGGCTTCCGGCCTGCCGGCCAGATCGAGGATCGCCTCGGCCAGATGATCGGCATCGATCGGCGAGGTGAAATAATCGTCGAAGAGGGAGACTTCCGCATCTTCGGCGAGGGATTCGAGGCACCATTCGGCGAATGTCGGCTTACCGCGCCAGCCGCGCAGTCCGACGACGTTGGTCCGCACCACCAGCGCATTGTCGAGCAGCAGCGCGAAACGCTCGCCGGCAAATTTGCTGCGGGCATAGTCGTTGAGCAGCAGGATCGGTGTCTTCTCGTCATGCACCGCGCGGCCATCGCCACTGAAGTAGTGATCGGTCGAGACATGGATCAGCCGCGCGCCGGTTTCGGCACAGGCCTGTCCCAGGATGCCGACCGCACGCGCATTGACCACGAAGGCCAGCCCCGGATCTGCATTGCAGGCATTGAGGTCCACGATGGCGGCCGTATTGATCAGGACGGCCGGGCGCACGGTGGCTATCGTGCGCATGATCTGCTCGGGATTGGTGATGTCGAGGATGCATTCGGCCTCGCGCCGCGCCGCGCCGATGATGTCGAGGCCTCGCGCGAGGCCGACGCGCATCAGGGCCTGGCCGAGCAATCCGGTACTGCCGACCACCAGGGTTCGGCTCATCCGGTTCGCCCCGGCTTCCCCGGCGGCGCCTGCAGGATCGCGGCCAGGCCACGGCCTGACGCCAGAAGGAAGCTTCCCATAAAACAGGCCCCATCTGGATTGATGATCGTCAATCCACGGAAATATCGGACGCGCGAAGCAAACGTAATGCCCCTCTTGCAGGCTCTAACGCCCGCATCGAAGGGTAATACAACATTACCACATTTTGTGTCCAGCACCGCCCGGCCGACAGCGGCTTGGGCGGATCACCGATTGAACTTCGGTCTTTACTTGCAGTAACGTCCGGCCACGAAAGTTGCGGCGGCCACATCCGGGTGCCGGACGATGGGGAAACATGGTCTCAGGAAACGCCGCCGATCGTTTCGTCGATTTGCTCTACCGGGTCCGCGGGCGCTTCGACCTGGCCACCGGCGGGGTCGACCGGGCGGCCGTGAAGCTCGCGCGCCGCATCAACTGGCGCAACTCCGAACCGGGCCGCCCGACGGTGCTCTGCTTCAACCGGGCACTGTTTGCCAAGGATCTTGGCGAGATGCGGCGCCATTGCGGCATCAACCTGCCGACCATCCACTCCGCGCGCGTGAAGAAGCCCCAGCAACGCTGGGTGGCCGAACGCTGGCAGGTGCAGACCTTCTTCACGCACTGGCTGGTCACCGAACTGGCCGCGACGGTGCCCCTCCTGGTCCGCTTCGCCACCCGTTTCCTTGCCGAGGCTTCGAAAACCTATCCGATCGACGCGGTCATGGCGGCGAATGTCGACTACTGGCAGGACGAGGCATTCCGCCTTGCCTGCCGCGATCTCGGAATTCCGTTTCTGGTGCTCAGCCGGGAAAGCTATGGCATTCCCTATTGGCGGACGGCACTGCACAAGCGCTTCAACGACGCGCGCTTCACCTTCACCGGCAAGGGCGTGGCGGTCGCATCGGAGAACTGCGTCCGCTGTCTCGGCACGACGGAGGCGATGCGCGGCATCCGCATCGAGGCGACGGGATATCCGCGATACGATCAATGGCTGGACGAACGCTCCACCCCGCCGGCTGCACGGACGGCGATCACGCTCATGTCCTACGCCGACCGGAACTATCACGCGCCGGAGAATTTCCGCCAGGTGCTGGAACTCTTCGTCGACAAGGCGGCGGCGCATCGCGCCGCCATGTCGGACGGGGCGCTCGATTTCGTGGTCAAGGTCAAGAAGCCGGCCGACCAGCCGGCGCTGGAATCGCTCAATCCGCGGCTCCGTGATCCGGCACTTGGCATCCGTATCGTCGCGGACGAGCCCCTGCCGCATCTGGTGCGCCGCTCGCGGATCGTGATCGGCTTCAACACCCTGGCCATGCTGGAATCGCTCATGGGCGACACGGCGGTGGCGGTGCCGTGCTGGGGTGACGCGCGCCGCGAGCAGGAGATGAGCCTTTTGCACCATGGCGAGCCCGACGATCAGGAAGTCGCCTATTTCCCTGAATCGCCCGCGGCATTGGCGGATCTTCTCGACCAGGCCATTGCCGGAGCGCTGGCGCCAAAGGCGAGCCAGGAGGTTCGTTTCCGGCGTTTTTCGCGGCAGTCGATCGTGCGCTCGGACGAGCCGGCGTCGCTGCGGGTCGAGCGCTTCATACTGGAATGCCTGCGGGGCTGAGCGGGGTGCGATCGTGATCAGATACGGCAAGAGCAGCGATTCGATCCTCTCGCTGAAATCCTCTTTCCTCGAAAACAACGACGTATTGCGCGAGCGGCTTCTCGCCATCGGACGCCTTTATGCGGCGCAGCCCCGCCGGGAGCGCTGCAAGATCTGTGATGCCGGACTGGCCCGCGAGCCGGACTTCCGCAAGCACGGGGTGGGTTATGTCTTTTGCGGGCGTTGCGGGCATCTGAACGGTCAGTATGAGGATACGGAGGCTTTCTGCGCGGCGGTCTACACCGAAGACGGCGGCCGGAGTTACGCGGCGAATTATGCCGCGCCCGATCGCGCCGCCTACCGGAAGCGTGTCGCGGGGATCTACCGGCCCAAGGCCGAGTTTCTCAGCGAGGCCCTGACCTCGCTCGGCGAACAGCCGGAGGCGCTCGCCTACATGGACCTCGGCGCCGGTGCCGGCTATTTCGTCGCCGCGTTGCGGGAACTCGGGCTTGTCTCCTCGCATGGGCATGAGGTATCGCGGGCCCAGGTGGCGGACGCCGCCGCCATGCTCGGCGCGGACGCCGTCCGTCTGCACGAACTCTCCGAGTTGGCGCATATCGCCGGGCGAGAGCAGGCGGATGTCGCCTCCATGATCGGCGTGCTGGAGCATCTGCGGGATCCGCGTGCGGTGCTGGCGGCGCTGCGTGACAATACGGCCGTGCGTTACGTCTTTATCTCGGTGCCGCTTTTCAGCGGCAGCGTTTTCATCGAAACGGTTTTTCCCGAGGTGATGCCCCGCCACCTTGCCGGCGGCCATACGCATCTCTTCACCGAAAGCTCGCTCGACTGGATGGCGCGCGAGCTGGGATGGAGCCGAGTGGCCGAATGGTGGTTCGGGACGGATCTCGTCGATCTCTACCGCAGCATCCTGGTCGCGCTGCGCAAGCGCGGCGAGGCGGAGGCGCTTGTGGAACGCTGGGGCGAGCAGATCCTGCCCGCACTCGACCAGATGCAGCTCGCGCTGGACCAGCGCAGGCTCTCCTCCGAAGTGCACATGCTTTTCCGGGCCGGCTGAAGTTTCGTCCCCGGGGGGCCGCCTCAATTCACCCGGAACTCGCTGCCGACATGGCGCAGTTCGCCCGGACTGATGACCTGGCAGGAGGTGACCCGGACCGAGTGCAGCTTGCCCTCCAGGCTGCGTTCCCAGAAATTCAGGAACCTGCGGAGCACGGGGAAGTCCGGCTGCAGGTCGAGATCCTGCCAGATATAGCTCTGCAGGAAGCGCGGATGATCGGGCAGCCGGTAGACGATCTCCGCCGTGGTCAACCGGTAATCGAGCAACTGACGCACCAGATCGGACATACGACAGCTCCTGTCCTGACGGCCGGATGGGAGAATTCTGCCGGAAAAAGTCTTAAGGGATCAACAAGAAAGCGCCAAAAAGCCAAGTTATTCCAAGCTGTTAGCAGCCAGCACCGGAGAGTGCTGCCGGACCCCTTGAAGCGCCCGAAAACCCTTCCTATATCGGGGCCGCTCCGGCCAGGCGGGAAGTGATTCCGACGCGGCCGGGCGCTTTGAAACGATCTTGGAACGAATGAAAAGTCGAGGAGGGAAAGGGTCATGAAATTCCGTCCGCTGCATGACCGGGTCGTGGTCAGGCGCATCGACGAGGAAGCGCGGACCGCCGGCGGCATCATCATCCCGGACACCGCCAAGGAGAAGCCGATGCAGGGCGAGGTGATCTCGGTCGGCCCTGGCGTGCGCAACGAGAAGGGCGAACTGGTCGCCCTGGACGTGAAGGCGGGCGACCGGGTCCTGTTCGGCAAATGGTCGGGCACCGAGGTCAAGCTCGACGGGGTCGAGTACCTGATCATGAAAGAGTCCGACATCATGGGCGTGATCGAGGACAGGGCCGGCGCCCGCAAGGCCGCCTGATGCCGGTCCGGATCGCAGTTTCGAGGCAATGAGGTAAAGAGCCATGGCAGCCAAGGAAGTCAAGTTCGCGGCCGATGCCCGCACGCGCCTGCTGCGCGGCGTCGACATCCTGGCCGATGCGGTGAAGGTCACGCTCGGCCCCAAGGGCCGCAACGTGGTCATCGACAAGTCGTTCGGCGCCCCGCGCATCACCAAGGACGGCGTGACCGTCGCCAAGGAGATCGAGCTCGCCGACAAGTTCGAGAACATGGGCGCGCAGATGGTGCGCGAGGTGGCGTCGAAGACCAACGATGTCGCCGGCGACGGAACCACGACCGCGACCGTGCTGGCCCAGGCGATCGTGCGCGAGGGCGCGAAGGCGGTCGCCGCCGGTATGAACCCGATGGACCTCAAGCGCGGCATCGACCTCGCCGTCGAGCGCGTGGTGGAGGATCTGAAGAAGCGCTCGAAGAAGCTTTCCTCCAACGACGAGATCGCCCAGGTCGGCACCATCTCGGCCAATGGCGAGAAGGAGATCGGCGAGATGATCGCCGAGGCGATGCGCAAGGTCGGCAACGAGGGCGTGATCACGGTCGAGGAGGCGAAAAGCCTCGCCACCGAACTCGAAGTCGTCGAGGGCATGCAGTTCGACCGCGGCTATGTCTCGCCCTACTTCGTCACCAACGCGGAGAAGATGCGGGTCGAGCTCGAGGATCCCTATGTGCTGATCCACGAGAAGAAGCTCTCCGGCCTGCAGGCCATGCTGCCGGTGCTGGAAGCGGTGGTGCAGTCGGGCAAGCCGCTGCTGATCATCGCCGAGGATATCGAGGGCGAGGCGCTGGCCACCCTGGTGGTGAACCGCCTGCGCGGCGGCCTCAAGGTCGCGGCGGTGAAAGCGCCGGGCTTCGGCGATCGCCGCAAGGCCATGCTGGAAGACATCGCCACCCTGACCGCGGGACAGGTCATCTCCGAGGAGCTCGGCATCAAGCTCGAGAACGTGACGCTCGCCATGCTCGGCCGCGCCAAGCGGGTGATCATCGAGAAGGAGAACACCACCATCGTCGATGGCGCCGGCAAGAAGAAGGAGATCGAGGCCCGCTGCAACCAGATCCGCCAGCAGATCGAGGAGACGACCTCCGACTACGACCGCGAGAAGCTGCAGGAGCGGCTGGCCAAGCTCGCCGGCGGCGTGGCGGTGATCCGTGTCGGCGGCGCCACCGAGGTCGAGGTGAAGGAGCGCAAGGACCGCGTCGACGACGCGCTGCATGCGACCCGCGCCGCGGTCGAGGAAGGCATCGTGCCGGGCGGCGGCGTCGCCCTGCTCTATGCGACCCGGGCGCTGGACGGCCTCAAGGGTGCGAACCACGACCAGCAGATGGGCATCGACATCGTCCGTCGCGCGCTGCAATCGCCGGTCCGGCAGATCTCGGAGAATGCCGGCGTCGACGGCGCCATCGTCGCGGGCAAGCTGCTCGAGCAGAAATCCCCGACCTGGGGCTTCGATGCGCAGAGCGGCGAGTATGTCGACATGGTCAAGTCGGGCATCATCGACCCGACCAAGGTGGTGCGCTCGGCCCTGCAGGACGCGGCCTCCGTCGCCGGCCTGCTGGTGACCACCGAGGCCATGGTCGCCGAGA
>JAHCJR010000100.1 GCA_026126165.1 Alphaproteobacteria bacterium
TTAAATGAGTATGGATGTAACGAACATCCAGAGTTCCTTCCTACGAACTGAGCCACGGGGGCATATCATGAGAACGATGCTACGAATGGCGGTCGCGAGCGCGGCGATGCTTGTCGCCGCCGCCTGCGCGACCCAACCGTCTTCGCAAGGCGATGCAAGCCTGCAGAAGCCGAGCTTCTATGAATGGCGCGCCGCCAATCCGGTCGCCAGCCCGGCGCCGCAGAGCGCGCCGGTCTTCTCGCAAGTCCTCGCCCGCGAGTATCTTGCCTTCTCCCGCTTCGAAGGCGGTCCGATGAACGATGCGCGGAGCACGCCGGTCTTCACGCGCAAGGCCGACTCCGCGGCGAAGAACGAGAATCCGGCTCCGGAGACTCTGGCGGCATGGCCGCTCGCCCCGCAGTTCCAGCAGGAACTCGGCGCCGCGCGCACCCGCCTGACCACCGCGCTCGACGCCGGCGCGCGCACGCGCTCGGCCGAGAACGCCGCCCTGGCGCAGTTCAATTTCGACTGCTGGCTCGAGCAGCAGACCGAAAACTTCCAGCCGGTGCATATCGCGGAATGCAAGAACGCGTTCATGCAGGCCATGAGCCGCGTCGAGGCCGATATGCGTCCGGTCGCGCAGCCAGCGGCGCCGCCTCCTCCGCAGGTCTACGTTGTCCTGTTCCCCTTCGACAGCTCGGCCATCTCGCCGGTTGCCGCCCGCGTGCTCGATCAGGCCGCGGCCGACTATCGCCGGCTTGGCATGACCGCGGTCCGCGTCGAGGGTCACACCGACCGCGCGGGTCCCGACGCCTATAACCAGGCTCTGTCCGAGCGTCGCACCAAGGCCGTGATCGACGCGCTGGTCGCGCGTGGCGTGAATGCCAGCGGTGTGAGCGGCGCCTCCTTCGGCGAAGCCCGTCCGAAGGTCCCGACGCCCGACGGCGCCCGGAACGAGGAGAACCGTCGCGCCGAGATCACGCTCAGCCGCTGATCGAAGTACGACGAACAAGAGTTGTGCGTAATGGCGGCCGCTCCGGAAGGGGCGGCCGCTTTTCTTTTGCCCCAAGCCCGGCCAAGCTGACGGCGGAAACCTGGGGGAGCCAATGACGGACAAAGCGGGCGGTTCGAGGGGCGAGGCCGGACGTATCCGGGTGCACATCGAAGGCCGCCCTGCCGGCGAGATCGCCTTTCTCACCATCGACCGCCCCTCCAAGCTCAACGCCCTTTCGCCCGGCCTGATCGGCGAACTGGAAGCGAGCGTGCGGCGCCTGCACGGGCGGGAGGCGCTGCGCGCGCTGGTCATGACCGGCGCGGGAGAGAGGGCCTTCGTCGGCGGCGCCGACATCGTGGCCATGTCCGGCTTCGAGCGGGATGGCGCGGTTGCCTTCATCACCGCGCTGCATCGCGCCATCGACGCGGTGCGGCGCCTCCCCGTCCCGGTGATCGCCCGCATCGACGGCTTCTGCCTCGGCGCCGGCCTGGAACTGGCGGCGGCCTGCGATCTGCGACTGGCGAGCGAGCGTGCCCGCTTCGGCATGCCGGAAGTGAAGGTCGGCATGCCATCGGTGATCGAGGCGGCGCTCTTGCCGCGCCTCGTCGGCGCCGGCCGTGCGGCGCGTCTCGTCCTGCTGGGCGAGGTTCTGGGCGCGCAGGAAGCGCTCGCCATCGGCCTGGTCGACCGCATCTGTCCCGCGAGTGAGCTCGACCGTGCGATCGAGGACTGGCTCGGACAAATCCTGGCCGCCGGTCCGGAGGCACTGCGCCTGCAGAAGAAGCTGCTCGCGGACTGGCAGGAACTGCCGCTTTCCGACGCCATCGAAGCCGGCATCGCAAGCTTCGGCGAAGCCTATGCCAGCGGCGAGCCGCAGCGCATGACCGCGGCATTTCTTGCCCGCGCACGCCGGACATGAAACCGTAGGCCCCGCCAGCCCGGGAAGCGACAGATGGACTTCGATTTCACACCGGAACAGGAAGCGATCCGCGAAACGCTCGCGCGCACTTGCGCCAGATACGATCTCGACTACTGGCGCCAGCGCGACAGCGACGGCCGCTTTCCCGAGGATTTCGTCGCCGACCTCGCGCGCGGCGGCTGGCTTGGCATCGCCATGCCGCGCGAATATGGCGGCGCGGGCCTGGGCGTGACGGAAGCCTGCATCATGATGCAGGCGATCGCCGAGTCCGGTGCCGGGATGAGTGGCGTCTCCGCCGTGCACATCAACATTTTCGGGCCCAACCCGATCGCCGTTTTCGGCAGCGAGGAGCAGAAACGCCGCTTCCTGCCGCCGCTCATTGCCGGTCGCGACCGCGCCTGCTTCGGCGTCACGGAACCGGATGCGGGACTGGATACCAGCCGCATCCGCACCCGTGCGGAATGGGACGGACGGCGTTACCTCGTGCACGGGCAGAAGGTCTGGACGAGCACGGCGCAAAGCGCCAACAAGATCACCCTGCTCGCCCGCACCACGCCGATCGAGCGTTGCGCCTCGCCCTACGAGGGGATCAGCCTGTTCTACACTGATCTCGACCGCGCCCATGCCGAGGTGCGGGAGATCGACAAGATGGGCCGCAAGTGCGTCGATTCGAACCAGGTCTTCTTCGACGCCATGCCGGTGCCGAAAGAGGATCTCATCGGCGAGGAAGGTCAGGGCTTCCGCTACCTGCTGCACAGCCTCAATCCGGAGCGGGCGCTGATCGGCGCCGAGGCCGTCGGCATCGGCCGCGCGGCGCTGGCCCGCGCCGCCGACTATGCGCGGGAGCGGGTCGTGTTCGGACGGCCGATCGGTCAGAACCAGGCGATCCAGCATCCGCTCGCCGAAAACTGGATGGAGCTCGAAGCAGCCAACCTGATGGTCTTCAAGGCGGCGGCACTCTACGACCGGGGCAGACCATGCGGCGCCGAAGCCAACGCCGCGAAGTATCTCGCCGCCGAAGCGGCCTTCAAGGCCTGCACACAGGCGGTGATGACCCATGGCGGTTTCGGCTATGCGAAGGAGTATCACGTCGAGCGCTTCCTGCGCGAGGTACTGATCGCGCGCATTGCGCCGGTCAGCCCGCAGCTCATTCTGAGCTTCATCGCCGAGAAGGTGCTGGGCTTGCCAAAATCGTACTGAGCCGCCGGCGGGGGCCGGCCGCAGATCGGGGGAAACGGACATGAACGGCGCCCTGTCGGGCTATCGCATCATCGACCTCACGTCGGTGGTGCTCGGCCCCTACGCGATGCAGATCCTTGGCGACCATGGCGCCGACGTCATCAAGGTCGAGTCTCCCGAGGGCGATCTGGTGCGCCAGATCGGCAACGGCCGCAGCGCGCAGATGGGACCGATCCATCTCCAGGTCAACCGCAACAAGCGTTCCATCGTGCTCGATCTCAAGAAACCCGATGCGCGGAAGGCGCTGCTCCGCCTTGCCGAGACGGCGGACGTGTTCGTGCACAGCATGCGGCCGCAGGCAATCGCCGCACTCGGCCTCGGCGATGCGGAACTGCGCGCGGTCAACCCGCGCATCGTCCATGCCGGCGCCTATGGCTTTCGCGCCGACGGTCCCTATGGCGCCAAACCCGCATTCGACGACGTGATTCAGGGCATCTCCGGCCTGGCGGACATCATTGGCCGCCAGGCGGGCGGACCACGCTATGCCCCCACCATCATGGCGGACAAGACGACCGGCCTCACCCTCGCCTATGCGCTGCTCGCCGCCCTGCTCCATCGCGAGCGGACCGGCCGCGGACAGCGGATCGAAGTGCCGATGTTCGAGACGATGGTGTCGTTCCTGATGATCGAGCATCTCTGGGGGCGCACCCTCGATCCCCTGCATGGCGAGATCGGCTACAACCGCGTCCTGTCGCCCGAACGCAAGCCTTACCCGACGCGCGACGGCCATATCTGCCTGCTGCCCTACACCGACCGGCAGTGGCGGAGCTTCTTTGCCGTCGCCGGTCGGCCGGAGATCATGTCGGATCCGCGCTTCTGCGATCTCAACACGCGCGCGCGCAACATCGCCGAACTCTATGCCGAGGCGGCGAAGCTCACGCCTGCCCGCGATACCGAGGAATGGATGGCCCTGCTCGAGCCCCTGGGCGTGCCGGTCACGCGCATCAACCGCCTCCAGGATCTGCTGCTCGACCCGCACCTCGTGGCGGGCGGCATGTTCTTCGAGACCGAGCATCCGAGCGAGGGGCGCATGCTCAACGTCGCCCCGCCCGTCACGCTCGTGGCGTCCCCGGCCGCGATCCGGCGGCCGGCGCCACGGCTAGGGCAACATACGGTCGAGATCCTGGGCGAAGCGGGCTTCGGGTCGGACGACATCGCGGCGATGCTGGCGGCGCGCTGCGCCATCCAGGCGGCATAAGGGAGGCGGCGATGCGCGCGGTGGTCTGCCGGCAGTGGTGCGAGCCGGAGGCACTGACGATCGAGGACCTGCCGGCGCCGGAACTTTCATCCGGGCAGGTGCGCATCGGCGTGCGCCATGCCGGGGTGAGCTTCGCCACCCGCCTTGTCATCGCCGGCAAGTATCAGCGCAGACCCCCGCTCCCCTTCGTGCCCGGAACCGAGGCGAGCGGCATCGTGCTGGAGACCGCACCGGACGTGACCCGGCTTGCCGCAGGCGATCCGGTGATGGCAATCCTCGACTGGGGCGGCCATGCCGAGGAAGCGGTGGTCCCGCAGGAAACGGTCTATCCCCTGCCGGCGGAACTGGACCCGGCCCTCGCCGTGCATCTGCCGCTCTCCTACGGCACCGCCTACGCGGCGCTCCTCTGGCGTGCCAGCCTGCAGGCCGGCGAGACCCTTCTGGTGCATGGTGCGGCCGGCGCGGTCGGCATGGCGGCGGTGGAGATCGGCCGCTTCCTCGGCGCCCGGGTCATTGCCACCGCATCGAGCGAGGAGAAGCGCGCGATCGCGCGCGCGCATGGGGCGCACGAGACCCTCGACATCGCCGATGCCGGCTGGCGCGATAAGGTCAAGCGGTTGACCGACGGCCGCGGCGCCGACGTCATCTTTGATCCGATCGGCGGCGAGGTGTTCGACCTCTCGCTCCGCTGCATCGCGCAGGATGGCCGCTTGCTCACCATCGGTTACGCGTCGGGGCGGATTCCGGCGGCGCCCGCCAACCTCCTCCTCGTCAAGCAGGCGGCGGTGATCGGCCTCAACTTCGGCATCTATGTCGGATGGGGACTGACCGACGAGCGGCGGCGCCACCAGGCACGGATGCAGGCGGCCATGGCCGAACTATGCAATTGGTGGCGTGCCGGGATCATCGCGCCCACCGTCTCGCACCGCTTTCCCCTGGCGAGGCATCTCGAAGCCTATCGCGTGATCGCCGAACGCCGCTCCGTCGGCAAGGCGGTGCTCGATCTGGCCTGAAGTTTCAGGCGCCGCGCGCGCGGCGGCGCGCCGCCTTGGCCTCGGCACGGGCCCGCCACTTACGCAACCACCAGACAGTGACGCGGCGCCGCCGGCGGCGGATCCATGGGCTATCGACGGAAAGGATGGCGAGGCCGAGCGGCAACATCCAGAAGCCCAGCACGGGCAGGAAGCCGAGGATGCCGCCCAGCACCAGCGCCCAGCCGAGGCCAAGCCTCCCAAGCCTCGAACGCGGCAGGCGGACCTTGCCCATGAGGTTCGTCTTCATTGCCTGAGCCCGTAGCATGGCGGACATGCAACCGGCAAGGGGCTGCTCCGCGACGAGCGGGGGATTCCGGCGCTACGCTGCGAGCAAGGGTCGTGCTACCAAGAGTCGCGCATCCCGCCTGGAAACCTCGCCAGTGAACAAGTGACCCCGCAGAGCCCCCATTCCACCCTGCCCGCCGCCGGCCTGGCGCTACTGGTGCTGCTGGCGCTGTTCTGGGGCGTCAACTGGCCGATCATGAAGATCGTCCTGACCGAATGGCCGGTCTGGACCTTCCGCGCGCTCTGCGCGGCGTCGGGTGCGATCGGCCTGTTTGCCATCGCCCGCCTCGTCGGCGAGCGGATCCGCGTGCCGGCCGGACAATGGACGCGCCTTGGCGCGATCTCCTTCTTCAACATCACCGGGTGGAACGTGCTCGCCGTGTATGGCGTCGGCTACCTGCCGTCGGGGCGGGCGGCCATCCTCGCCTTCACCATGCCGCTCTGGGGCGTGATCCTGAGCCGTTTCCTGCTGAACGAAAAACTGACGCCGCGCAGGCTGACCGGCCTCGCTCTCGGCCTTGCCGGCCTCGCGCTCCTGATCGGGTCGGAATTCGCCGCGCTGCGGGCGGCACCGGTCGGCGCGCTGCTGATGATCGGCGCGGCGATCCTTTGGGCCATCGGCACCGTCGCCATGAAGCGCTACCCGGTAGCGCTCGGCACCACCTCGCTCACCGCATGGCAGATGCTGCTCGGCGGGATTCCGATGGCTCTGGGAGCGGTGCTCTTCGACCGCGGCAGCTTCGGCGGCGAGTTCACACTCGTTCCCTTTCTCGGCGTGCTCTACAACATGTTCGTCTGCTTCATCTTCTGCTACTGGGCCTGGTTCCGCATCGTCTCGCTGGTGCCGGTCGGCATCTCGTCGCTCTCGACCTTGATGGTGCCCTGCGTCGGCGTGCTGAGCGGGGCGCTGGTCCTCGGGGAACGGCCGGGCTGGCAGGAATATGCGGCTCTGGCGCTGGTCAGCGCCGCGCTCGCCACCGTTCTGCTGCCGCCCCGCGCGGCACGGCGCCCGCAGCTCGCCGGCTGAACGCGGGGAGGCGCGCCCTGGATCCGATCGTCCTCCTGCTGGTGCTCGGCTCGGCCATCCTGCATGCGAGCTGGAACGCCCTGATGAAAGTGGGCGGGGATCCGTTGATCCGCCTGTCCATCATCAATCTGACCTGCGGGCTGATCGCGCTGCCGGTTCTCTTCGTCGTGCCCCTGCCTGCTCCCGAATCATGGGGTCTGCTGGCTCTCTCCGTGCTGCTGCACAACGTCTACTACCTGCTTCTGGTCCAGTCCTACAAGGTCGGCGATCTGTCATTCGCCTATCCGCTGGCGCGTGGCTCCGCGCCGCTGCTGGTCGCCATCCTCTCCTTCATCTTCGCCGGCGAGGGGCTGAGCCCGCTTGGCATCGTCGCGGTCAGCCTCATCTGCGCCGCCATCCTTTCCCTCGCGCTCACCGGACGCTCGCGGGATGCCGGCTGGCGGCCGACCCTGCTCGCCCTCGGCACCGGGGTGTCGATTGCCGCCTATACGACTTCCGACGGCCTCGGCGCCCGCGCCTCGGGCCATGCCATCGGTTATGTGATGACCCTGTTCGTCCTGGAATGCCTGCCGCTCGTCGCCTTCGCCGCCTGGCGCCGGGGCACGCTCTTCGCCGAGACGTTCCGCCGCAACTGGAAACCGGCCTTCCTTGCCGGCTTCCTCGCCTTCCTCGGCTATGCCATCGTGGTCTGGGCGCTGGGCCGCGAGCAGATGACGTTCGTGTCGGCGCTGCGCGAGACCAGCGTCATCGTGGCGGCGCTGATCGGCACGCGGCTCCTGGGCGAGCCGTTCGGCATCAAGCGCGTGGCGGCGGCAGCGGCCGTGGCGGCCGGGGTGGTCCTGCTCAACGTCGCGCCCACGGCCTGAATTGCGCAAGCGAACCCCTTGAAGGGGAAAGCAATTTTTTGGCTTGGAATTGGCCTTGGGCGTTGCTATACAACCGCCTCCGGCGCAAGCTGGAAGTTCCCGATCCCCGGTAGCTCAGTCGGTAGAGCAGGCGGCTGTTAACCGCCGGGTCGCTGGTTCGAGTCCGGCCCGGGGAGCCATTTTTTCCGTCGCCAGGGCGCGAAGCCGCGCCCTGGCGCGCGGACCCTCAAAACACACCCTCGACGTCCGTCCGCGTGAAATCGCCGCCCACATGAAGCAGTGGGCATCCATGCTCTTTCGCCAGCTCATAAGCGAAGCAATCGCCAAAGTTCAGGCCAGCCGGATGCCGGCCCTTGCCCCAGCGCGCGTAGGCGCTGGCGATGCGATTGGCCGAGGCGGCGGTGACCGGCACCACCTCGAAGCCCAGCCCATCCAGCAGACGGGCCATTTCCTCGCCGACGTTGCGGCGCTCGGCAACGATCAGCGACTCCGCGACCGTCCCGGCGGAAATCAGCAGTCCATCCTCTGCAACCAGTGCTTCAACACAGGCGTCCGCTTCCGGTTCATTGAGTACAATCGCCATCAGCGCCGATGTATCGACGGCGATCACCGGGGCAACCCATCGTCGCCATAAAGGAAATCCTGGCTTCGGCCTGCGTCGGGCCCGGGTGCCGCCTTGATCGCGGCCGCGGCCCGTACCGCGCCGAGCAGCGCCCGGCGGGACGGCCTGTCCAGCGCCGCCCTGACGGGAACGAGCTGCACGACAGCATGTCCGTGCCGGGTCAGAACCACCTCGTCTCCGGCCTCGGCACGGCGCACCAGTTCCGTCAATTGTGCCTTGGCTTCGGTCACCGATACCCGCATGGCCCACACCTGAATAAACCGGATTCTGGTCCAATTATTCGCGAAAATTAGACCAGTTTCCGGCGCCGGACAAGCGCCCCGAAGCAACCTTCAGCCGCGCATGGCCTCCGCCTTCGCCGCCTGCCAGCGAGCGAGCTTGGCGGCAGCACCATTGCGGGCCGGATCCATGGCCTCGTCATGCCCGGGCTGCTTGCAGGTCAGTTCGATCACGTACCCGTTCGGATCGCGGAAGTAGATCGAGTGGATGAAGTGGTGATCGGAGACGCCACGCGTCTCGATGCCGGCCGCCTTGCCCTTCTCCAGCATCGCATGCATGTCCTTCTCGCTCACCTCGAGCGCGATGTGCAGGTCGAAATCATGCTGCTTCTTGAACTCGAAGGGCATGTCGGGCGCCTCGAAGAAGGCAAGGCACGAGCCGTCGTCGAGCTGGTAGAACGTATGCAGCGTCTGCGTCCGCCGCCCGCTCTTCGTCTCGCCGATCTCGATCGTATGCACCAGCGGCAGGCCGAGGAAATCCTCGTAGAATTTCCGGGTCTCTTCCGAATCCCGGCAGCGATAGGCATTGTGATGCAAGCTGCGGATCATGGCGCCCTCCCCTTCACTGCTGCTTCTGCGAGCGGACATGCTGGATGTAGCCGCGCACATCCGCGGCCGGCTCCGCATAGGCCTTGCCGAGGGCACTTTCCATGTCCGACAGATACTGCTTCGCCCAGGCCGGCAGCGCGCCGTCGATGACGGCGAGGAACTCGAGCGTCGCCGCCAGCCGGATATCGGCGATGGAGGGCGAGGCGCCGCCGATGAATTTCTGTTGTCCGATGAAGAAGTCGCGGAACACCTGCAGCGGCTCGGCCAGTGCTTCCGCCGCCGCCCTGGCGGCCGCCTCCTTCGCCGCGTCGCTCGCGTCGCTGGCGCCGACTTCGCCTGGATACTGCGGAAAACCCAGCGCCGGATAGGTCGCCCGGGCAACCAGCGGATAGAGCGTCCCGGTCAGGTAGAACATGGCGCTGTCCACCATGGCGCGACGCCCGGGCTCGGACGGATAGAACCGCTCGAGGCCGTGCCGGTTCGAGAGATACTGCATGATCGCGCAACTCTCCCACAGCGCGCCTTTCGGCAGGCCGTCCGCCTCCAGCATCGGCGTGAGATGCGCCGGGCATTTGGCAAGAAATTCCGGCGAACGCGTATGGCCCCAGGCATCGGCCTCCGAGAAATCGAGGCCCGCGGCACGCACGAAAACCCGCACCGCCATGTTGTTCACGCTGGGCTTCAGAATATTCAGCTTGAGCATGTTTCCCCCTTGCGACGCCATCTTTTCCGGGGCGCGCGCGCGCGACATGGCGCCAGTTTCCTGATGGTGCGCCCCGGAGCGGCAAAATCAAGTTTCGTGCGGGTAATCCGCCCGCGCCGCCCGGTCCGCCCGCTTCGGACGTGCTTGTCCCCCGACGCGATCCGGCGCAATCTTGTGCGGTGCGACAGCCGCACGAGGCAGAGCATGAATCTGGCGCAGAAGGCGATCGAGAAGGCGGACTGGGTGATCTGGCAGCAGCCGCTTGCCGAGATGCCGAGGCTGCAGGCCAGCGGCATCCTGATCCTGCGCGTTCTCTATGCGCTGGTGCGCGACCTGCTCGACGGACAGCTTTCGCTCCGTGCCATGAGCCTGGTCTATACGACCCTGCTCTCCCTCGTACCGCTGCTCGCCATCAGCTTTTCGGTGCTCAAGGGCTTTGGCGGCGCC
>JAHCJR010000101.1 GCA_026126165.1 Alphaproteobacteria bacterium
CGCCCTGCTTGAACGGCTTGATGATGGCTTCTATCTTCTTCATCTGCTTGTCATTTCTCGGGCGAGTAATGCCAACGCGGCCCGTGGGCCGCGACCAATCCATTAGCACGGTTTGTGCCAAGGGCGGCGAGGGGCCGCTTCCCCGGCTTCGGGGCATTCCGAGGCCGCCCGGGCAGCGAGTTGGCGCCAGGAATGACCGCATTTTAGGCAGTCTGCATCATTATTGGGCGCTGGGGACGAACGCCGCTGCCAAGCCAATCTCCAATGCGGCGTATGGCTTCGGAGATATTCTCGGAAGAGTTGGCATAAGAGAAGCGGATATAGCCTTCGCCCATTTCGCCGAAGCTGGTGCCGGCGATCGTCGCCACCCCCGCTTCCTCGAGCAGGCGGTCCTGCAATTCGCGGGCTGAGAAGCCGGTCGCCGCGATGTTGGGGAAGGCATAGAAGGCGCCGCCGGGATCGACGCAGCGGAAGCCGGGCAGGCGGTTGAGGGCACCGACGATCAGTCGCCGCCGTTCCTCGAAGGCCCGCATCATGCGGTCCACCGAATCCTGCGGCCCGGTAAGTGCCGCAAGGCCGGCGAACTGGGTCGGGGCGTTGACGCAGGAATGCACGTTGATGGCAAGCCTCGTGGCCAGTTCCGCCAGGCCCTTCGGCCAAAGCCCCCAGCCGAGCCGCCAGCCGGTCATGGCATAGGTCTTGGACCAGCCATCCAGCAGGATCAGCCGGTCGCGGATCGCCTCGTAGGGGAGCAGGCTCGCATGCGCCTGGTTGCCATAGACCATGCGGGCATAGATCTCGTCCGACAGCACCGCCACCTGCGGATGGCGCTCGAGCCCGGCGACGAGCCGGTCGAGTTCCGCTTTCGGCACCACGCCGCCGGTCGGATTGGCCGGCGAATTGACGATCAGTAGCCGCGTGCGCGGCGTGATCTTTTCCAGCACCTCATCCGCCGAGAAGGAAAAGCCGTTCGCCTCGTGCAGCGGATAGGGCACCGGCTTCGCGCCGGAGAAGCGCACCACCGACTGATAGATCGGGAAGCCCGGATCGGGGCACAGGATCTCCGCGCCCTCCTCGCCGAACATCAGCATGGCGAAGGCCATGGTCACCTTGCCGCCCGGCACCACCACGATGTCCTCGGGGCTGACCTCGACGCCGCGGCGTGCGGCGATGTCGGCCGCCACCGCCTCGCGCAGCGGCAGGATGCCGTTGGCGGGCGTGTAGCCGTGATGGCCGTCGGAGAGCACCTTGCGCCCGGCCTCGACGATATGGGGCGGTGTCGGAAAGTCCGGCTGGCCGATGCCGAGATTGATGATGGAGCGCCCCTGCCTTGCGAGTTCCCCGGCGCGCGCCAGCACCTCGAAGGCGCTTTCCGTGCCGAGCAGGGCCATGCGGCTGGCGATTTTGAACAAGAAACCCCCCTTCTTTGGCGCGCGTGCCGTCGCGACCTGCGGTTTATGCCACAGCCGGGCCGGCCTGTCCCTCCCCCCGCGCCGCCTCCGCGCCGGGGCAGGGTTCGGCCCTTGCCGGCGGGCCGGGCTTTACGGCATTGTGCGGCCCTCTTCTTCCACAAGTCCGGCCCCCTCCCGTGAAGCCCTTCAACCGCATCCTGTCCGGCTATGGCACGACCATCTTCGAGGTCATGTCGCGGCTCGCCATCGAGCACAATTCCATCAATCTCGGCCAGGGATTTCCCGACGGCAACGGACCCGACGATGTGCGGCGCGTCGCCGCGGCTTCGCTCGAGGACCGGCCGAACCAGTATCCGCCCATGATGGGCGTGCCGGAGCTGCGCCAGGCGGTGGCCGCCCACGACCGGCGTTTCTACGGGCTCGATTACGACTGGCAGAGCGAGGTGATGGTCGGCTCCGGCGCCACCGAGGTGCTGAACGACTGCATCATGGGCCTGGTCAATCCGGGCGACGAGGTGGTGCTGATCGAGCCGCTCTACGACAGCTACCTGCCGATCCTGCGTCTGGCCGGCGCGGTGCCGAAGCTCGTGCGCATCGAGCCGCCGGACTGGACCCTGCCGCGCGAGGAACTGGCGCGGGCCTTCTCGGAGCGGACCAAGCTCCTGCTGCTCAACAATCCGCAGAACCCTACGGCCAAGGTGTTCTCGGCGGAGGAACTGGGCTTCATCGCCGACCTGGTGAAGCGGCACGATGCCTATGCCATCTGCGACGAGGTCTACGAACACATCGTCTTCGACGGAAGGCGCCATGTCCCGCTCGCTTCGCTTCCGGGCATGCGCGAGCGCACCTTGCGCATCGCCTCCGCCGGCAAGACCTTCTCGCTTACCGGCTGGAAGGTGGGCTACGTGACGGCCGATCGCGGCCTGCTCCAGGCGGTGGCCAAGGCGCACCAGTTCGTGACCTTCACCACGGCGCCCAACCTGCAGCGGGCGGTCGCCTATGGCCTGGCCAAGGACGATGCCTATTTCGACGGGCTGGCGGCGGAGATGCAGGCCAAGCGCGACCGCATCCGGGACGCGCTGGAGCGGATCGGCTTCCGCACCGCGCCCTGCGAGGGCACCTATTTCCTCAACGCGGATTTCCGCCCGCTGGGGTTTCAGGGCAGCGATATCGAATTCTGCCGGCATATCACGGTCGAGGCCGGGGTGACGGCGGTGCCGGTCAGCGCCTTCTACCAGCCCGAAGCGGGGCGGGAGGCGCCGGCCCATTTCGCCCGCTTCTGCTTCTGCAAGCAGGATCAGGTGCTCGACGCGGCGGCGGAACGGCTGGAGCGGCATTTCCGTCGCGCGGCTTGACCGGGCGGGCGGGGGCCTATAAATAACGGCCTCCTGTGGCGGGCGTAGCTCAGTTGGTTAGAGCGCCAGATTGTGATTCTGGATGTCGCCGGTTCAAATCCGGTCGCTCGCCCCATTTTCCTTCAGGCGTTCCGGCTGGCTGACGAACCGCCAATGCGGCGGGTTGCTGTCGTTCGGGATTGAGCCAGGCAACGCCGACCCCTGTTCCAGGCTCTGCCATGCGGCGGAATGGCAGTGCTCCGCGCCTTGAGGCGTACTCCGCTTGTGAGTACAGTTCCGGAAGAATCCGGATCGGGAGAACGGCCATGCCACGGGCGGCGGAAACCAAGGATGACCGGCTACAGGTGCGCCTGGACGCCCGGTCGAAGAGCGTGCTCCAGCGCGCGGCGAGCTACCGGCACAAGACGGTCAGCCAGTTCGTCCTCGCGACGGCCCTGGAGGAAGCCGAGAGAGTCATCCGCGAAAACGAGAACGTCACCCTGTCCGGCCCGGACTGGAAGGTGTTCTATGACGCGCTGACCAGCCCGCCGGCGCCCAATGCGGCCCTGCGCAGGGCGTTCGCCAGGTACAAGAAGACGGCTGGATGAGACAGGCGCATGCGCCATGGCAGATCGCGCCGCTCGACGGCAAGATCCATGACCGGGCGGCCTTCTCGTGCGGTGCTGCCGAACTCGACCGCTACATTCGGGAACATGCCTCGCAGGACGTGAAGCGGGATATCGCCCGCGTCTTCGTGGCCGCGCCGGCCGGGGCGCCGACGGTCTGCGGCTACTACGGCCTGAGCGCCACCAGCTTTCAACGGGACAACCTTCCGGACGACCAGGCGAAGCGACTGCCGCGCTACCCCGTGCCGGCCGCTCTGCTCGGCCGGCTGGCCGTCGACGGCAGAATGAAGGGCAAGGGGCTGGGCGCCTTCCTGCTCATGGATGCCCTGAACCGCATCCTGCTCGCAACGCAGACGCTCGCGGTGCACGCGGTCGTTGTCGATGCGAAAGACGAAGCTGCCGCCGCGTTCTACGGCAGATACGGATTCATCCCGTTCACCGGCGAGGGCCGACGGCTGTTCCTGCCGATGGCGACGATCCGGCGGCTGTGACCTGCCAGTGAGTTGTCATCCAGCGGCGATCAGCTCAGGCAAACGCCATACGCACTCTCCGGCTCCTTCTTGCTCTCCCGTCACGCCGCGTGTCGGACGCGCTCGACCTTGATCTCGTCGGCATGCTCCATGGCGCGGGCAAGGTCGTAGGCGGCCTGAAGCCGGTACCACGTCTCCGCGCTGCCGCCGAACGCCTTATGGAGCCGGATCGCCATCTCCGGCGAGATGCCGGAATGACCGTTGAGCACGTCCGAAAGCTGCTTGCGGCTGACCCCGAGCCTCCTGGCCGCCTCGGTCACGCTGAGGCCAAGCGGCTCCAGACAGTCATGGCGCACCGACAAACCCGGATGCGGCGGCTTCTTCATCGGCATGTCACATCCTCCTAATGGTAGTCGACCAGATCGACGTCACAGACGTTGGCACCGTCAAACCGAAACACGATGCGCCAGTTGCCCGAGACACTGACCGACCAGAGTTCGGCCAAATTGCACTTCAACGGATGCAGCCGGAACCCCGGCAGGTCCATGTCCCCCGGCTCCGTCGCCTCATCGAGACGCGCCAGAATACGCTCGACCTTATCGGCGTAGTCCGCTGACACCCGTCGCCTGTCGCCCTTCTCATAGAGAAGCTTGAGACCCTTGTGACGGAAATTGACGATCATGGGACAATGTAACCTGTCACCGCTCACTTTACAAAGGTCGCATTTTCTATCGGCCTCGACCGAATATTCCCGAACGTTCCCAACAGCCTGGGGCCTCAGCGAAGCGGCGCGGGAAGCGCCCGCGCGGCGCCTTGCTCAAGCGAAGGGATTGTAGGTGGTGGCGTGAAGGTGGCCGAAGAGCTTCCGGCGCCGATCTACCGCTGCGGCAGAGCCCTTCAGTCCGGAGCCACCTGGTATTGGGAGCAGGATTGATCTTTATAGCACCGGGTGCTATATAACCCAGTGTCATAGAACGATGTGACAAAGGTAAGTGCGCGTCTTCAAGTCCAAGTCATTCGCCCGTTTCGCCGAGCGTGAAGGAATCGTCGACGAGGAACTTTGCGACGCGCTCCTGCAGGCGGGGAAGGGTCTGATCGATGCCGACCTCGGCGGTGGTGTCATCAAGCAGCGTCTTGCCCGCAAGGGACAAGGGAAATCCGGCGGCTTTCGAAGCATCGTGTTCTTTCGGCGAGGCGACAAGGCGTTCTTCATCTATGGCTTCGCCAAGAGCGACCGGGACAATATTTGCCGCGACGAGTTGAGGGCGTTTCGCAGGCTGGCAAGTGAAATGCTTGACTACGACGACAGGGCGCTCGGGGCGGCGTTGGCCAACGGAACGATCATGGAGATCAGGTGCGATGGGCAAGCGGTACAAGAGCGATGCGCTGGCGGCGGTGCATGAGACGGCGCTCGGCCTGCACGAGGCGGGCGTTATGGCAAAGCGCACCTTGAAGGAATTCGATGAACTCTGCCTGACGCCGGTCGAAGCACTGACGCCGGAGCAGATTCGCCAGATCCGCGCGCGCGAGAAGGCGAGCCAGGCTGTATTCGCCCGCTATCTCAACGTGACGACGGGACTGGTCAGTCAATGGGAGCGCGGCGAGAAGCGCCCGCGCGGCGCCTCGCTCAAGCTTCTCACGCTCGTCGCGAAGAAGGGGTTGCAGGCGGTGGCCTGAAGTTGGCCGATGGGATTCCGGCGCCGTTCCCTCCCATCCGTCGGTGCGTCCGGCTTGCGACCCGTTGGCCGGTAACCCGAACTTTACCACTTCGGCCATTATCTGATCCCCTGCGGCGGTGGTAGCATTCCACCCGTGCGGGCTTGGCCGCGCCCTTGATCCCTTGGGGGGACGGATGGAACTGCTGATCACGCTAGGCGTCGTCGCCTTCTTCGTTCTCGTCACCATCTTCGCCAGCGTCAAGACGGTGTCGCAGGGCGAGGAATGGACCGTGGAGCGGCTTGGCCGCTACGACCGTACGCTCCGGCCGGGCCTCAGCTTCGTGATCCCCTTCGTCGAGCGCATCGGCCACAAGGTCTCGGTGCAGGAGACCGTGCTCGATATCCCGAGCCAGGAAGTGATCACCCGCGACAACGCCACCGTGACGGCGGACGGCGTGGTCTTCTCGCAGGTGCTGGACGCGGCCAAGGCCGCCTACGAGGTGCAGAACCTCACCCTTGCCCTGATCAATCTGGCGATGACCAACATCCGTTCCGTGATCGGCTCGATGGACCTCGACCAGGTCCTGTCCCAGCGCGACCACATCAATGCGCTTCTGCTTTCGGTGATCGACCAGGCGACGATCCCCTGGGGCGTGAAGGTGACGCGCATCGAGCTGCGCAACATCCAGCCGCCGGCCAACCTGCTCGAGGCGATGGCCAAGCAGATGACGGCGGAGCGGAACAAGCGCGCCGACATCCTGAATGCGGAAGGCGACAAGCAGGCGGCGGTGCTGCGCGCCGAAGGCCAGAAACAGGCGGCGATCCTGGAAGCGGAAGGCAAGCGCGAGGCCGCCTGGCGCGAGGCGGAGGCGCGCGAGCGCCTGGCGGAAGCCGAGGCCAAGGCGACGCAGATGGTGAGCGAGGCCATCGCCTCGGGCAGCACCATGGCGGTCAACTATTTCGTCGCGCAGAAATATATCGAAGCGTTCGGCAAGCTGGCGGAAAGCAAGAACCAGAAGCTCGTCCTCATGCCGATGGAGGCGAGCAGCGTCATCGGCGCGCTGGCCGGCATCGCCGAGATCGCCAAGGGCGCGCTCGGCAATCCGCCGGCGGGCGGCGGCGGCGCGGGTGGTTCGGGCGGCGGCTCGCCCTGGCCCTCCGCCGGCACGCGGAGCTAGGCCGCCATGGCCGCCTGGCAGTGGATCGCCATCGCCGTGGCGCTCGGCCTGCTCGAGATCGTGGTGCCGGGCTTCATCCTGATCTGGCCGGCCATGGCCGCCGCCGTGGTCGGCCTCGTCATGTTCGTCTATCCGCTTGGCTGGGAGGGCCAGCTCGCGCTCTTCGCGCCGCTGATGGCGCTCTCCGTCTGGGGCGGCATCACCTGGCGCAAGCGCCAGCCGAAGGGAAGAAAGGCATCCGCGCTCAATGTCGGCCTGCATCGCCATGTCGGCAAGCGGGCGAGTCTCGAGACCGCCATCGTCAATGGCCGCGGCAGCGCGCGGATCGGCGATACGGTCTGGCCGGTGCAGGGGCCCGACCTGCCGGCGGGCAGCACGGTCCGCGTCACCGGAACCGACGGGAGCGTGCTCATGGTCGAGCGCGAAGCCGGCTGAACGGCGTAAGCCGGCCTCACGAAAACCTTAACGAACGAAGTCGCGATTCCTTTCTAGACTTGACCGGCGGACCGGGTGCCCGGGATGGCCGGGCCGGCCGCCCATGGAGGTTCGGGAGATGATCGCGACTTTGAAGCGCGCGGCCGGGGCCGTGGCGATGGCCACACTTCTCGGTCTGACCGTTTCGGCCTGCACCCAGTCGACCCAGTCGATGGTGCCGGCGCATGACAATCTGAACGCCACGCTCTGGATGCAGCAGTCGGTCGAGTTCCAGGGCACCGCCCGCGCCGCCTATGCGCTGGCGGCGCTGCGGCTAGAGCAGGCGCTGGCGGACCGCACCTGGACCGCGGTGCCGGAGGAACAAGGCAGCGACTATGCCGCGCGGCCGCCGGCCATCATCGTCGACCTCGACGAAACCGTCCTCGACAATTCGCGCTATCAGGCCTGGCTCACCCTGAACGGGCAGACTTTCAGCCAGGAAAGCTGGGCCCGCTTCTGCCACGCCCGCATCTCGACGCCGGTGGCCGGCTCCGTCGAATTCCTGAGGCAGGCGGAGGGGCGCGGCGTCAAGGTCTTCTACATCTCCAACCGCACCGCCGATCTCGAGGAATCGACGCGCGCCAACATGGCCCGCTTCGGCTATCCGCTGGGCGGCAATGTCGACACCTTCCTGATGGCGCGCGAGCGGCCCGACTGGGGTTCGGCCAAGAGCACGCGTCGCGCGCATGTAGCCAGGGACTACCGGGTCCTGCTCAATATCGGCGACAATTTCGGGGACTTCACCGATGCCTATCGCGGCAGTGCCGCCGACCGGCAGAAGGTGATGGATGCCAACGCGGCGCGGATCGGCCGGCAGTGGATTTTCCTCGCCAACCCATCCTACGGATCGTGGGAGTCCGCGCCCTTCGGCCACGATTTCAAGAAGCAGGCCGATGAGCAGCGCGCGGCCAAACGCGCCGCCCTCGATGCCTGGGACGGGAAGTAGCCTGGCGCGGGGAGCGGCTCAGAGCTTGCGCCGCTCCTCCACCAGAACGCCGGCGGCCAGCATCTCGGCGATCTCCGCCTCGCTGAAGCCCGCCTGCGTCAGCACCACGCGGCCATCCTGGCCGAATTGCGGCGGGGCGGACGCGACGCGGCCCGGCGTGCGCGAGAACTTGATCGGGATGCCGGTGCCCCGGTAGCCGTCCTTCTCGACCACCATCTTGCGGTGGGCGGTGTGCGGATGCTGCAGCACGTCAGGGATCTCCAGCATCGCGCCGGCCGGCACGCCGGCCCGCATCAGTCGCATGGCAAGTTCCTCGCCGTCCTGCTCGGCCAGCAGCGGGGCGATGATGGCGGTCAGTTCCTCGCGATGGGCATTGCGGTCGCGGTTGGTGCGGAAGCGTGGATCCTCGCTCAGTTCCGGGCGGCCGAGGATCTTGCAGAAGGTGCGGAACTGCCGGTCGTTGCCGGCCCCCACCACCACCGGCCGTCCCTTCGTCGGGAAGCTGTTGTAGGGCACGATGTTGGGATGGGCGTTGCCATAGAGTTTCGGCTTGTCGCCCGACATCAGCCAGTTCGGCGCATGGGGGTGCTGCAGGCTGACCGCGGTGTCGAACAGCGTGACTTCGAGAAACTGTCCGCGCCCGGAACGGTGCCGCTCCTGGATCGCCGCCAGGATGCCGATGGCGGCGTTCATGCCGGTTCCGATATCGACCAGCGGCAGCCCGACGCGCACCGGCCCGCTTTCCGGCGCGCCATTGACCGAGACCAGCCCGGCCCAGGCCTGCACCATGGCATCGTAGCCCGGGAAGCCGCCCATCGGCCCGTCCGACCCGAAGCCGGTGATGCGGCAATGCACGAGGCGGGGAAAGCGGCGCGCGAGGGTTTCCTCATAGCCGAGGCCCCATTTCTCCAGGGTGCCGGGCTTGAAGTTCTCCACCATCACGTCGGCATCGGCGAGCAGGCGCATCAGCACCGCGCGGCCCGCCTCGGTCGAGATGTCGAGGCCGAGCGAGCGCTTGTTGCGGTTGACGCCGGAGAAGTAGGCGGAGAGGTTGTTCTTGAATGGCGGGCCCCAATCGCGCGTCTCGTCGCCCTGGGGCGGCTCCACCTTGATCACCTCCGCGCCATGGTCCGCCAGCACCTGGGTGCAGAAGGGACCGCCCAGCACGCGCGAGAGATCGACGACCTTGAGGCCGGCGAGCGCGCCCTGGGAACTGTTCTGGTTCATGGTCATCGGACCCCGTTCACTGGCCGGTAAAGACCGGCTTGCGCTTTTCGAGAAAGGCCTTCACCGCCTCGCGGTGATCGGCGGTGGCATGGGCCAGCGCCTGCATGGCGGCGGAGAGTTCGAGCAGGCTGTCGAGCTTCATGTGCTGGCCCTCGCGAATCAGCCGCTTGGCCATGCGCACCGCATGCGGCGGGTTGACGGCGATGCGCTCGGCCAGCCGGCGCGCTTCCGCCATCAGTTCTCCATCCGGCACGACGCGCGAGACGAGGCGGCATTCCAGCGCCTCGCGCGCGTCGATCGGATCGCCGGTGAAGGCCATCTCGCAGGCCTTCGACAGGCCGACCGCGCGCGGCAGCAGCCAGGCGCCGCCATCGCCCGGGATGATGCCGAGCTTGACGAAGCTCTCGGCGAAGCGGGCACTCTCGCCGGCGATGCGGATGTCGCACATGCAGGCGAGGTCGCAGCCGGCGCCGATCGCCGGCCCGTTGACCGCGGCGATGACCGGCACTTCCAGCGCATTGAAGGCGAGCGGGATGCGCTGGATGCCGCGCAGGTAGTTGGCGCGCGTCTCGACCGGCAGCGCGCTGTTCAGGCCGCCTGCCTCGCCCATGCGCTTGACGTTGCCGCCCGACGAGAAGGCGGTGCC
>JAHCJR010000102.1 GCA_026126165.1 Alphaproteobacteria bacterium
AGGCTTCGCCATCCTCGATCAGTTTGCGCACGTCCTGGTCGATCAGCTTGGCCGTGTCGTCCGACATGTGCTGGCTCTGCGTGACCGAATGGCCCAGGAACACTTCCTGGTCATTGGACTTGTAGCGGACGCGGCCGAGCTTTTCGCTCATGCCATACTCCGTGACCATGGCGCGCGCCAGCTTGGTCGCCTGCTGGATGTCGTTCGCCGCGCCGGTCGTGACATTGTCCGTGCCGAAGATGATTTCCTCGGCGATGCGTCCGCCGAAGGTCATGGCAAGGCGCGATTCCATCTCGCCGCGCGACCAGGACAGGCGATCGCGCTCGGGCAGGCTCATGGTGACGCCGAGCGCGCGCCCGCGCGGGATGATGGTCACCTTGTGCACCGGATCGCATTTGGGCAAATGCAGCGCCACCAGCGCATGCCCCGCCTCGTGATAGGCGGTCAGTTCCTTTTCCTTCTCGCTCATCACCATGGATCGCCTTTCGGCGCCCATCATGACCTTGTCCTTCGCCGCCTCGAGATCGGGCATGGTGACGACGCGCTTGCCGCGCCGGGCGGCGAGCAGCGCCGCCTCGTTCACCAGGTTGGCGAGATCGGCGCCCGAGAAGCCCGGCGTGCCGCGGGCGATGACGCGCGGTTCCACGTCGGGTGCGGTCGGCACCTTGCGCAGATGAACGCGCAGGATCTTCTCGCGACCGAGAATGTCGGGATTGGGCACCACCACCTGCCGGTCGAAGCGGCCCGGGCGCAGCAGCGCCGGGTCGAGCACGTCGGGCCGGTTCGTCGCCGCGATCAGGATGACGCCTTCGTTCGCCTCGAAGCCGTCCATCTCGACCAGAAGCTGGTTGAGGGTCTGCTCGCGTTCGTCGTTGCCGCCACCGAGGCCCGCGCCACGATGCCGGCCGACCGCGTCGATCTCGTCGATGAAGATGATGCAGGGCGCGTTCTTCTTGCCCTGCTCGAACATGTCGCGCACGCGCGAGGCGCCGACGCCGACGAACATTTCCACGAAATCGGAGCCGGAGATGGTGAAGAAGGGCACGTTCGCCTCGCCGGCGATGGCGCGGGCGAGCAGCGTCTTGCCGGTGCCCGGCGGGCCGACCAGCAGCACGCCCTTGGGGATGCGCCCGCCAAGCCGCTGGAACTTCTGCGGATCGCGCAGGAACTCGACGATCTCCTCGAGTTCTTCCTTCGCCTCGTCGATGCCGGCCACGTCCTCGAAGGTGACGCGGCCCTGGCGCTCGGTCAGCAGCCGCGCCCGGGACTTGCCGAAGCCCATCGCCTTGCCGCCGCCGGACTGCATCTGGCGCATGAAATAGACCCAGACGCCGACCAGCAGCAGCATCGGGAACCAGTTGATCAGGATGCCAAGCAGGGAGGGCGAGCCTTCGTCGCCGGGCGCCACCGCGATGCGCACGTTGCGCTCGCGCAGTTTCTCGATCAGCGCCGGGTCGTCCGGACGGAAGGTGGAGAAGCTGCGGCCGTCCCGGGTATGGCCGGACAGCACGCCGCCCTGGATAGTCACGTCGGTGACCGCGCCGGCCTCGAGCTCGTTCAGGAAGTCGGAATAGGCCAGGCTGTTGCCGCCGCCACGCGTGGCCGGGCCCTGGAACAGGTTGAACAGCGCCACCAGAAGCAGCGCGATGATGACCCAGAGTGCGAGGTTCCTGCCGGAGAAGTTCACCTGCTATCGTCCTTACATACGCCGACCGGGAGAGGCGACCGGGCCGCCCCGACGGCCGAACACGGAAATCCTGTTCCGTTCAGTCTAGCATTAACAGTACGGGTTTGACGCAACCTTAAAGTAGGTCGCGACCCGGCCCAGGCCACCAGGCAACCGGTGGGGCAATGTAAAATTCCGCAGAAAAGTCATGAAACTCCGGTGCCCTGCAGTAATTCAGGTGGGGGACCGCGAGCACTCCTTCAAGCCCCATCAGCGCCGGCAAAGTACGCCAGACGGCCGATGGCAGGTGACGGGCTGCCGCCCGCGCCGGCGCAGGCAGGCCGGCTTGCTGGGCCACCCCCAGCGCGCCTACCCGCAAGACCTGCCCCGATCTGGGGGCGAGGCGGATCAGGAAGCGCCGGTCCCACAGGAGGCCGTTGCTGCCGGTCTCGGGCAGCGCCAGATCGGCGGCGACAGCGCGTTCCTCGCGGGCGATCAGGATGCGCGAGCGCCAGGGCAGGATGCGGCAGCCCATGAATGTGCGTCCCTGCCCGAGCCTGGCGCCGACGATCGCCGCATGCAGCGCCTCCAGCCGCTCGAGCCGCGCCGGGCGGGTCGCGCCGCTTACCCCCATGAGCAGGCGCGAGAGTGCCCGCAGGCCGACCTCCTCGGGCGCATCGGCGATGCGCGCCGCTTCCAGCAGGGCGAAGCCGGCAGATTCCAGCGTGGCGGCCTCGCGGAGCAGCCGCGCCGCGTAATGGTCGAGGGCCGCGCCGGCACGGCGCATCCTTGCAGCGGTGGCGGCGAGGCGGCGGGCGCCCATGCCCTCGGCCGCCAGCATCGGCATCAATCGCCGCAGCCGCACGCGGGCGAAGGCTTCGTTCCGGTTGCTCGGATCCTCCTCCCAGGCCAGGCCATGCGCCTCCAGGGTCGCCCGCAATCGCGCGCGCGGCAAGCCAAGCAGGGGGCGCAACAGGGTCACTTCGTCGGCCGGGCGTTTCGTCACCGGCGCCATGGCGGCGAGACCGTCGACGCCGCTGCCCCGCGCCAGGCGCAGGAGAAAGGTCTCCGCCTGGTCGTCCCGATGATGCGCGAGGAGGAGATATGCGATGCCCGCCGCCCGGCAGGCCGCGGCCAGCAGCCGGTAGCGCGCCTCGCGCGCCGCCTCCTGCAGGTTCGATCTCGGTACGGGCCCGGAGCGGACCAGGATCCGCGCCTCGATGCCGAGTGCGACGAGCCGGGCCTCGGTCCGGCGGGCCTCGTCGGCCGAATCCGGCCTGAGGCGGTGATCGACGATCAGGGCGAGCGGGCTGATACCCTTGTCCCGGCACCAGTCCCGCGCCAGCAGGGCGAGCGCCAAGCTGTCGGCGCCGCCGGAACAGGCGATGGCAAGCCGCGCCGGCTGCCCCGGCGGGAGGCCGAGATCGTGCATGAGGGTGGCGAATTCCGCCGCCCCGACAGGCTCGACCGGAATAGGTCCGGCGCTCACTTGCAGCCGGCTTGCGCCTGCTCGCGCTGCGCCTGCTGCTTGATGCGCGCCTCGGCGTTCGGGAATTCCTTGGCGAGCTGCTGGAAGACCGTGCAGGCTTCCTGCTTCTGGCGCAGTGCATTCAGGCTCATGGCGAGCTTGAGCAGCGAGTCCGGCGCCTTGGTGCCTTTCGGATAGGTCTGGTAGCCGGCGAGAAACGACTGTGCCGCCTCGCGATACTGCTGGCGCACATAGTGGCTTTCGCCAAGCCAGTATTGCGCGGCGCTCGCCAGGGCATCCTTGGGATGCGCCTTCACGAACTCGCCCAGTGCAATCTCCGCTGCGTCGTACTCGCCCCGGTGCAGCAACCCGGTGGCGAAGGCATACTGGTCCTGCGCGCTGCCCGCCGGCAGGCGCGCGCGCGCCGCCGCACCGGCACCGGCAGAAGCCGGAGCGGTGGGAGCCTGTGCCTGCTGCTGGGCCGCCTGCCGGTTCTGATCGCTTACCGCGCTGGCCGGGATGCGCCCCAGGATTCCGGGCTGGGCGGAAGATTGCGGCAACCCCTGCGCCTGCGCGCCCGTCGGAGCCGGCGTGGCAGCCGCCGCCGACGCGCCTGCCGCGGCGGCCGGCGCCTCGCCTTGCTGCTGCATCGCCTGGCGCTCGAGCTGGGCCAGGCGGAAATCCACGTCCTGCACCAGCTTGTCCATGCGGCTCGCGGTCTGCCCCGTCCGGTGGTCGATCTCCTCGATCCGGCCAGTAAGCTGGCGGATCAGCGATTCGAGTTCGTCCATGCGCAGCGAGAGCTGATTGAACTGCTGCGTCGAGAGATCGCCGCCCGTGGCCGGCGCATAACCGCGCGCCGGCGCGCCCGAAGGGGTCGTGCCGCCGCGATTGACCTGGCGCTGAAGCTGGTTGACCTCGGCTTCCAGGCGCTGCATCCGCTCGACCACGGCACGCCATTCGTTCTGCGTCTGCGCCGATGCCGGCAGGTGCAGGAACGCGGCGGCCGCAAGGGCCGCCAGCAGGACAAGGTGCGGGGTTTGGCGCGCGCTCAGCTTCATAACCGGTGCCTCTGGTCGCTGGGACGAATGCGGCGGCGGGCGGATGGCGACCGGCAACCTCGCTCCGATCTTTCTCCGACACGCCGAAAGCCGCAGCATGCCACTAAAATCGGGCCGAAATAAGATTCATCGCCGCTCCGGATCGGTCCCGGAAACGACGACGCCCGCCCCCGCCGGTCGAAGCCGGCTGGAGCGGGCGCATCTCAGACCTCGCGAGCGAGGATCGCCGGACTTAGTTGGCGACCACCGTCACCGAACGGCGGTTCTGCGACCATGCGGCCTCGTTGCTGCCCAGCGCCGCCGGACGCTCCTTGCCGTACGAAATGGTGCGGATCCGCGCCTCGGCGACGCCCTGGCTCATCAGGAAGCGCTTCGCCGCATTGGCGCGCCGCTCGCCAAGAGCAAGGTTGTATTCGCGCGTGCCGCGCTCGTCGCAGTGACCTTCGACGACAACCGTCTTCTGCGGATACTGCCTGAGCCAGGCCGCCTGCCGCTCGAGCGTGGCACGGGCCGCCGGCTTCAGGTCGAACTTGTCGAAATCGAAAAAGACCCGGTCGCCGACATTCAGTTCGAAGTCAGCCTTCGTGCCAGGTGTCACGGCCGGAGCCGTCGTCGTCGGGGCTGTGGCGGTCGTGGCAGGGGCAGCGCCCTGGCCACCGGCACCGGCTGCCGTTCCGGTCGTCTCCGGCGTGCTTTCGCAAGCCGCCAGAAGCAACGCCGCCGCGGCAACGCCGAGGAACTTGGAACCAAAACTGTTGAGGCGCATTTTCTTGTTCCCCCTCCGAGGGATCTGGAAACCTTGACGCGTTCGATCTGGACAGCACCCGGCGTGGGAGCCTCCGCTCCGCAACAGGACCGCGTGACTGCATGGGCCTTGACGCGCCGCGGAATATATACACCGGAATGAGGCAAATCAAGCCTGTCACATTACAGTTATTGCCTTTCCGCCTAAGTAATCGACACTAGTTTTTGCGTTGCAGCACGCTTCACGGGGAGAGTGGCGACCAGGCGGGATCGGATGCGTCGCCCGGCGTGATAATCTCGCGCAGGTTGTGACCGGTCAGATCGACGGACCAGAGCCGCACCCGGGCGCCCCGCCCCTGGGCGTCGCCCGGGGTCTCGCGGAAGAACATCAGAACCCGCCCGTTCGGCGCCCAGGTCGGGCCTTCCTGATGGTAAGCCTCAGTCAGGATACGCTCGCCCGACCCGTCCGTGCGCATCACGCCGATGTAGAAATTGCCGCGAAGCTGTTTGGTGAAGGCGATGAGATCGCCACGGGGCGACCAGACCGGTGTTCCATAGCGACCTTCGCCAAAACTGATACGGCGTTGACCGGAACCGTCCGCTTCCATCACGTAGATTTGTTGGCGCCCGCCACGATCGGACTCGAAGGTGACGAAGCGGCCGTCGGGCGAATAGCTGGGGGCGGTGTCGATGGCCGGATCGCTGGTCAGGCGCTGCACCTGGCGGGTTCGCAGGTCCATGGCATAGATGTCCGAGTTGCCGTCCTGCGCCATGCTCATGATGACCTTGTTGCCGTTCGGCGCGAAGCGCGGCGCGAAGGTCATGCCGGGGAAGTCGCCGACCACTTCCTGCTGTCCGGTGTCGATGTTGAACAGGAAGACGCGCGGACGGTTGTTGAAGTACGAGAGATAGGTGATCTCCTGCTGCGAGGGCGAGAAGCGCGGCGTCAGCACGAGATAGCGGCCATCGGTCAGGTAGCGCAGGTTCTCGCCATCCTGGTCCATGATGGTGAGGCGCTTCTGGCGCTGGTTCTTCGGACCGCTTTCCGAGATGAATACGACGCGCGTGTCGAAATAGCCATCCTCGCCGGTGATGCGCTTGTAGATCGCGTCCGAGACCTTGTGCGCGATGCGCCGCCAGTTGTCCGGCGTGGTCGCATAGACGAAGCCGGTGAGCTGCTGCTCGGCGAACACGTCCCACAGGCGGAACTCGACCCGCAGCCTCCCGTCGGCCGTCGCCTCGACACGGCCGACCACGAGCGCCTGCGCGTTGATGACGCGCCAGTCCTGGAAGCGCGGCAGCACGTTGCGCATGGCCGACGGGGCCTGGATATGCGCGCGCGGATCGAGCGGCTGGAACAGGCCCGAGCGTTGCAGGTTGTTGCGGATGACGGCCGCCAGCTCCTTGCCGACCTGCTCGCTGCGCGGGCTCTCGGCATCGAAATCGGAAACGGCGATCGGCAGCGGCTGTACCACGCCGCGATTGAGATCGAGCTGGATCTGCGCCGTCGCCGCCGTCATCGCGAGGATCAGAAGGGTCAGCCCCACGCCAAGCGCCACGAAGACATGCCGAAGGGCACCGATCGGCTTCGTTGTCGTCGACATCATCCGTCCATCACCTTTCGTTCGTTTCTGCCCTGCCTCGTTCAACCGCCACAGAAAGCGCGCGAATCGAAGTTCAGGATGAAGGGTTGGTTCCAGCGCGCCAGATCGCCCGGCGGGAACTTGAGAGGCTGCGTCATCAGGACCGCGCGCAGCGCCGCCTGCGCCGCCGCGGCCCAGCTTTCCCGGCCGGGGGCGAAAAGCTGGCCCTGATCGAGTATCTGTGGCTGGTCGCGCAGCGAGCCATCCGGATTGTAGTGCGCCTGGACGCGCACGACGATCTTGTCGGCATCCTTGCGGCCGCAATCGAGATTCCAGTTGCGCTGGATCTGCGCCACCAGGAAATCGCGCTCCCCCTGCGTCACCGGCGCAAGCGGACTGGACGGCGCGTTCGGCACCGGACGGGCCGCGCTCTGCGGCGCGGGCTGCGGCGGCGCGGCGGGCTGCGGCGCCGAGGAAGGCGTGCGCGGCGCGCGGTCGAGCAGCGCGGCAAGCTTGTTCGGATCGAACGCCGGTTTCGGCGGCTCCGGCTTGGGCCTGGGCTTGGCGATCGGCTCCGGCGGCGGCGGTTCCGCCTTCTTTGGCGCCGGCTCCGCGCGCGGCGCAGGTTCCGGCTTGGGCGGCTCGGGCTTCGGCGGCTCGGGCTTCGGCGGCTCCGGCTTGGGCGGCTCCGGCTTGGGCGGCTCCGGCTTGGGCGGCTCCGGCTTCGGCGGCTCGGGCCTGGGCGGTGCGGCCGGCGGCGGCGCATTGGTCCGTTCCGCGATCGGCGCCAGTTCGACAAGAACCACCGGCTCGTCGAGAATCGGCGGCTCGCGGAAGCTCCATGGCACGCCGAACATCGCGAGCAGCATGATCGCGACGTGGAACGTCATGGAAAGAAAGACCGCCTTGCGCACTCCGTTCCCCTGCCCTGGCGCCCGCTACCGGCCGATGCCTCAGCCGCCCGAGCGGCGACCGCGCGTTTCGGCGCGCGGCTCCGCCGGCCGTTCGGTAAGCAGCGCAACCTTGGTGAATCCGGCCGCGTTGATCGTGCCCATGACCTCCATCACCCGGCCATAGCCGATCGCCTTGTCGCCGCGCACGAAGATGCGCCGCTCCGGCGCACCCCGAACGATGGCGGTGAGCCGCGGGACCAGTTCGTCCAGCCGAACTTCCGTCTTCTGAAGATATATGCGCCCCTGCGCGTCGATCGAGACTTCCAGCGGCTCGTCCGTGCCCTGGATCTGCTGCGCGGAGGTTTTGGGCAGATCGATATTGACGCCGGTGGTGAGCAGCGGTGCCGTGACCATGAAGACGATCAGCAGCACCAGCATGACGTCGACCAGCGGCGTCACGTTGATCTCGCTCATCGGCGCCCGGCGCGTATGGCGTGCCCTGCCGCCCTGGGGAAGCTGCATGGCCATGGCTCAGCCCGTCCCTTCGTCGAGCTGGCGCGACAGGATCGCCTGAAACTCGCCGGCGAAGCCCTCGAGCCGCGTGCAATAGCGGTTCATGTCGGTCGAGAACTTGTTGTAGGCGACCACCGCCGGAATGGCGGCGACCAGCCCCATGGCGGTGGCGAACAGCGCCTCGGCGATGCCCGGGGCCACCACCGCGAGCGAGGTGTTCTTGGTCTGCGCGATGGAATGGAAGCTGTTCATGATGCCCCAGACGGTGCCGAACAGCCCGATGAAGGTCGCCGTCGAGCCGACCGTCGCCAGCACGCCGAGATAGCGCTCCAGCCGCTCCATCTCGCGGTCGATGGTGACGCGCATGACCTGCGCGATGCGCTGCTGCACGCCGCCGACCAGTCCCTCGCCACGCATCAGCCCGCGCTCGGTCGAGCGGTGCCATTCGCGCATGGCGGCGGCGAAGAGCACCGCCATGGGATTGTCGGGCCCGATGCCGATGCGCTCGTAGAGCCGGTCGAGCGATCCGCCGGACCAGAACTCGCTTTCGAACTTGTCGGTCAGCGCCACCACGCGGCGCATGCGCAGGATTTTCTCGAAGATGATCGCCCAGCACCAGACCGAGGCGAAGAGCAGGCCGATCATGACCGCCTTGACCACCCAGTCCGCCTGCAGGAAGAGCCCCAGGACCGAAAGATCGGCGGAGATCGACCCGGGAAGCGCGGCCGCATTCACTGTTTCATTGCCCATGTTTGTCCTCGAACCAGAAACTCATTGCCCGGCAACCGGCCGCAGCGCCGCCACCACCTGCGCGGGAAGCCGGCGCGGCCGGCCCGCCCGGTCGATGCAGGCGATACGCACATCGGCCTGCACCAGTTCTTCCTCGCCGCGCCGCACCACCTGGCGTGCGGTCAGGCTGGCACCGCGCATCTCGGCGATCGAGGAATGAACCTCGATCTCGTCATCGAGCCGTGCCGGGCGCAGATATTCGAGCGCGCAGGCGCGCACCGCCAGCGCCAGCCCCTGCTCTTCCAGCAGCCGTTGCTGGTTCACGCCCAGCAGGCGCAGCAGATCGCTGCGCGCCCGTTCGACGAACCGCAGGTAGTTGGCGTAATAGACGATGCCCGAGGCATCGGTGTCCTCCCAATAGACGCGCAGCGCCAGCACGTGGCGACCATCCGCGATGCGGCCGAAGCGGGCGGGGTCAGACATCCGCCTCCTCCTGGCCGGCAAGCAGGTCGAGCTGGGCGCGCAACCCCTTCGGGGTGTCGAGGCCGAGATGGCGGAAGGCGCCCGCCGCCAGCATGCGGCCGCGCGGCGTGCGCTGCAGCAGTCCCTGCTGGATCAGATAGGGCTCGATGATGTCCTCGATCGCGTCGCGCGGCTCCGACAGTGCCGCGGCGATGGTCTCGATGCCGACCGGGCCGCCGCCGAAGCTCGTGGCGATGAGGCCGATATAGCGGCGGTCGAGGGAATCGAAGCCGCGGCTGTCCACCTCGAGCCGCTGCAGCGCGCGGTCGGCAGCGGCCGCGTCGATCGCCGCGACGTTTTCGACGGCGGCGAAATCCCGCACCCGGCGGAGCAGCCGCGTCGCGATCCGCGGCGTGCCGCGCGAGCGGCGCGCGATCTCCCGCGCGCCCTCGGGCTCGATCGCGATGCCGAGAAGCGCGGCGGAGCGGACGACAATGCGGGCCAGCTCGTCGGCGTTGTAGAACTCGAGCCGGGCCACGATGCCGAAGCGATCACGCAGCGGGTTGGTCAACATGCCGGCGCGCG
>JAHCJR010000103.1 GCA_026126165.1 Alphaproteobacteria bacterium
TGGCGCGAGGAGGAGATTGCCCAGTTGCACGCGTTGCTGTTTCGCCTCAAGGAATGGTTCGACCATGACCGGGAGAGCGCCGGTGCCTGAACCCGCGCTGGCCGGGCGCGCCGCCCTGGTGACCGGCGCCGGCGCGGGCATCGGCCTCGCCATCGCGCGGCGGCTCGGCGCCGACGGCGCCGCGCTGGCGCTGTTCGATCTGCGCGGCGCGAAGGAGGCGGCGGCGGAGATCGCCTCGAAAGGCGGGCGCGCCATCGCGCTTGCCGGCGATGTGGCGCGCGAGGCTGACGCGCAGGCCGCCGTGACCGCCACCCTGGCGGAGTTCGGCCGCCTCGACATCCTCGTCAACAATGCAGGCATCGCCCTGTTGCAGCCCTTTCTCGAAACCAGCCCCGAGGCGTTCCGCCGCATCCTTGACGTCAACGTGACCGGCGCCTTTCTGATGTCCCAGGCCGCCGCCCGCGTCATGGTCGCGCAGGGCGGCGGGCGCATCGTGAACATCGTCTCGATCTCGGGCCAGCGCGCCGGCCTCGGACGGACCGCCTATGGAACATCGAAAGCCGCGCTGATCCAGCTCACGCGCCAGATGGCGCTGGAACTGGCGGAACATGCCATCGCCGTCAACGCCGTGGCGCCCGGTCCGGTGGAGACGGAGATGGCGAAGCTGATGCACGACGAGGCGACGCGCGAGGGCTATCTGCGCATGGTGCCGATGGGCCGTTACGGAACACCGGAGGAAATCGCGGAAGCCGTGGCCTACCTCGCCTCCGACCGTGCTGGTTACATCACCGGCCATGTGCTTGACGTCGATGGCGGCTTCATGGCCAGCGGCATCCGCTAGGCCCGAATCCGGTCAGCGGCGCGGCATCTGCCGCCGGCGCGGCGCCGCCGGCCCGGCCGCCACGACCCCGTGCAGGTCGAAGGCATCCGCATCCTCCACCCGCACGCGGACGATATCGCCCGGCCTGATGCCCGCCGCCGGCGCCAGCAGCACGTTGCCATCCACCTCCGGCGCATCGCCCTTGGAGCGGGCAACGATCCCCTCGGCACCGACCTCGTCGACGATGGCCTCGATCTCGCGGCCGACGAAACGGCGAAGCCTTCGCGCGCCGATGCGCCCTTGCGCTTCCATGAAGCGGCTGTAACGCTCTTCCTTCACTGCTTCCGGCACGGCGCCCTCAAGCGCGTTGGCGCGCGCGCCCTTGACCGGCTCGAAGCGGAAGCAGCCGACGCGGTCCAGCTCAGCCTCCTCCAGCCAGTCGAGGAGGAAGCGGAAATCCTCCTCCGTCTCGCCGGGAAAGCCGACGATGAAGGTCGAGCGGATGACGAGATCGGGGCAGAGCGCGCGCCAGGCGCGGATTCGCTCCAGGGTCTTGCCCTGGTTGGCCGGCCGGCGCATCGCCTTGAGCACCTTCGGGCTTGCATGCTGAAACGGCACGTCGAGATAGGGCAGGATGCGCCCTTCCGCCATCAGCGGGATGAGCTGGTCCACGTGCGGATACGGGTAGACGTAATGCAGCCGCACCCAGACACCGAGATCGGCCAGCGCGCCGGCGAGATCCGTGAGGTGGGCACGCAGCGGCGCGCCCTGCCACTCGCTTGCGCCATGCCGCAGGTCGACGCCATAGGCCGAGGTGTCCTGGGAGATGACCAGGAGTTCCTTCACGCCCGCCTCGACCAGGGCGCGCGCCTCGCGCATCACGTCGGCCGCCGGGCGGCTTGCCAGGTCGCCGCGCATGTCCGGGATGATGCAGAAGGTGCAGCGGTTGTTGCAGCCCTCGGAAATCTTCAGATAGGCATAATGGCGCGGCGTCAGCCGGACGCCGCCCGGCGGCACCAGGTCGATATGGGGATCGTGGCGCGGCGGACGCACCTTGTGCACCGCCTCGATCACCGCCTCGTACTGCGCCGGACCGGTCACCGCCAGCACCTTCGGATGCTCGGCCCGGATCACCTCGGGCTCCGCGCCGAGGCAGCCGGTGACGATCACCTTGCCGTTGCCCGCCAGTGCCTCGCCGATGGCATCGAGGGACTCGCGCCGCGCGCTGTCCAGGAAACCGCAGGTATTGACCAGCACCAGATCGGCCCCGGCATAGTCGGGGGAGAAGTCGTAACCCTCGGCGCGCAGATGGGTGACGATGCGTTCCGTGTCGTAAAGGGCCTTGGCGCAGCCGAGGCTGACGATGCCGATGCGGGGGGTCCTGCCTGCCATGGCGCCGGGTTATAGCGCCAAATTCCGCGCCCGGCGAGCTATTCCATGGCGTTGCGCAAGAGGTACTCGGCGATGTCGGCGGGCTTGAGCCGGTCCACCTTCAGCTCCCCCGCATCGAGCGCGCGCTGCACCAGCAGGGCATTGGTGACATTGAGCGGTTTGACCTTGCAGATGCCGACCGCCCCCTCCAGGCGCGGATAATAACGCCCGTCGAGGACCTGTTCCTGCGCCGCGAGCCGCGCCAGGATCGCCGCCTCGTCGGCGGCCTCGACCTGTCGCTTCTTCAGAAGCTTCCAGTCTTCCGCCCCGGCCTGGCGGGTCGCATTGAGCGAAGCCACCGCCTCGGCGGGCGGAGCCTCGCAGACGCCGATCTTGTAGAGATGCTTGGTCACGCCGACCGAGGCGCCCCATTCCTGGAGCGACTTCGAGGTCGCGACATAGATCCAGACCATTCCGGCTCATCCCCAGTGCACGCAATAAAACGTTACTAGCCGACACCGAGGGCGAATGCTAGCGTCGGGCGGCATGCGTCGTCTGCTGCATATCCTTTTCCTCCTCCTCTTCGTTGCCGCGCTTCCGCTGGCCACGGCGATGGAGGGGCATTGCGCTGACAATCCCGACCATATGACGCAGGATGGCGGCCTGCCCTCCGGCGATCCGGCGCCCTGCTGCCCGGACATGGTGGCGGGCGGTGGCTGCCATGCCGGTTGCCTGGCGCAGGCGCTGGGCCCATCGGCCCAGCAGCCGGCCGCCAGCGACATGGCCCAGATGGGCATGCGCGATCGTGGCGATCCGTCAGGATGGCTGGGCCCGCCCGATTTCGACCCTCCCCGCTTCGTGCTCCCGAGCTGATTTTCGCCGCCCGCTCCGACGGGCTCGCCGAATTCTCTCCTGGAGCGCGACATGCTTCGCCTGCTCATTGCCTGTGCCCTGCTGGGCACGGGGCTGATTTCCGCCCCGACGGTCCGCGCCGACGAACCGCCGGGTGCCCGACTTGCGCCGCTGCTCGCCCTGGCGCGGGCGCAGAATCCACGACTTGCCGCCGCCCGCCTTGCGAGCGACGCCGCCCTTGCCCGCACCCAACAAGCCGACAGCCTGGCTGATCCGACCTTCAAGCTTGAGTTCGAGGGACTGGATCGACGTAACGGTCCGCTGCCGGCCACGGCGGGGGAGCGGACATACTTTCTCGAACAGCATATTCCGCTTGGACCGAAGCTCCGGCTGCGCCGGGAAGTCGCCGAGGGCGAGCAGCAGGCGGCATCCGCGGCCCAAGCCGGCGTGAACGACGATCTGGTCAGCCGGATCAAGTCCCTTCAGGCGGAGCGCTTTCTGGCGCACGAGAGCCTTCGCCTGCGCGGCGAACTCGCCGCGCTGCTGCGCCAGATCCACGCGGTCGCGATACAGGCCTACGAGCAGGGCCGGGGTGGCCAGGATGCGGTGCTGGCCACGGAGCTTCGTTTCGATCGCAACGAGACCGCGATGCTTCGTCTCGGCGGCCTGCGCCGCCAGCAGGATGCGCGGCTGAACAGCCTGCTCGATCGTCTGCCCGGCAGCCCGCTTGCCGACCCTGCGGAGCTGGCCGGCATGCCGGAGGCCGACCGGCTGTCGCCGGCAACGCTCCTCGCCACCGCCAGCCGGCTGAATGCCGAAGCCGGTCGCCTGCGCGCGCTCGAGAACAGCGCAGTGGCCAGGCGGCGGCTGGCGGATGCGGAGTGGCTGCCCGATATCGCTTTCGGCGTCGGGGTGGTGGAAAGGGGAGGCGCGGTCAGCGCTTACGAAGCGACGGTGTCCATAAACCTGCCCTTGCGCTGGGGATTGCGGCAAGCGCGACAGCGAGAGACCGCCAGCGCGCTGGCCGCGCGCGAGGCTGAACGGCGCGCCGTGGAACGCGAGATAGCCGGTGAGATCACCGAGACCCTGGCGGCGATCGCAAGCGAACGCCGCGTCGAGGCGTTGCTGGAGGGGGCTTCCCTGCCGCGCGCCCGCGCCATGTCGCGCAATGCCTTGTCCGCCTACCGGCAGGGGCTGGGCGGTCTGGCCCCGGCAGTCGAAGCCGAACTCAAGCGTGTCGACCTCGAGATCGAGCTTCTTGCCGTCCGCGTGGAACAGCGTCGCCTGCTGGCGCGCATCGAACGTCTCATCGGAGAAGATCTATGAAGACCCTGCTGAACGGACTGCTTGCCGGCCTGGCCGGCATCGCCCTGGGCGGCGCCATCGTCTGGCAGATGCGGGCGCCGGAGGGAGTGGCGCACAGCGGGGCGGGCGCCATCGCGCCCCTTGCCGCTTCCCCAGTCGCCGAAAAGAAGCCGCTCTACTACCGCAACCCCATGGGACTGCCGGACGTCTCGCCCGTGCCGAAGAAGGACTGGATGGGCATGGATTACATCCCCGTCTACGAGGGCGAGGAAACGGGCGATGACGGAGCCGTGCGGGTCAGCCCTGCGCGAGTGCAGACATTGGGCGTCCGCACCGCGCGGGTCGGCCGGCGCATGCTGACGCGCCCGGTCCGCGCCACCGCAAGTTTCCAGTTCGACGAGCGACGCCGCTTCGACGTCACGCTGAAGTACGATGGCTGGATCGAGGGGCTTCTGGTCGCGACCGAGGGGGAACGCGTCAGGGCCGGGCAGGCGCTGTTCGATATCTATTCACCGCGCATGCTGCAGGCCCAGTCGGAATACATCTCCGCCCTCAAGCTGCTGGAGGAGATGCCGGTCAGCCTGACCGAGAGCCGCGCCGATGCGAAACGGCTGCTGGCGACGGCGGAGCGGGCGCTGGCCAATCTCGATCTGCCGGATGAACTTCTGCAGCGGCTGCGCGAAGGGCGCACGCCGCTGCGCCATATCAGGGTGCGCGCGCCGCGCTCCGGCGTCGTGGTCGAGAACAGGCTGGTGCAGGGCATGGAGGCCCCGGCCGGGACGCGACTTTACCGGATCGCCGACGACACGGTCCTGTGGCTGGTCGCCGAGGTGTTCGAACAGGACATTGCCCTGGCGCGCGTCGGGCAGGAGGTCGGCATCCTGGTTTCCGCCTTCCCCGGCGAGAGGTTCACCGGCCGCATCGGCTACGTCTATCCCAGCATCCGCGCGGAGACCCGAACGGCGCGCGTGCGCATCGACGTCGCCAATCCGCATGGACGGCTCAAGGTCGACATGTTCGCGGAGGCCGAGTTCATGGCGCAGCTTTCCGGCGCGGAGGAGCTGGCGGTACCCGACAGCGCCCTGCTCGAGACCGGACGACGCCAGATCGTGATCGTCCAGAAAGCTCCGGGCAGCTTCGAACCGCGCCCGGTCCGCACCGGCGCGCGAGGCGACGGACACGTGGCGATCCTCAGTGGATTGCAGGAGGGCGAGGAGGTGGTCGTTCAGGCCAATTTCCTGATCGACGCCGAGGCAAATCTCAAGGCGGCCCTCAACGCCTTCGGCGCCGAGGCCGGGGAGGCAAGGCAATGATTCACGCTCTGATCCGCTGGTCGGCCAGCAACCGCCTGCTGGTTTTCATGCTGACCGGATTCCTTCTCGCCGGCGGGATGATTGCACTGCTGCGTGTGCCGCTTGACGCGATTCCCGATCTCTCGGACACGCAGGTGATCGTCTACACCGAGTATCCGGGACAGGCGCCGCAAGTGGTCGAGGATCAAGTCACCTACCCGCTGACCTCCGCCATGCTCGGCGTGCCGCGATCGCGCGTGGTGCGCGGTTTCTCCTATTTCGGCGTCTCCTTCGTCTATGTGATCTTCGAGGACGGCACGGATCTTTATTGGGCGCGCAGCCGGGTTCTCGAATATCTCAACTTCGCCGCGCGGCGGCTGCCGCCTGGCATCAACCCGACGCTGGGGCCCGATGCAACTGGCGTAGGCTGGGTTCTGCAATATGCGCTGGTTGGCGCCCAGCGCAGCCTGGCGGAGCTGCGCAGCCTTCAGGACTGGCATCTGCGGTTCGGGCTTGCCCAGTCCGAGGGCGTGGCCGAGGTGGCGAGCGCCGGCGGCTTCGTGAAGCAGTACCAGGTCATCGTCGATCCGCGCCGGCTCCAGGCCTACGGCATTCCGCTCGGCCGTGTCGCGGAGGTGATCCGGCAGAGCAACCGCGATGTCGGCGGTCGCGTCATCGAGCTGGCCGAGACCGAGTTCATGATTCGCGGAAGAGGCTATCTGCGCGGCCTTGCCGATATCGGCGACACGGTGATCAAGGTCGATCGCGGCACGCCGGTTCGCCTATCGGACGTGGCCCGAATCGAACTCGGCCCGGACGAGCGGCGGGGCGTGACGGAACTCGATGGAACCGGCGAAGTGGTGAGCGGCACCGTCATCCAGCGCGTCGGCCAGAACGCGCTTCGGGTGATCGAGGGCGCGAAGGCGCGGCTCGAGGAGCTGCAGCGTTCGCTGCCCGAGGGTGTCCAGATCGTGCCCGTCTACGACCGCTCGGAACTGATCAAGCGGGCGGTGGCGACCTTGCAGGCAACACTGATCGAGGAATCTCTGGTCGTGGCACTGATATGCTTCCTGTTCCTCCTGCATGCACGCAGTGCCCTTGTCGCCGTGGTGACCTTGCCGGCGGGAATCCTGTTTGCCTTCCTGCTCATGGATGCCTTCTCGATCACCTCGAACATCATGAGCCTTGGCGGCATTGCCATCGCCATCGGCGCCATGGTCGATGCATCCATCGTGATGGTCGAGAATGCGCACAAGCGGCTTGAGAAGGCCGGCCCGGAGGCCGACCGCCAGAGCGTGCTGATCGAATCGGCACTTGAAGTCGGGCCGGCGCTCTTCTTCAGCCTGCTGATCATCACCGTGAGCTTCCTGCCGATCTTCGCCCTCGAGTCGCAGGAGGGGAGGCTGTTCAAGCCACTCGCCTTCACGAAGACATTCGCCATGGCGGGAGCGGCGCTGCTCTCGGTGACGCTGGTCCCCGCGCTGATGATGACCATGATCCGCGGACGCATCGTGCCGGAGCACCGCAACCCCTTCAGCCGCGCAATTATCGCTGCCTACCGTCCGATGATCCGTCTGGTCCTCAGGGGTCGCGTGGCGACCTGCCTGCTCGCGCTGCTCGCTGTCGGCGCAAGCTGGGTTCCCCTGCAAAGGATCGGCGCGGAGTTCATGCCGAACATCAACGAGGGTACCGTGCAGTTCATGCCGACGACCCTGCCGGGCCTGTCCATCGGCAAGGCCGCCGAACTGGTGCAGACCCAGAACCGGATCATCAAGACCTTTCCCGAGGTCCAGTCGGTGTTCGGCAAGGCCGGGCGCGTAGGGTCGGCGACCGACCCGGCGCCGACGGAAATGTTCGAGACCATCATCAACCTCAAGCCACGCCACGAATGGCGGCCTGGCCTGACCTACGATCAGTTGATCACCGAGATGGACCGGGCCTTGCAGATGCCCGGCGTGAGCAATGCCTGGACGCAGCCGATCAAGATGCGCACCGACATGCTGGCGACTGGAATAAGAACCAATCTCGGCATCAAGCTGCATGGCCCCGATCTGGAAACACTCGATCGCATCGCCCGCCGGATCGAGGCGACCCTGCGCACCGTGCCCGGCACGTCCAGTGTTTTCGCCGAGCGGCTGATCGGCGGCTACTATCTCAGCATCGAGCCTGACCGCGCCGCGCTCGCGCGGCATGGCGCGATGATCGACGACGTGCAGGGCACCATTGCCATGGCGCTCGGTGGCGAGGTGGTGACCACCACGGTCGAGGCGCGCGAGCGCTACGGCGTGATCGTGCGCTATCCGCGCGAGCTTAGGGAGAGCCCCCTTGCGATCGCGCGCGAGGTTCTGGTGCCGGTGCCCAATGGCGGAATGCTGCCGCTCGGTCAGCTCGCACGTGTCCGGCTGGAGCAGGGGCCGGTCTCGATCCGTACCGAGAATGCGCAGCTCGCCGCCTATATCTTCATCGAGGCGCGGGATCGCGATATCGGCGCCTATGTCGCCGATGCCGGCAAGGCGCTGGCCCAGTCGGTCGAACTGCCCAACGGCGTCACCATGCAATGGAGCGGGCAGTTCGAGTATCTCGAACGCGCCAAGGCGCGCCTTGCCGTCGTGGTCCCGCTGACGCTTGCCATCGTTTTCCTGCTCCTCTACCTCAACTTCCGGCGCCTCGGCGATACGCTGATCGTCATGTTGAGCCTTCCCTTTGCGCTGACCGGTGGGCTCTGGCTCATGGACTGGATGAACTTCAACTTTTCCGTTGCGGTCGCCGTCGGATTCATTGCGCTGGCCGGCGTCGCGGCAGAGACCGGGGTCGTGATGCTGATCTATCTCGAAGGCGCGCTGAAGGAACGGCTGCATGCCGCGGCGCGCGAGGGACGGTCATTGACCCGCGAGGAGCTGGCGGCGGCGGTCGTGGAAGGCGCGGTCGAGCGCGTCCGGCCGAAGGTCATGACGGTGGTCACGGTCATGGCGGGGCTGCTGCCGATCATGTGGTCGGAGGGCACCGGGTCGGAGGTGATGCAGCGCATCGCCGTGCCGATGATCGGCGGCATGGTCTCGTCGACCCTGCTGACCCTGCTGGTCATTCCGGCGATCTATGCCCTGATCAGGCAATGGCAGATCAGGCCGGCCTAGGCGAAGGATCGCGTTCGGTCTCCGGCCAGCCGGTCAGGGCGCAGTCGGCGAGCGTCCGCCGGTCGAGTTCGCGGTAGAATGCCTCGCGTGCCCGGCCCAGCATGGAGGCCAGGCGGCAGCGGGAGGAAATCACGCAGGCCCCGCCATCGGCGCGGAAGCATTCCACCAGCGCCTGGTCGCGCTCGAGCAGCCGCACCACCTCGCCCAGCCGGATCTCCTTCGCCGGGCGCGCCAGGCCGAGGCCGCCGGCGGCCCCCCGGCTGGTGGCGACCAGGCCGGCGGCGGCCAGTTCCTGGACCACCTTGGTCAGGTGATGCCGGGAAATGGCGAATTCGCGCGCGATCTGCTCCGTCTTGAGCCGCTCGCCCGGCGCGCCGGCAAGGCGCATCAGGGTCCTGAGGCCGTAATCGGTGAAGGAGGTAAGGCGCATTGTCGCACCTGCTAAATTCGCATTGACGATACCACAATAGACCCTATTTACTGGCCGAGGCAATGCGGCAGCTTCCGCGAGGCGATCTTGACAGCCATTCCCGTGCTTCCCGCCCGGCGCGCCGATCTGCAGGACGAGATCGTGGCGCGGACCGGCATCGACGAGGCGATGATCCGCCGCCTGGTGGAGACCTTCTATGGCCGCATCCGGCAGGATGAACTGCTCGGCCCGATTTTCGATGCCAGGATCGCGAACTGGCCGGCGCATCTGGCGCGCATGTGCGATTTCTGGTCGTCGGTCGCGCTGATGAGCGGCCGCTATCATGGGCAGCCCATGGCGGCCCATATCCGCCTGCCGGTGGATGACGGGCATTTCGCCCATTGGCTCGGCCTGTTCGAGGCAGTGGCGCGCGAGGTCTGCCCGGCCGCGG
>JAHCJR010000104.1 GCA_026126165.1 Alphaproteobacteria bacterium
CCTGCCCGACCCGCTGCTGCTGCTCTCGCGCGATCGCCGGGTGCTGGCCGCCAACCAGGCGGCGCGCCAGCTTTTCGGCGAGACGCTGACCGGTCGCGACCTTGCGCTTTCGCTGCGCCATCCGGCGTGCCTCGATGCGGTCGCTTCGGTCCTGGCCGGCGATGCCGGTAACCGCCAGGTCGAAATGTTCCTGCCGGTGCCGGTGGCGCGCGATTTCAGCGCCCGCGTCCGCGCCCTGCCGCTGCCCGGCGAGGATGTCGCGGCGGACCCCGACCTGCCGGTCGCCATCCTCGCGCTGCAGGACCTGACGGCGGTGCGGCGGGCGGAGCAGCTCCGCGCCGACTTCGTCGCGAATGCGAGCCACGAGCTGCGCACGCCGCTCGCGACCCTGCTCGGCTTCATCGAGACCCTGCAGGGCCCGGCGCGCGAGGACGCGGCGGCGCGCGAGCGTTTCCTCGCCATCATGCACGAACAGGCACAGCGCATGGCGCGCCTGATCCGCGATCTGCTCTCGCTGTCGCGCATCGAGATGAACGAGCACACGCCGCCCTCCGGCAGCGTCGAACTGGCGGCGATCGTCGGGCCGGTCGCCGACATGCTGAAGCTGCAGCTCGAGGCGAAGAAGATGCGCATCGAGATCGAGGCCGATGCCGATCTTCCGCCGGTTGCCGGCGACAGCGACGAATTGACGCAGGTCTTCCAGAACCTGATCGACAACGCGGTCAAGTATGGCCGTGCGGGAACCGCGGTCAGCGTGGAGATGCGCCGCCACGGCGCGGGCGAGCGTCAGGGGGTGGTGGCGGTCAGGGTGCGCGACCAGGGGGAGGGAATTCCGCGCGCCCATCTGCCGCGGCTGACCGAGCGTTTCTACCGGGTGGACAGCGCGCGCAGCCGCCAGCTCGGCGGCACCGGCCTCGGCCTTGCCATCGTCAAGCACATCGTCAACCGCCATCGCGGCTCGCTCACCATCGAAAGCGTGGAAGGCGAGGGATCGTGCTTCACCGTCTACCTGCCGGCTGCCGCCGGCCGGCGGGAGTGGGCGGGGGGACTTCATCAAACTGTCACATAAGCGAAATATCTTCGTCACCGCCCGGGCTCATGTTGCGGCCACGCGAGGCGGTGCGCCGGATGGATACGGGGCCAAGCCGTCGCGAGGACCTTGGGACGAGAGGGAATCACGACCATGAAAATTCATGCCCTGCTGCTTGCCGCGGCAAGCTCGATGGCTCTCATCACCGCCGCCGGAGCCCAGACGCTCGATCCGGCGCTGGCCGATTACAAGCCGGTGAGCGGCGTTTCCGGTAATCTCAAGTCAATCGGCTCGGATACGCTCAACAACCTGATGACGCTTTGGGCCGAGGGCTTCCAGAGCCAGTATCCGAACGTGAAGATCGAGATCGAGGGCAAGGGCTCCTCGACCGCGCCGCCGGCCCTGATCGCGGGCACGGCGCAGTTCGGTCCGATGTCGCGCCCGATGAAGGCGGCCGAGATCGACCAGTTCGAGAAGAAGTTCGGCTACAAGCCCTCCGCCATCCGCGGCGCGGTCGATGCGCTCGCGGTTTTCGTGCACAAGGACAATCCGATCAAGTGCATGTCGATGCAGCAGGTCGACGCGGTCTTCTCCAGGACCCGCAAGGGCGGCACCGACCGCGACATCGCCACCTGGGGCGATCTGGGCCTGACCGGGGAATGGGCGTCCCGCCCGATCTCGCTCTATGGCCGCAACTCCGCTTCCGGCACCTACGGCTACTTCAAGGAAGTCGCGCTCTTCAATGGCGATTTCAAGGACAGCGTGAAGGAGCAGCCCGGTTCGTCGGCCGTGGTCCAGGGCGTCGCTTCCGACAAGTTCGCCATCGGCTATTCCGGCATCGGCTACAAGACCGCCGACGTGCGGGCGGTACCGCTTTCGGCCAAGCCCGGCGAGAAATGCGCGGAGGCGACCGCGGAGATGGCCTATGCGGGCGAGTATCCGCTGGCGCGCTTCCTCTATATCTACGTCAATATCAGTCCGACCCAGAAGCTCGATCCCCTGCGCGGCGAGTTCATCAAGTTCATCTACTCCAAACAGGGTCAGCAGGGCGTGCTGAAGGACGGGTATTTCCCGATCACCAAGGCGATTGCCGACGAGGACCTTTCGGCGAAGGGCCTTATGAACTGAACCGGACGTGCGGGGCGGCGGCGTGCTGCCGTCCCGCCGGACCGGCGCAAAGGGACAAAGCATGAGCGAGCCCGCCGGAACGGCACCGAGACGCCGCCGCGCGCCGACCAGGCGGTCGGTCCTCGTCATGGACCGGCTCGCCGACTGGACCATCCGCATCGGCGGCATCGGCGTCATCCTCGCGGTGTTCGGCATCATGGCCTTCCTGGCGGAAGTCGTGGTGCCGCTCTTCACTGGCGGCGAGGTTCTCTCGCGCATCGAGCGCACCAAGGATGCGATTCGCGGCCGGGTGCTGGTGGACAAGCTCGACGAATACCGGACCCTTTCCGTGGCGCTGACCGACGATGGCAGGGTGACGGCCTTCCACGTGGCGAGCGGGCGCGCCATCGAGGCGCGCGATCTCGATCTCGGCGGCGGCACCATCACATCGTTCGCGCATCTGCCGGTGAACGGCCTGATCGCGCTTGGCTTCGCCGATGGCAGCGTGCGCTTCGGCCGGCTCGGCGTCGAGGTGAAGGTCATCGCCAGCACCGACGTTCCGGCAACGCTCTCCGACCTGGGTGGCGGCGACAGCACCGACGGACGCGCCGTCTATACCAGGCTTCCGGGCGAGCAGGTGCGCCGCCTCGCCGTGCTCGCCCAGCTCGACGCGCCGCAATCCATCGCCGCCGGCAAGGCGATCGTCGGATTGGATTACCGCGCCGGCGGCACGGTGGAGCGCCCATCGCGCGCCTTCGTCACGGTCGATTCCGACGGCGTGATCCGCCTCTCGAATGCCACGTCGCGGGTCAACCTGCTGACCCGTCAGGTGCAGACGCAGGTCGCGACCACGACCCTCCCCGAACTGCCGCCCGGCACGAAGGTAAGCCGGGTGCTGATGACGGAAAAGGCCGATCAGATCTACGTCGCCGGCGAGGATGGCCAGATCTTCCGCTTCGACACCCGCGACTTCGCGAAGCCGATGCTGGCCGAACAGCTCGATCTGGCGCCGGGCGAACAGAGGCTCACCCTGCTCGATTTCCTGAACGGCGAGCAGTCGATCGTGGTGGGCACCTCCGCCGGCGCGGTGGACATCTATTTCCGGCTGCAACGCGAGGGCGCGCGTTCGAGCGACGGCTATACGATGGTGCGCGCGCGCAGCCTGGAGCCACACGGCGCCCCGGTGATGGGCTTCGCGCCGTCGATCCGCACCAAGTCTTTTCTTACCGCCGATGCCGCGGGCAATATCTGGTTCCGCCACGCGACATCCGAGCAGACCATCCTCAAGCTCGACCCGCCCGCGCCCGGACTGCGCTATGAAGCGGTTGTCCTGGCGCCGCGCGACGACGGCATCCTCGCCATCGGCGACAACGGCCGCTACTACAATTGGCGCATCTCAGTGCCGCATCCGGAAACCACGCTGCATTCGATCTTCGGCAAAGTCTGGTACGAGGGCTACGCGGAGCCGAGCTATACCTGGCAGAGCTCGTCGGGGACCGACACGTTCGAGCCGAAATTCTCGCTGGTGCCGCTGATCTTCGGCACCATCAAGGCGACGCTCTATTGCATGCTCTTCGCGGTGCCGATCGCGCTCGCCGCCGCCATCTTCACCTCCGAGTTCGTGAACCGCCAGGTGCGCGCCGTCGTCAAGCCGACCATGGAGATGATGGCATCGCTGCCCTCCGTCGTGCTTGGTTTCATCGCCGCCCTGATCCTGGCGCCGATCGTGGAGAACTGGATCGCCTCGGTGATCCTCGCTTTCGCCGCCATCCCGCTTGGCCTCTTCCTCGGTGCCTATCTCTGGCAGATGCTTCCCGAGCGGCTGGCGCTGCGTTTCGGGGGACTGCCGAAATTCGCCCTCATGTTCCTCGCCGTCGGCCTGGCCGGCTACCTCGCATGGTGGCTGGGCGGCGCCTTCGAGCGGCTCGCCTTCGCCGGCGATTTCAAGGCATGGGCGAACGGCACGGTCGGCAGCGACGCGCCGTTCCTCGCGCTGCTGCTCCTCCCGCTCTCCTTCATCGCGGTCTCGATTGGCTTTGGCCGCGCCTTCGGCCTCGCCTGGCGCGACCTGCTCCGCGCGCTGGCGCCGATGCAGGCCGGCATGGCGGACTTCGCGCGCTGGGCGCTCTTGCTGGCGCTGGCCATACTTCTCGCCCTGGCGCTGGCCTGGACCATGACCGGCGCCGGCCTGGGCCCGCGCGGGACGCTGGTCGACACCTACGTGCAGCGCAATACGCTGGTGGTCGGCTTCGCCATGGGATTCGCGGTGATCCCGATCATCTATACCATCGCCGAGGACGCCCTGAATGCCGTGCCCGAACATCTGCGCGCGGCGAGCCTGGCCTGCGGTGCGACGCCCTGGCAGACGGCGATCAGCATCATCCTGCCGACGGCCATGAGCGGCGTCTTCGCCGCGATCATGATCGGCATGGGGCGCGCGGTCGGCGAGACCATGATCGTCGTCATGGCGGCGGGCAACACGCCGGTCATGGAATGGAACATTTTCAGCGGCCTGCGCGCCCTCTCCGCCAACATCGCCGTCGAACTGCCGGAGGCGGTGAAGGACGACACGCTCTACCGCATGCTTTTCCTCGCGGCGCTCACGCTCTTCGCCATGACCTTCGTCATCAATACGCTGGCCGAGCTGATCCGCCAGCGCTTCCGCAAACGCGCCATGCAACTTTGAGGGCGGGATCTTGGCCATGAATTATGTCGAGCGCGATGCGACCCGGAGCCTGGCGGAGGCCCTGCCCCGCAGCCGGGGACGCGTCACCGACATCGCCGCGCGCGGCGAGCCCTATACCTGGGCGCTGGGCGGGGCGCTGGCACTGGGCATCGTGATGATCGTGGGTTTTCTCATCCTCGTCCTCTACAACGGCGCCACCACCTTCATCCCGAAGCCGATCGCCGTGATGACGCTCGCCGATGGCGCGGTGGTGGCGGGCGAGCCGTTCAGGAGCGAGAGCTACCGTCCCGGCACGGCGGTGCTCGAGAAGCTCGCCCCGGAGACACGCGCGCGGATCGCCGCCAATGACGGCTATGCCAGCCGGACGCTCTATCGGATCGGCAACTACGACATCTACAACGAGGATTTCCGCTGGGTCTCCGATTTCGAGGTGGCGCGGATCCTGTATCCGGCGGATTTGATCTATGCCGAACGCCTGGAATGGGGCCCCTTCATCGGCCGGCTGAAGAGCGTGCATGTGGGCGGCGCGGCGCGCGAGGCGGCATCGATTCCGGAGGCCGAGCTCGTGCGCCTGCACGGGGAGGCGCGGGCACGCTGGCAGCGCCTGCGCGGCATCGAGCGGAGCGAGATCGGCGCCGTCAATCATCAGATCGAGCGCGAGCGGCTGGCCGTCCGCAAGGCGGAGATCGCCCATGGCGCGGGCAGCGCCGAGGCGCGGCAGAGGGCGGCGGAGGCCGCGACCCGTATCGCCGGGCTGCAGAAGGAATATGACGGGCTTGCCACCGAGGCGCGGCGGCTGCGCGAGGAAGACCGTGCGGTACGGGTCACGCTGGCCGCGATCGGCGGCGAGGAGAAGGAGCTGCCGCTTTCCGCCCTGGTGCGCTTTTATCCGGCCAACGCCATTTCCCTGACCGGGAAGGCGGGCATCTACCTGTCCCGCTGGTGGGAGTTCCTTTCCGACGAGCCGCGCGAGGCCAATACCGAGGGCGGCGTCATGCCGGCGATCTTCGGCACCTTCGCCATGACCCTGCTCCTCGTCATTGCCGTGACCCCTTTCGGTGTCATCACCGCGCTTTACTTGCGCGAATATGCCCGCCAGGGCCGGCTGGTTTCGGTGATCCGCATTTCGGTCAACAACCTGGCGGGCGTGCCCTCCATCGTCTATGGCGTCTTCGGTCTTGGCTTCTTCGCCTATGTTCTCGGCGGCTCCATCGACCAGCTCTTCTATCCCGAGCGCCTGCCCAATCCCACTTTCGGCACGGGCGGCCTGCTCTGGGCCTCGCTCACCCTGGCGCTGCTCACCGTCCCGGTGGTCATCGTGGCGACGGAGGAAGCGCTGGCGGCGGTGCCGCGCTCCATGCGCGAAGGCTCGCTCGCCTGCGGTGCCTCGAAATGGCAGACCATCCGCAACATCGTGCTGCCGCGCGCCATGCCCGGCATCATGACCGGCATCATCCTGGCCATGGCGCGGGGCGCCGGCGAGGTGGCGCCGCTGATGCTGGTCGGCGTGGTCAAGCTCGCGCCCGAGCTGCCGGTCGATGGCTTCTTCCCCTTCGTCCATCTCGAGCGCAGTTTCATGCATCTGGGCTTCCACATCTTCGATGTGGGCTTCCAGTCGCGCAATTCCGAGGCCGGCAAGCCGATGGTGTTCGTCACCACGGTGCTTCTCGTCGGCCTGATCTTCCTGATGAACATCTCGGCGATCGCCATCCGCAACCGTCTCAAGCGGAAGTTCGCCGGCAGCCAGTTCTAGGAGTTCCAGATGGCAGCAATCGCCGAAATGCACTCAAGCGCCCCGGCCACCGAGTATCACGCCAAGCGCGGCGATCAGGGCCCGGTGATCGAGGTGCGCGACTTCAATCTCTGGTACGGTGCCGCGCAGGCGCTGCACGACATCACCATGACCATCGAACGCGGCCTGGTCACGGCGCTGATCGGGCCGTCGGGCTGCGGCAAGTCGACCCTGCTGCGCTGCCTCAACCGCATGAACGATCTGGTGGACGGCCTGTCCATCCGCGGCACCATGCTGCTGGAAGGCCAGGACATCTACGATGCGCGGACCGATGTGATCGCGCTCAGGAAGCGCATGGGCATGGTCTTCCAGAAGCCCAATCCGTTTCCGATGTCGATCTACGAGAACGTCATCTACCCGCTCAGGGTCGATGGCATCCGCGACCGGCGCATACTCGACGAGACCGTCGAGCGGGCCCTGCGCGGCGCCGCGCTCTGGGAGGAGGCGAAGGACCGGCTCAATGAGAGCGCGCTGGGCCTCTCCGGCGGCCAGCAGCAGCGGCTCTGCATCGCCCGCGCGATCGCCGGCGACCCGGAAGTGCTGCTGATGGACGAGCCCTGTTCCGCTCTCGATCCGATCGCAACCCTGAAGATCGAGGAGCTGATCGACGAGCTTTCCGGCCAGTACACGATCATCATCGTGACCCACAACATGCAGCAGGCGGCGCGCGTCTCGGACAATACCGCGTTCATGTATCTTGGCCGGCTGATCGAGTATGGCGAGACGGAACAGGTATTCACCACGCCGAGGCTGCAACGCACCCTCGATTACGTGACCGGCCGCTTCGGCTGACCGGCAGAGGAAGGGCAGGAGCATGACCGGCGAACATATCGTCAAGTCCTACGATACCGAGCTTGGGCGGCTCGCCACCATCATCTCGCAGATGGGTGGCCTCGCCGAGGCGCAGCTTGCAAACGCCATCCAGGCGCTGGTCCGCCGCGACAGCGACCTTGCCGGCCAGGTGATCCGTAGCGACGCGCAGGTGGATGCGCTCGAGGTCCAGGTCGACCAGCTCGCGATCAAGGTGCTGGCGTTGCGCCAGCCGGTGGCCTCCGACCTGCGCGACGTGGTGGTGGCGCTGCGCATCTCCGCCGACATCGAGCGCATGGCCGATTACGCGGCCAACGTCGCCAAGCGGGCCATCGCCATGAACGCCGCGCCGGCGGTGCGTCCGGTCAATTCCGTGCCGCGCATGGGGGCGCTGGTGCTGGCCATGATCAAGGACGTGCTCGATGCCTACGCGGCGCGCGACGCGGACAAGGCGATGCAGGTCTGGCAGCGCGACGGCGAGGTGGATGAGATGTATAACTCGATCTTCCGCGAGTTGCTGACCTACATGATGGAGGACCCACGGGCGATTTCGAGCTGCACGCATCTGCTCTTCATCGCCAAGAACATCGAGCGGATCGGCGATCATGCCACCAACGTCGCCGAACTGATCCATTATGCGGTACACGGCCAGACGCTCAAGGAGGCACGGCCGAAGAGCGACACGACGCCCTTCGCCGTCGTGGCGCCGGAGTCCGGCGGGGGAGGTTCCCGGTGATGCAGCCGACGGTGCTCGTGGTCGAGGACGAAATCCCGCTCGTCGCCATGCTCCGCTACAACCTGGAGAAGGAGGGCTATCGGGTCGAGGAAGCGAACGACGGCCAGGAGGGGCTGGTCAAAGTGGCGGAGGACAAGCCGGACATCGTGCTGCTCGACTGGATGCTGCCGCATCTCTCGGGGCTCGAAGTCTGCCGCCAGCTCCGGCGCAACCCGGAAACGCGCAATATCCCGATCATCATGCTGACGGCGCGTGGCGAGGAAAGCGACCGCGTGCGCGGTCTGGATGCCGGCGCCGACGACTATATCGCCAAGCCCTTCTCGCCGGGCGAGCTGCTGGCGCGCATCCGCGCCGTGCTGCGGCGCATCCGGCCCGCCCTGGCCGACGAGGTGCTGACCTACGAGGATCTGGTGATGGACATGGCGGCGCACCGCGTGAGCCGGGGCGGGCGCGAGGTGAAGCTCGGCCCGACCGAGTTCCGCCTGCTCCGCCACTTCCTCGAACATCCGGGCCGCGTGCTCTCGCGCGACCAGCTTCTCGATGCCGTATGGGGTCGCGACGTCTATGTCGAGCAGCGCACCGTGGACGTGCATATCCGCCGCCTGCGCAAGGCCCTCAATGCCGCCGGCGAGACGGACCTGATCCGCACCGTCCGTTCGGCCGGATATGCCCTGGATTCGAGCGGCGAGAGCTGACGCCGCGCGCATTACCTCGCTGGTAATCGACTTCATGCGGGGGGCGGGTGGATGATCCTCGCGTGACCTCACAGCGAAGGAGCTTCCCATGTCCGCATCGAACCATCTTCTTCTCCGCCGCGTCCTGCTCGCCGACGCCATCGCCAGCGCCGGTGCCGGCCTCGCGCTGGCGCTGCTGAGCGGCATGCTTGCCGACATGCTGATGCTGCCGGCGGCGCTGCTCTTCTGGGCGGGCGTCAGCCTGATCCCCTTCGCGGCGCTGGTGCTGCATGTCAGCCGGCGCGATCCCCTGCCGCGCGGCGCGGTGCTGGCGATCGTCGCCTACAACCTGCTCTGGACTCTGGACAGCGTGCTGATCCTGGCGCTCGGCTGGGTCGAGCCCAACGCCATCGGCGCCGCCTTCGTCCTGGCGCAGGCAGCGGGCGTGGCGGCCATCGCCGGCCTGCAATATCTCGGCCTGCAGCGCGCGCCGGTCCCTGCCTGAAGCGCATGGCGGCGGAGCGGCAATCGCCGCTCCGCTGCCGGAGGAAGATGCTTTGCTTTCGCCCTC
>JAHCJR010000105.1 GCA_026126165.1 Alphaproteobacteria bacterium
TCCGCAACGCGACTGGCTGTCGTTGTGAAGACGGTGCCGCACTATGGGTGTAAACCCGCGCTTGTCAACTCGAATTCCCGACGACAACGCAACACCGCCCGCGCCGCGGAGCGGATCCGCGCCAAAGGGTCGATGTTGAGCCGAAATAGGGCGCGGACTATAAAGCCAAAGATGAAGCCACGCAAGCCGTTTGCCCGACACGAGAAAGGCCCCCGCCGCGGCCCTCAGGCCGCCGCCATCCGGACGCCGGAGGGGGCGGTCTGGCTGTTCGGCGCCCATGCCCTGCGCGCCGCCCTGGCCAATCCGCGCCGCCGGCTGCATCGGCTGCTGCTCACGGCCGAGGCCGCCCGCAGCCTCGAAGGCCGTCTGCCCGCAGGCGTAGCGGCCGAGAATGTGGAGCGGGTCAAGCTCGACCAGTTGCTGCCGGCCGGCGCCGTTCACCAGGGCATGGCCGGACTGTTCGAGGCCCTGCCGGAACCGGATCTCGAAGAGGCCTGCGCGACGGCCGCAGGGGCGCGGAACGTGGTCGTGGTGCTGGACCAGGTGACCGATCCGCACAATGTCGGCGCCATCCTGCGCTCGGCCGCCGCATTCGGCGCCAAGGCTCTTGTCACGACGTCGAGAAATGCGCCGGAAGCCACTGGAACTCTTGCGAAATCCGCCTCTGGCGCGCTCGAGATCGTGCCGCTGGTCCGGGTCACCAACCTGGCCCGGGCGCTGGACCGGCTGGCGGAACTCGGCTACTGGCGGATCGGCCTCGACGGCGCCGCGACGCAGGAACTTGCGGCCGTGCCGCCGGCACCGAACACCGTTCTCGTGCTCGGCGCCGAGGGCGGCGGACTGCGTCGCCTGACCCAGGAGAAATGCGACTTCCTCGCCCGGCTGCCCATTCTCCCCGTGGTGGAAAGCCTCAATGTCTCCAACGCCGCCGCCTGTGCCCTCTACGAGCTTGCGAGGAAGGCGCCGCCCGCTTAAGAGAAGGATGCGATCCGGCCGGGTTAGCTCAGCGGTAGAGCAACCGCCTTGTAAGCGGTAGGTCGTCGGTTCAAGTCCGACACCCGGCACCAAAATCGCCCGGCAAGTTATTGCTCTAATACGACTTTTAACCGCTCTTCGAGCAACTCGCCAAAGCGCCCGGCGGCGAGGCCCCGGCTCTCTGCCCGCTGCAGCATGTCGAGGCCCGGCGCCGGATTGGCCTCGATCAGGACCGGCCCCTCGGCGGTGATCGCAAGATCCCAGCCGACCAGCGGCGCGCCGGCCGGCAGGCTGGCATGGGCACGGATGGCGAGCGCGCGGGCCTCCGGCCAGAAGGGAAGCAGCCGGCCGGCGATGCCCGCACCGGTATTGGGGTGGCTCGCCAGCTTCGGGCCCGGCATCGCGCTTGCCAGGTCCGTCGCCTCGCCGAGCCGCCCGCTCTCCAGATCGATCGGCGCGCCGATCCGGCCCGGCTCCGAGAGTTCCCTTGCACCGCGGCGGGCGGTCGCCATGCGCAGGATGGCATCGCTCGCCTCGCTCCGCCCGGCCTCGTCGCGCCAGGTCAGGATACGGACCGTGGCCAGCACCCGCCCGGAAAGGGCGACGATGTCGGGATGGTTCCTGGCCTGCTGCTCGACCACGATGCCGCGACCGCGCCGTTTGGCCAGCGAGACGAACCGTGCAACCAGCTCGCCCTCACCCAGCGAATCGCCACTCGGATGCAGCCAGCGCCCCTCGCCCGCGTGATCCCAGCGCTCGGTATCGCCACGCACCCGGCCCCGGCGCGGCTTGACGAACAGGTCGAGCGCGGGCAGCTCGAGCGCGGTTTCGGGGTAGATCAGCCCGGAAGGCTCGGCGGCGAGCGCCAGACGCGCCATCGGCAGGCCATGGCGGAGCGCGTGCCTCGAGAACAGGAACCGGTCCGCGAGCAGCGTGCCTGCCTCGCTTTGCACGCCCGCGCCGATCATCGGATAGAGACCGTGCCGGGTCAGTTCACGCGTCAGATAATTGCTCGCACGTCCGGCCTCCGGCCGGAAAAGGCCGAATCGGTACCAGGCGGCGGGTGGCAGTCCGAGCAGCAGCGCCGGGCCCAGCATGGCGAGGAACTGCCGCGCCGGCGCCGGACCGCCGGCCCGGCGTGCGGCAGCGCCATGCCGGGCGAGCGCCCGCGCCGCCTGTATGGCGGCAAGGCCGGGTGCCACAAGCAGCGCGAGGAGAATCAGGCTCCGCCCGCCCGTTCCCGCCGTGCGCCATCCGATATCTGCCGCCATGCGCCGCAACCTGCCGCCGGGGCTACCGCCCTCGGCGCGCGCCTCGCGAGACAGCCATATCCAACACGAAAGGCCGCCAGATGGCGGCGGTCGCACCTTCATTCCCCTTATCCGAGCCCCCGTCGCGGCGAATTTAACCAGAGCCTGCGGCAGGATCGACGGCCAGGGCAAGCGTTACTTGCCGCAAGCCCCGTCCGGGACGTCTAGAACCAGGGCATCCAGCCGCCGAGGCCGAGCCAGATGACGGCGAGCGCCATCGAGAGCAGCGCCATCGGGATGCCGGCCCGGGCGAAATCGGCGAAACCCAGCCGCACCCCGGAAGCCTCGGCCCGCTCGGCGACGATGATGTTGGCAAGCGAGCCGACCAGCAGCAGGTTGCCGGCAAGCGTGCTGAGCAGCGCGAGACCATAGAGCGCGCCTTCGGGCGGCGCCTCCCAGATCGCCATGAGGAGGATCACCGCCGGAACATTGCCAATGGTGTTCGAGGCAACGAGGGACAGCGGCGCGAGCAGCAGCAGCCGGTCCGGCCACAGGCCCCGCGCCTTGAGCCATTCAAGGCCGCCTTCGGCGATTCCAGTCGCGGCGAAGGCCGCGGTCACGGTGAACAGGCAGGCGAACAGCAGCAGCAGATGCCAGTCGACGGCGCCGATCATGGCCCGGCTCGCCATGCGCCGGCTGGCCAGCAGCAACGCGGCGATGGCGAGCGCGCCGATCTCGCGCGGCATCGGCGTGGCGAAGAGGCCGACCAGGACAAGCGCCGCGAGCAGGCCCTTGAGCACCTGCGTGCGGTCGGCCGCCGGCGCGGGCAAGGGAAGCGCCGGCATGGGCGCCGCCCGCAATTCCCGCCGCCACATCGACGCCACCGCGAGATGCACGACGACGAGCGAAACAAGGGCAGGCGGACCGCAGACCATCAGGAACGTCCAGAAATCGAGGCCGCCGAGCTGGCCGATCAGGATGTTCTGGGGATTGCCGATCAGGGTCGCCGCCGATCCGGCATTGCTGGCCCCGGCCAGCCCCATCAGGAAGGGGCGCGGGTCGAGCCCGCGCCGCCCGAGCCCGATGCAGAGCAGCGGCGTCATGGCGAAGACGACGATGTCATTCGCCAGGACGGCGGACAGGCCACCGCTGATCAAGATCGTCAGTGCCAGCAGCATGCGCGGCGAAAGCGCCGCGGAGGTGATGCGGGCGGCGCAAAGGTCGTAGAAACCTGCCTGGCCGAACTGCGCCGAGAGGATCATCAGCGCGAACAGCAGCAGGATCGTCGGCGCGTCGATGGCCCGCCCCATGGCCGAAAGGTCGATGGCCCCCGCCGCGAGCAGGAGCGCCACCGCCATCAGCGCGATCCCGGTGCGGTCGAGCCTGAGACCCGGCACCCGCCCCAGCGCCATGCCGATATAAGTGGCGACGAACACGGCGAGGATGAGCGCGGTCATGACGCCCGGATCAGGCCTCGCGGAAGGGTTGCGTCAGCAGCCGGTCGAGCCGTGCCTCGGCGGCGTCGCGGAAAGATTCGATGCCGATGCTCATGCCGTCATGGCCCAGTTCGGGCTGCGCCCGGTAGGTCCCGAAAATCCGGTCCCACCAGGGGAAATTGAACCCGAAATTGCTGTCCGTCTCGCGGCGTATGACCGAGTGGTGCACCCGGTGCATGTCCGGCGTCACGACGAACAGTCGGACCACCCGTTCGATCGCCGACGGCAAGGAGGCATTGGCGTGGTTGAACATCGACGTGGCATTCAGCGCCAGTTCGAACAGCAGCACCGCGAGCGGCGGCGCGCCGAGCGCTACGACGACCGCGAACTTGATTGCCATGGAGAGCAGAATCTCGATCGGATGAAAACGCGCGCCGGTGGTGACGTCGAAATCGAGGTCGGCGTGATGCATGCGGTGCAGCCGCCAGAACAGAGGCACCTTGTGGAAGGCGAGATGCTGCGCCCAGATGGCGAGGTCGAGCAGAAAAAACGCCAGCAGCCCTTCGAGCAGCGGCGGCAAGTCGAGCAGGTGAAAGAGGCCAAGACCGCGTTCCGCCGCAAACCAGGCGAAGCCCACGGCGGCAGCAGGAAAGACCAGGCGCAGCAGCAGCGAATTGACCGCGACGATGGCGAAGTTGTTGGTCCATCGCAGCAGGCGCGGCAGGACGCGCCGCCGGCGCGGGCTCAGCGTCTCCCAGGCCGCCACGGCGGCGAAGATGCCGAGGAAAGCACCAAGCCTGATCGCCGGCTCATGGGCCAGCAGGGTCTCACCGAAATCCATGCGAACAATATAGAGGCTATGCCGGCGCCTGTCCGGCGCATGTCGGTTCAGACCCGCCCGGCACCGTAATAGAGCGTGACCGTATGCTTCGCCTCGGCGAAGAAAAGCCACCGTTCCACCAGCAGCCCCGCAAGCATCGCGGCGAGGGCGAGGAAGAGCGCCAGCGCCGCCAGCACGCCGCCGGAAAGCATCAAAGCCGCTGCGAGCGCCAGCGCCGGCACCAGGAAGCCCAGGACCTGCGCCACCAGCCGGAGCCGCCTGGCATGCCGGCGCGCCACCTGGTAGCCCATCTCCTTGAGCAGGTAATTTTCCTCGGTATGGGGTCGCTCCAGCAGGCGGACCCTGCCGATGGCGCCAAGCCCCGTGGCGCTCTCCGGACTGGAGGGCGCCTCGCCGGCATCCACGCTCCTCCAATAGCCGCGCTTGACCGCGATGCCGGCCGCCAGCAGCGCGAGGCCAAGCAGGCCGGAGGCAAGGGTGACATCGCCGAAGGCCGCATCGATGGCGAGGTCCGCCACCCCTCCGGATGCGAGTGCGAGCAGCAGGTATACCGGCACGGTCAAAGGGTTGTTCCAGTGACGGATCGGCTTCAGGCTGGCATAGATCATCGCCGTCGCATGGACGGTGAGCGCCGAGAGCATCGCCACCGCGAGACCGAGCGCACGCCACCAGCCGGCATCGTTCTGGAACGCCATGCCGTACAGGAAGGCGACGGCAACGGGGAGGCCGATCAGCGCCAGGACACCCTCGCGCGACAGCCAGGAAGAGCGCCACTGCGTCACCGCCCGCCAGGCCCTGAGCTTGTGGCCGAGATGCAGGGTTGACGAGAGCAGACCCGTCGTCACGAGCGCCAGCGCGAACAGCCCGCTCGCCGGCGCGCTCCAGGGATGCGCCGGCAGCAGGTCGAAGGCCGCCTGCAGACCCAGCAGGAACAGCAGGCCATAGCCGGCGCCGGATGCCACGGTGAAGTAGATGACGGAATAGGCCGGATGCACCGAATACCCCCTGCTAGCGCGAGAACAGCCGGTCGACCCATTGCAGGAACTTGCTTTCCGGCCGGATCGCCTCGCCGGAGGCGGTCGGCGCCACGGCGGCCGGGGAGGCGTTCATGCGCGGCGGCAAATACTTGTTGGTGGGCCGGTAATCCAGTTCCGGCATCAGATCGAAGCCGCCGCGCGCCGCGACCAGCCGCGAGACGTCGGAGCCCTCGTCGGCGAGATCGCCGAAATGCCGCGCCCCGGTCGGACAGGCCATGACGCAGGCCGGTTTGCGATCCGCCTCCGCCAGCGTCTCGTTGTAGATGCGGTCGACGCAGAGGGTGCATTTCTTCATCACGCCCTCGGCCTCGTCGAACTCGCGCGCGCCATAGGGACAGGCCCAGGAGCAGAGCTTGCAGCCGATGCAGAGATCCTCGTTCACCAGAACGATCCCGTCCTCGGCCCGCTTGTAGCTCGCCCCGGTCGGACAGACCGTGACGCAGGCAGCATTCTCGCAATGCAGGCAGGAACGTGGAAAATGCACCGTCCGGCCAGCACCCCCCTCGCCCGCCTCGAAGCCATGCACGCGATTGAACCAGACCCCGTCCGGCTTCGCGCCGTAGGGATCGAGGTCGGTGAGCGGCGCCGCCACGCCGCCCATGTTCCATTCCTTGCAGCTCGTCGCGCAGGCGTGACAGCCGACGCAGGTATCGAGATCGATGACGAGGCCGAGGCGCCGTTGCGCCGGCTGATCGGGCAGGCTTGTCACGTCACTTGCTCCCCGGCCGGAAGCGCCGGCCGAAATCGATGCGCCCCGCCCGCTCCGGCAGTCCCGGCGGCGGCGCGAGCGGCGCGAATAGCGGATCGGTCGTCCCCGCCTCTTCCGGCAGGCATTTCTCGATGCGGACCTTGAGATCGTACCAGGCGGCCTGCCCGGTCACCGGATCGGAGTTCGAGAGCGGCGCGGCCGCCCCGTCGCCCGACTGGAATTCCGGGATCAGGTGATTGAGCAGGAAGCCCTTCGTCGCCTCCGGCGCATCCGCGGCAAGGTTCCAGGCGCCGGCCCGCTTGCCGATCGCATTCCAGGTCCAGATCGTGTCGGGATTGACCCCTTCCATCAGCTTCGCCTGGGCGCGCACGCTGCCCTGGCGGCTGGTGATGCGGATCCAGTCGTCGTCCGCGATCCCGAGCCGCTCGCCCAGCGTTCGCGCAAGATAGATACGGTTGGAGGAGATGATCTGCCGCTGCCAGGCATTCTGCGAGTCCCAGCTATGGTACATGATCATCGGCCGCTGGGTGATGGCATGCAAAGGGAACTCGCCGGCATTGCTGTCCTGCTCCTCGAACGGCGGATACCAGATCGGCAGCGGATCGAAAAAGGTGCGGATGCGCGCCCTGTGCCGCGCAGGCGGCTGGCGTTCGCCGTGGCCCTCGGCGGCGAGACGGAAGGTCTGCAGCGGCTCGCTGTAGAGTTGCAGCACCACCGGCTCCGCCCGGTCGATGAAGCCCATCGCCACCGCATAGTCGAGATAGCGCCGGTTCGCGTGCTTGTAGTAGCGCGCCTCGTGCGGCAGCTCGTCATGCCAGAAGCAGCCATTCGCCACGTAGGCCTCGATCTGGTGCGGATTGGGCGCGCCGAGGCCCTTGGCCTGGCCGCCCGCCCCGCGGAAGCCGGCCAGCATGCCGAGGCCCGGCTTGCGTTCGTGGTTCACCATGTAGTCGGCGAGGCCTCCCGGATATTTCGACCGGCCCTCCCCATCCACCATGCCCGGCAGGCCCAGCCTTGCGCCGAGGTCGAGCAGCACGTCCTGGAAAGGGCGGACATCGCGGTCCGGCCTGACGATGGGCTGGCGGATCGCATCGGCCGGCCCGTCCGCATCCGAGATCGGCCGGTCGAGCAGCGATATGCAGTCATGCCGCTCCAGGTAGGTGGTATCGGGCAGCACCAGGTCGGCATAGGCCACCATCTCGGAGAAGAACGCATCCGAATAGATGATGCGCGGGATGCGATACTCGCCGCTCGCCGGATCCTTCGCCGTCAGCATCTCGATCGTGCCGGGCACGTTCATCGAGGAATTCCAGCTCATGTTCGCCATGAACATCATGAGCGTGTCGATGGGATACGGGTCGCCGGCATGGGCATTGGCGATCACCATGTGCATCAGCCCATGCGCCGCCAGCGGGGCCTCCCAGGAATAGGCCTTGTCGATGCGCAAAGCCTCTCCTGCCTCGTCGACCAGCAGATCGGCCGGCGCCTGCACGAAGCCGAGCGGCGGCCCTTTCAGGCTCTGCCCTGGTGCGACCGGCCCGGCGGGCTTGATCGCCGGCGGGATCGGACGGGGAAAAGGCGGCCGAAAGCGGAAACCGCCAGGCACGTCGACCGAACCGAGCAACATCTGCAACAGATGTATGGCGCGGCAGGTGTGGAAGCCGTTGGAATGGGCGGAAATGCCGCGCATGGCATGGAAGCTCACCGGGCGGCCGATCATGTGATCGTGCCGGCGGCCGGCCCAGTCGGTCCAGGGCTGCTCGATACGGATTTCCCCGCGGAAGGCGGCTTCCGCCAGTTCGCCGGCGATGCGACGCACGGTCTCCGCCGGAATGCCGATGATCGGCGCCACCTTCTCGGGCGCGTAATCCGGCGAAAGGTAGCGTTCGGCGAGAAGCTGAAAGACCGGCACGGCACGACGTCCATCCGCCAGCCGGTAATGACCGACCAGCGCCGGCTTCGTCTCGGGCCGCATCGCGTCGGCAAGCTCGCCCAGTGCCGCGTCCCAGAGCAGCGGCCGCCCGGCCTCATCGCGCGCGAACAGCCCATGACCGGCCGCACCCTCGTCCTGGATCACGAGCCAGGGCGCGTTCGTGTAGCGGGCCAGATAAGCGAAATCCACCTGGTCGGCGAGCAGCAGTTCGCGGATCAATGAAAGAACGAAGAGCCCGTCGGTTCCCGGCCGGATGCCGACCCACTCGTCGGCCACGGCGGAATAGCCGGTGCGCACCGGGTTGACCGAGACGAAGCGAGCGCCGCGGCCCTTGAGCTTGCCGATGCCGATCTTGATCGGGTTGGACGCATGGTCCTCGGCCACGCCGAACATCATGAAGTAGCGCGTATGCTCGAAGTCGGGCTCGCCGAATTCCCAGAACGAGCCGCCGATGGAGTAAAGTCCGGCCGCCGCCATATTGACCGAGCAGAAGCCGCCATGGGCGGCATAGTTCGGCGTGCCGAACATCTGCGCCCACCATCCGGTCAGCGCCTGCGACTGGTCGCGGCCGGTAAAGAAGGCCAGCCGTTTCGGATCGCTGGCGCGAATCCTCCCCAGCCACTCGGCAGCGATGCCCAGCGCCTCGTCCCACTCGATCTCGCGGAACCTGCTTTCGCCGCGCTCGCCGACCCGAAGCAACGGCTTGCGCAACTTGGCCGGCGAGAATTGCTTCATCAGTCCGGAGGCGCCCTTGCCGCAGATGACGCCGCGATTGACCGGGTGGTCGGGGTTGCCCTCGATGTAACGGAGCGCGCCGTCCCTGAGATGCACCTTTATGCCGCAGCGGCAGGCGCACATGTAACAAGTGGTGGTCTTGACCTCGTCCGAAACCCGGGACGAAAGGTCGATCCTGTGCTGCGCCATGCGCCGGCTTTCCCCCATACGCGAACTGACCGGCGCAAGTTAGCCCAGTCGCATGGCGCCGTCACCCCGTTGCATGGCTGCCTTTCCCTTGACGGCGAGCGGCCAGCCCGGAAAAGTGCGCATCGGGTCTCGCCGCACATTCA
>JAHCJR010000106.1 GCA_026126165.1 Alphaproteobacteria bacterium
TGCGGGAGAGGGCGGGTGTGAGGGCGGCGCCTATCGGCGCAGGCCGCGGCCTTTGCCGATCGTCTCTTCGCCGAAGCGCTCGCGCAGCCGGTCCATCGCCTGTTCGAGCTTTGCCTTGCGGGCGCGGTCGGGTTCAAGAAGTGTCGGCCGGTCGGCCTCGGACGGTTGCGCGAAGACACTGGCGCCAATGCCGATCAGGCGCCATGGCGTCCCGTCGGCCTCGCGCCGCAGCAGCGCCAGCGCCTCGCGGAAGATCACTTCGGCAAGCTGCGTCGGCGTGCCGAGGCTGGCCTGACGGGTGACCAGGCGGAACTTCGCGGTCTTGAGCTTGAGCGTCAGGGTGCGCCCGGCGAGGCCCGCGCGCTTGAGCCGGCGCGAGACCTTTTCGCAGAGCGGCCAGAGGATTGCCTCCAGCTCGCGCGCATCGCTGACATCGGTGTCGAACGTGGTTTCCGCCGAAATGCTCTTGACCTCGCCGTCGGGATCGACGCGCCGCGCATCCTCGCCACGCGCAAAGCGGTAGAGCCGCAGGCCGATGCCGCCGTAGCGGCCGACCAGGGTGCGCTCGTCCATGTCCTGAAGCTGGGCGATGGTGGTCAGGCCGTCGCGCGCAAGACGCTCCTGCATGGCGCGACCGACCCCCCAGATGGCGGAGACGGGACGCGCGGCGAGAAAAGCGCGCGCCTCGGCCCGACCGATCACGGCGAAGCCGCGCGGCTTGTCGAGGTCGGAGCCGAGCTTGGCCAGGAACTTGTTGTAGCTGAGGCCGATGGAGACGGTGATGCCGATCTCCTGTTCGATGCGGCGCGCCAGCCGCATCAATGTTTCCGCCGGCGCATGGCGGTGCAGTCGTTCGGTCCCCGATAGGTCGAGAAATGCCTCGTCGAGGGAAAGCGGCTCGACCAGCGGCGTCGCTTCCTCCATCAGGCGACGGACCTCGGCGCCGACTGCAGCGTACTTCTTCATATTCGGCCGGATCACCACCGCATTCGGGCAGGCCTTGAGCGCCTTGAACATCGGCATGGCCGAGCGCACGCCGTACAGGCGCGCGACGTAGCAGGCGGTCGAGACGACGCCGCGCCGTCCGCCTCCCACGATGACCGGCTTGTCGGCAAGCGAGGGATCGTCCCGCTTCTCGACGGCCGCATAGAAAGCGTCGCAGTCGAGATGGGCTATGGAGAGGTCGAGGAGTTCATCATGCCGGCGCAGGCGCGGCGAACCGCAGGCGGCGCAGCGCGGCGCCTCCGGTGCCACGGCGGAGAAGCAGTCCCGGCAAAGCGCGGGCATGATCGGTTCATCCTTCGGCGGATTCCGGCCAGAGCCAGGCGGCACCTCTGACGCCCGAAGAGTCGCCGTGCCGGGCCTTGACCAGTTCCGTGGTCACCACGTCGCTGAAAGCCCAATCCTGCCAGAGTCGCGGCACGTTTTCATAGAGCCTGGGATTGTTGGACAGGCCGCCGCCCAGCACGACGATGTCCGGATCGAACAGGTTGAGGACGGTGGCGAGGCTCTTGGCGAGGCGGCGCTCGTAACGGAGGACGGTTTCCTCGGCCGCGCGCTCCCCTGCCTCGGCGGCGGCGAAGATTTCCGGTGCGGAAAGCGTGCTCTCCGGATGGCGCGTCCGGTGATCGGCCACGAGGCCCGGGCCGGAAAGAAAAGTCTCGAGGCAGCCCAGCTTGCCGCAATAACAGCGCCGCCCGGGATACTCCTCCGCGTCCTGCCAGGGCAGGGGATTGTGCCCCCATTCGCCGGCGATGGCGTTGCGGCCGCGGATCTCCCTGCCGTGCACGACAAGTCCACCACCGCAGCCGGTACCGAGAATGGCGCCGAACACCGTCTCCGCGCCCGTCGCGGCGCCGTCGAGCGCCTCGGAGAGGGCAAAGCAGTTGGCATCGTTGGCCAGCCGCACCGGCCGGCCCAGCGCCGCCTCCAGGTCGCGGTCGAGCCGATGCCCGATCAGACACACGGTATTGGCATTCTTGATCCGGCCCGTGGCCGGCGAGATGGTGCCGGGGATGCCGACACCGACGCTGCCACGTCCACCGGCTCGGGCTTCGACGGCCTCCACCAGTCCGGCGATGGCGCGCACGATGGCGTCGTAATCGTCGCGCGGTGTCGGAGTACGCTGGCGCGCCAGTTCCCTGCCGCCGGGGCCGAGCGCCAGCGCCTCGATCTTCGTGCCGCCCAGATCGACGCCGATCCGCATGGCTCAGAAGCCCGCCCGGACCAGGTGGCCATCGATCCAGGCGAAGGCATCGGGCCAGAGTTCCGCGCGATGGTGGCAGTCCTCGTTCGGCCCCAGCAGCCCGGCGAGCCTGGCATCGGCGATGAAATGCAGGCGCTGAACATGCTCCGCATGCTTGCGCACCGAGGCGTGGTGATGGGGGATGTCGTCGATGAAGAAGACCGGCGCGGCGACCCCCTCCGCCAGATGCCGGACGGCGGCGCCCTTCATGCCCTGGTTGGCGATCAGGGGAAAATCCATGCCGGCCCGCGCCAGGGCCCGGCTGCGGGCGGCGCGCTGGGTGATCGGCAGGTTGGAAAGGACGACGATGTCGGCGCGGCGCGCGAGCCGGTGCAGGGCATCGGCCGCGCCGGGCACCGGTTCCATCGTTTCGGTCCGTTCCTCGAAGAAGCGGCCGAGCAGCCCGCGCGCCTCGTCCGCGCCGGCGGGCGTCTCGTCGTGGGCGCGGCGGATATTGCCGACAAGGGCATAGCTCGCCCAGTCGAAGTAGAAGCCGTTCTCGCGCAGGAATGTCTCGAAGCCCCGCATGAACAGGAACAGCACCTCGTCCGCATCGGTGACGATGAGGGGCCGGTCGGCGCGCGGCCGCAGACCGGCGAGCTGTTCGGCCACTTCCGGATGCAGCCGCGATCCCGCGCCCTCGCCGCTCACGGATGCTCCTCCGCCCGCCCATGGGGAAGCGCCAGGCGCGCCCGTGCCGGCCAGCCCGGGTCGATCCCCTCGTCTTCGCAGAAGCGCAGCAGCAGAGGCTCCTCGCCCAGCAGATAGTCGAGCACGCCGGCCAGGAAGTCGGGCTCGGCGGCCCGCGCCTTCACCTCCGCCAGTTCGAGCCCGGAGACGGCAAGCATCCGCTCGAGCGCCTCTTCCCGGCTCGCGATATAGGCTAGTGCGCGCAACGCCAATGTCTCGGCAGAAAACTTCTCCATACGCGCGAATATTACCCGAGATGACACAGCCGCCAACCGCCGGAATTAACGAGGTTTTCATATGATGTTAACCAATCCATATCACAAATGGTCCGCGAGGGGCGCTGGCTTTTGCATGGAATATTCAACGTCCCGATGGTAAACAGGTTCCGGCACGTTCGCATCGGATCGCGCGACCGGCCGCGGGGCCCAAAGAGAATCAAGACCGGATGTCAAAGACAGTTCTCATTGTTGAAGACAACGAACTGAACATGAAACTGTTCCACGACCTGCTCGTGGCGCACGGCTATGTCACCATCCAGACACGCGACGGCCTTGAGGCGCTTGCCCTGGCGCGCAAGCACCGCCCCGACCTGATCCTGATGGACATCCAGCTCCCCGAAGTATCGGGCCTCGAGATCACCAAGTGGATCAAGGAGGACGAGGAGTTGTCGGCAATTCCGGTGATCGCCGTCACCGCCTTCGCCATGAAGGGAGACGAGGACCGCATTCGCGAGGGCGGATGCGAGGCCTATATCGCCAAGCCGATTTCCGTCGGCAAGTTCATCGAAACGGTCCGCCGCTTCCTGGACTGAGCGGGGCAGGGGATGTCAGCGCGCGTTCTGGTCGTCGATGATGTGCCGGCGAACGTGCGACTGCTCGAGGCGAAGCTCGGCAGCGAGTATTTCGAGGTCGTCACCGCCAGCGACGGGCTGAAGGCGCTGGAGCAGGCGCATCGCGAGCATCCCGACATTATCCTGCTCGATGTGATGATGCCCGGCATGGACGGATTCGAGGTCTGCCGGCGCCTCAAGGCCGACCCCGCCACCCAGCATATTCCGGTCATCATGGTCACCGCACTCAACGACCAGAGCGACCGCGTGCAGGGGCTCGAAGCCGGCGCCGACGATTTCCTGACCAAGCCGGTGGACGATGTCGCACTGTTCGCGCGCGTGCGCTCGCTGGTGCGCCTCAAGCTGATGTTCGACGAATTGCGCCTGCGCGAGGCGACATCCGATTCGATCGGGCTGATCGAAGGTGACGGTGATGGCGAGCCCTCGTGCGACGGGGCGCGCGTCCTTGCCCTGCAGGAACAGGGCCGCGATGCGACGCGGATCTCTGAGGCGCTTGGCGGGCGCTATTCGATCATCGGTATCGCCGATGCCAACGAAGCCATGCAGCGGGCGCGCGGCGAGGATTTCTCCCTGGTGATCGTCGATCTCGACCATGGCGGGGCCGACGGTCTTCGCTTCTGCTCCCAGCTTCGTGCGGCGGAAGAGACGCGGCAGGTCCCGATCCTCATTCTTGTCGATCCGATCGACAAGAAGCGCCTGCTCAAGGGGCTGGAACTTGGCGTCACCGACTATGTGGTGAAGCCGATCGATCGCAACGAGCTGCTGGCGCGGGTCCGCACCCAGGTTCGCCGCAAGGCCTATCAGGACCGGCTGCGCAACAATTATCATCGCAGCGTCACCATGGCGGTCACCGATGCGCTGACCGGCATGTATAACCGGCGCTATGTCTCGACCCATCTGGAGACCCTGATCTCCCGCCGGGGCAAGGAACGCTACGATCTCGCCGTGCTGATGATCGATATCGACTTTTTCAAGAAGATCAACGACGAGAACGGCCATGCCGCCGGCGACGAGGTGCTGCGCGAATTCGCCAACCGCATCCGCCGCAACGTGCGCGGCGTCGACCTGGCGGCCCGTTACGGCGGCGAGGAATTCATGGTCGTGCTGCCCGACACCGACCGCGAGACGGCCCATCTGGTCGCCGAGCGGCTGCGGCGGCAGATCAGCGAGGCGCCGTTTCCGATCAATGGCGGAGCCGGACAGCTCACCGTGACCTGCTCCATCGGCGTTGCCATGCTGGCGGAAGCCGAGGCGCCGGACGCGCTGGTCAAGCGGGCGGACGGTGCCCTCTACAGCGCCAAGCATGGCGGCCGCGACCAGGTGGTCATGGCCGCCTGACCCCGGTCCGCCCGACCCCCGCGTCTCAGCCGATATTGATCCAGGTCGTCTTGAGCTGGGTGTATTTCTCCAGCGCGTGCAGCGAGCGGTCGCGGCCGAAGCCGGACTGTTTGTAGCCGCCGAATGGAATGGTGATGTCCCCCGCATCGTAGGCATTGACCCAGACCAGCCCCGCCTTCAGCGCGCGTGCCACCTTGTGCGCGGTGGTGATGTCGCGGGTCCAGACCGCGGCGGCAAGGCCATAGATCGTGTCGTTGCCGATGCGGATCGCGTCGGCCGCATCCTTGAAGGTGATGGTCGAGAGGACGGGGCCGAAGATCTCCTCCTGGGCGATCTTCATGCCATTATCGACCTTGTCGAAGACCGTCGGCTCGACGTAGAAGCCGCCGCTCTCCGTGTTCGCCTGCTTGCCGCCCATCTTGAGTTCGGCGCCGGCCTTGCGGCCTGCCTCGATGTAGCCCATGACCCGTTCGGTCTGCGTGCGGTCGACCATGGCGCCCATCATGGTTGCGGGGTCGAGCGGGTTGCCCGGCTGCATCCGCTTGCCGACCGCCATGACCTTCTCCAGGAACTCGTCCTTGATGCTTTCCTGCACCAGCAGCCGCGAGCCCGCGTTGCAGACCTCGCCCTGGTTGAAGAAAATGCCGAAGGCCGCCGCCTTGGCCGCCGCGTCGAGGTTCGGCGCATCGGCCAGCACGATGTTGGGCGATTTGCCGCCGCATTCCAGCGACACGCGCTTCATGTTCGATTCGCCGGCATATTTCAGGAACAGCTTGCCCACTTCCGTCGAGCCGGTGAAGGTCACGCAATCGACATCCATGTGCCGCCCGAGTGCCTGGCCCGCCGTCTCGCCGAAACCCGGCACCACATTGAAGACACCCTCGGGAATGCCGGCTTCCGCTGCCAGCTCCGCCACCCGCAGGGCAGTCAGCGGCGACTGCTCCGCCGGCTTGAGGATCAGCGAATTGCCGGCGGCCAGCACCGGCCCGATCTTCCAGGAGGCCATCAGCAGCGGGAAATTCCACGGCACCACCGCCGCCACGACGCCGACCGGCTCGCGCATGATCATGGCGATGGCCGAGGGATCGGTCGGGGCGATCTCGTCATAGAGCTTGTCGATGGCCTCGGCATACCAGGCGATGGCCGCCGCCGCGCCCGGTATGTCGACCACGGTGGAGAAGCGGATCGGCTTGCCCACGTCCAGGGTTTCGAGCAGGGCCAGTTCGTCGCGGTTCTTCAGGATCAGATCGGCAAACTTGAGCAGGACGCGCTTGCGCTTCGCCGGCGCCATGTTCGACCAGACGCCCGATTCGAAAGCCGCGCGGGCGGCCCGCACCGCCTTTTCCACGTCAGGCGCCTCGCAGGCCGCGACCTTGGCGATGACCTTGCCGTCGATCGGGCTGACGCAGTCGAAGGTCTTGCCGGTTTCGGACGCTTCGGATTTGCCGCCGATGAAGGCCTGGCCGCGGATCGAGAGCGATGCCGCGCGGCTTTTCCAGTCGTCGAGGGTTGCGGTCGCCGACATGCTTTTTCCTCCCTTTTCGCCCGGTGCGGAGCGGCAGCATAGCGGCCGGCCGGGTCCAAGCCAATAACGCGAAAGGCCGCCTTCAAGGCGGCCTTTTTCTATTTCAGATCAGCACGTTACGCTGCTTACTTGATCTTGGCTTCCTTGAACTCGACATGCTTGCGCGCCACCGGATCATACTTCTTCAGGGTGAGCTTTTCCGTCTTGGTGCGCGGATTCTTCTTGGTCACATAGAAGTATCCGGTATCCGCGGTGCTCAGCAGCTTGATCTTCAGGGTGGTCGGCTTGGCCATGGCCAATACTCCGCTCGCTCGGAACTGTTCTGGAAGCCGGGAAAATAACGGCAGGGCGCCCCAAGTCAAGGTATTTTCCGGCCGCCCGCATGGCGCCAGGAGCGCCGCAGCAGGGCGGTGGCCAGCACCAGGAAGGCGGCCGCCGCCAGCGCGCCCATCAGGCCCTGACCGGGCCAGAGTTGCATGGCCGCCCCGCCGGAGGCCGGTCCGATCATGGCGCCGAGGCCATAGAGCATGCCGAGCGCGGCGTTGGCCGCCACCAGGTCGGCGCCCCGAAAGCGTTCGCCGACGATGGTGAGCGCGACGGTGTAGAGCCCGGTGGCGAGCCCGCCCCAGAGGAAGATGACGGCGAGCCAGGCGATGGGTGCCGCGCTCAGATGGGGCAGGGCGAGCGGCCCGGCGAGCGCGGCGGCGGCGCAGAGGATCAGCACCATGTAGCGGTTTATCCGGTCGGCCAGCCAGCCGATGGGAAGCTGCAAGATGATTGCGCCGACAGCAAAGAGCGAGAGGGCACGGGTGGCGAAGACCTCGCTCTGGCCCAGCCGCATTCCCTGCACCGCCAGCAGCGAATAGGCGGTGGTTTCGATCAGGCCGAAGACGAGCACGGCAAGCGCCAGGGTAGGGGCGACGCGCAGGAAGCCCAGCACGCTGAAGGCGGCGCGTCCTGGCATGACCGGGGCGAAGCGCCAGGCGGCGAAGAGAGGCAGGCTGCCGGCTGCCATGATGGCCGCGCCGGCCAGGAAGGGTGGCCAGCCGGCGCTGCCGGTGACGCTGAGAAGCGCCGGGCCGAGGGCGAAGCCGCCGCCAAGGCAGGCGGCATAGAGTCCGACGATGCGCCCGCGGCTCCTCTCGTCGGCGAGCGTACCGATCCAGGCTTCCGAGGCGATGAACAGGCCGACGATCGCCATGTTGAAGGCGAAGCGGATGGGAAACCATGCCCAGACATTGTCGAAGATACGCAGCAGCAGCACGCAGGCCACGGCAAGGGCGAAGCAGCCCAGCATGAAACGCGCGCTGCCCATCCGGCGGACCGCGGACGGCACGAAGGGCGCGAAGAGTGCCACGGCGGACGAGCCGAAGGCAGCATTGAGCCCGATCAGGAAAGGTGAGACGCCCTGCGCCTCGAGCACGAGCGAGAGCAGCGGCATGAACAGGCCGATCTGCACGCCGACCACGCTGATCGCGCCGATGACGGAGAACAGCGCCAGCCGGCGCTCTCCCGGCGACAGGATCCGTTCAGCCACGCCGGATGACGCGCTTGCCGGAGCGGTAGCTCCAGCGCAGCGGGCCGAGCACCGGCTCGCCGGCGAGGCGGCGGCGCAACTCGCCCAGCACGAACTCGGTGATGTCGGCGACCGGCAGCCGCAGCGCCTCCTCGATCGGATACCAGTCGAGATCGATCAGCTCGCCGTTGCTGCGCGGCTCGCCGCGCGTGCTGGCCCGCTCGGTGAGGAAGAAGCGGGCATGGAAGCGGATCGGGCTGGTGGGCGGCGTGATGGCGCGCGCCACGTATTCGAGCGGCGCCAGATCGGCGGCGGCGCAGCCATGGGGCGTCTGGCCGATCAGCAGGCCGGTTTCCTCGAAGGTCTCGCGCACGGCGGCGCAGCCCAGTGCCTGCGCCAGCCGGCCGGAGCCGGTCCTGGCCAGCGCCTCGGCGATCTCGGGGCGGTAGGGCCGGATCACGGGCACCTGCCGGTCGGCCGCGTCCACCCGGCCGCCGGGAAAGACGAAGAGGTCGGGGAGGAAGCGATGGCGCCTGGCCCGACGGCCCATCAGCACCGTCCCCGCATCCGGGTCGAGCAGGATCAGGCTGGCCGCATCGCGCGGGCGCACCCGCGCCCGCGCCGCGGGGGCTGAATCAGTCATGATCTCCGCCGAAGCCGTGCATCCGCTTGGCCCACTGCAAGCCGATCAGCGCGCCCTTGACGCGCGGCAGGAACCAGAGCGAGAGCAGGAGCGTGAGCGGCAGCCAGAGCGCCATGTGCAGCCAGGTCGGCGGCATCGCCTGCCGCTCGAGGAGAAGCAGCAGCGGGATGACGATATGGCCGACGATGAAGATGGTGAAATAGGGCGGCGCATCGTCGGCGCGGTGATGATGCAGCTCCGTGCCGCATTCGCCGCAGGCATCGTTGACCTTCAGGAAGCGGCCGAAGATCGGGCCCTTGCCACAGGCCGGACAGTGCCGGCCGAAGCCCCGGCGGATGGCCGGGCCCATGGCGCGGTCTGGTTCGGCATAGGACAGGCTGGATGAGATCGGGGCAGGGGACATGACGACCGTTGGTGTCTTGCTGGGTTGA
>JAHCJR010000107.1 GCA_026126165.1 Alphaproteobacteria bacterium
CACCGCCCCTGCCTGTTCTGCCGCGCCCGCGCCCGGGTCCGGCCCGTCCAGCCCGCGCAAGCCCAGCATGCCCTTTCAGCAAACACCATCGGTATTAACACAGTGCAAAGCCCGGCGCCGCCCTTGCCCCGGCGCGCGCTTCGCGCCAGATTGTCCGCCTTTTCCGTGGAAGCGAGGGAACATGCTGCTGCATCTGCAAACCTGGTCCGAGGTGGAGGCATATCTCCGTCGCAGCACCGGAATCATCATGCCGATCGGATCGACCGAGCAGCATGGCCCGAACGGGTTGATCGGCACCGACGCGATCTGCGCCGAAGTCGTCGGCCGCAGCCTGGGCGAGCGGGTGCAGGCGCTGGTCGCCCCCACCATCGCCGTCGGCATGGCCCAGCATCACCTGGCTTTCGCCGGTTCGATGACGCTCCGTCCCTCGACGCTCATCGCCGTGGTGCGCGACATGGTGGCCTCGCTCGCCAAACATGGCTTCCGCCGCTTCTATTTCGTCAACGGCCATGGCGGCAACGTGGCCACGGTCACTGCCGCCTTCTCCGAGATCTATGCCGAGGCCAGCCTCGGCCCCGGCTCCAACTCGCCCGGCATACGCTGCCGGCTGCGCAACTGGTGGGAGAGCGAGGCCGTGAAGCGGCTCTCGCGCGAGACTTTCGGCAATGCGGAAGGCAGCCATGCGACGCCCTCGGAAGTCTCGCTCACCTGGCATGCCCATCCGGAAGCGGTGCGGCACATGAAGATGGAGCCCGAGATCGCGCCGATGGGCGAATTCGCCGATGCCGCCGATTACCGGCGGGCCTTTCCCGACGGGCGCATCGGCTCCAACCCCGATCTCGCCAGCCCCGAAATGGGGGCGAGGCTGCTGGAGGCAACCGTCGGCGATCTCGCCCGCGACTACGCGGACTGGATGTCGCGCGGGTAGCGGGCGGCCGGCGTCACGGTTTGACGCCGCCCAGCCGGCAGAGCAGCTTCCACTGCGCCGGTTCGACCGGCATCACCGAAAGCCGGCTCTGGCGCACCAGCGCCATCTCGCGGAGCAGCGGGTCGGCCTTGATGTCGGCGAGGCTCACCGGTGTCTTGAGCGGCATCGGCGCCGCCATGTCGACCATGACGAACTTGCCCGTGGCATCCTTCGGGTCCGGATAGGCTTCGCGCACCACCTCGACGATGCCGACGATCCGCCGCTCCTCGCCCGAGTGATAGAAGAAGCAGCGCTCGCCCTTCTTCATGGCACGCAGGTTGTTCGCTGCCTGATGATTGCGCACGCCGTCCCAGTGCGTGCGCCCGGCCTTGACCTGATCGTCCCAGGACCAGGTGCCGGGCTCGCTCTTGACCAGCCAGTGGGCCATGTTCAGAGCCCCGATCCGAGCACATGGCGCCAGGGCGCGAGATGCACGCGCTCGAACAGGCCGGCTTTCGCATATGGATCGGCATCGGCGAAGGCGCGGGCGGCGGCAAGATCGGCGCATTCAACCAGAATCAGGCTGCCGACCGGCTTCTCGCCCGCCTCGTCGAGCAGAGGGCCGGCGAACTTGATCCGCGCGCCGGCCGCCTTGAGATGTTCGAGATGGGCCGGGCGGTGATCGAGGCGAAGCTGCATCTGCCCCGACCGGTCGATGCAATGGATGGCGAACAGCATGGCGTACTCCTTCTCCTACCTTCTTCCACTCAGACTAGCGGGTTTTCCTCGCGCAGGGGCCGGGCCAGGAGCGCCGCGATGGCGCCGTCGATCGAGGCGCCGCGATGCAGGATCGCATCCACCGCCCCGGCGATCGGCATCTCGATGCCGAGCCGGCCGGCCAGCGCGGCGAGCGCCGGCGCGGTGGCGACACCCTCCGCCACCGAGCGGCGGGCGGCGAGGATGGCATCGAGCCGCTGGCCTTCGCCCAGTGCCCGGCCGAGCGTCATGTTGCGCGACTTGGCGCCGGTGCAGGTCAGCACCAGATCGCCGAGGCCCGAAAGGCCCATCAGCGTCTCCGCCCGCGCGCCGAGCGCCAGGCCGAGGCGCAGCATCTCCGCCATGCCGCGGGTGATCAGCGCGGCGCGCGCATTCTCGCCGAGGCCGCGCCCCTGCACGATGCCGCAGGCAATGGCGAGCACGTTCTTGACCGCGCCGCCGACCTCGGCCCCGGTCATGTCGTCGCTCAGATAGGGACGAAAGGCCGGCTGGCCGAGCCGGTCGGCCAGCGCGCGCGCCAGCATGGCATCGGCGGCGGCAAGCGTCACCGCGGCGGGAAGGCCGCGCGCCACTTCCTCGGCGAAGGTCGGGCCGGACAGGATGGCGAGCGGCCGGCCGGGCAGCGCCTCGCGCGCCACCTCGCCGGCGAGGCGCCCGCTCGTGCGCTCGATGCCCTTGGCGCAGACCACGATCAGCGCATCGGCCGCCAGATGGGGCGCGAGCGCCTCCGCCGTGGCACGCAGGAACTGGGTCGGCACCGCGAGCAGGATCGCCGGCAGGCCGGCGAGCGCGGCCGGATCGGCGCTGGCCGCGATGGCGTCATGGAGGCGGATGCCGGGCAGATAGGTCGGGTTCTCGTGCGTGCGGCCGATCGTCTCCGCCAGATCGGCCGAGCGCAGCCACAGCCGGACCGGACCCGAGGCGGCCGCCACATGGGCGAGTGCCGAACCCCAGGCGCCGCCGCCGGCGACACCGATCTCGCGAAGCGCGCGCACCGGTGCGGGCGGGATCAGGCGCGGATGGCGAGCTTCTCCGCCAGCAGGCGGGCCAGCGGCACCTGCGGGCGGGCGCCGACATGGCCGATCACCTCCGCCGCGGCAAGGCCGCCGATGCGCGCGCAGGTACGCAGCGGCAGGCCCTGGCTCATGCCATAGAGGAAGCCCGCGGCATAGAGATCGCCGGCGCCGGTCGTGTCGACGACGCGGGCCACCGGATCGGCATCGACGATATGGATCTCCTCGCCGGAGACCACGACCGAGCCCTTGGCCGAGCGGGTGAGCGCGGTGACGCCGGGAAGCTGGCGCACCTGCTGCAGCGCGGCGTCGAAATCGCGCACCTGGTAGAGCGAGAGGATCTCCTGCTCGTTGGCGAACAGGATGTCCACGTGGTTCTCGACCAGCTCGCGGAACTCCTCGCGGTGGCGCTCGACGCAGAAGGCGTCCGACAGGGTGAGCGCCACCAGCCGGCCATGGGCATGGGCGATCTTCATGGCCTTGCGGAAGGCTTCCTTGGCGCGCGGCGGGTCCCAGAGATAGCCTTCCAGATAGAGGATGTGCCCGGCGGCGATCTCCTCCTCCACGATGTCGTCGGGGGTGAGTTCGAGGCAGGCGCCGAGATAGGTCTGCATGGTGCGCTGCGCGTCGGGGGTGACGAAGATGAGGCAGCGCGCCGTGGCCGCCCCCGCATCGGAAGGCGGGGTGGCGAAGCGCACGCCGAGCGCCCGCATGTCGTGGGCGAAGATGCGCCCGAGCGCGTCGTCGCGCACCTTGCCGACGAAGCCCGCCGTGCCGCCGAGCGAGGCGATGCCCGCAATGGTGTTGGCGGCCGAGCCGCCGGAGCATTCGATGCCGGCACCCATGGCATCGTAGAGCGCCTCCGCCCGCGCGGCATCGATCAGCGTCATGGCGCCCTTCTGCAGGCCATGGCCCACGAGGAATGCGTCCTCGCTGTTCGAAAGCACGTCGACGATCGCATTGCCGATGCCGATGACATCGAGCGTCGGTTCGGTCATATGGCCTTCTCCCTCCGGCAGGTCCGGGCGCAGTCTAGTCCATCGCCGGGACGAAATGAATCCTTCCCATGGCCGCGCGATCACGCGCCGGGGCGGTTTCCACGACCGGCCATCACAATGGCGCGAGAGAAGGCCCCGGCCGCTTGAGGCCGCCCGCCGGACATGTTTCAAGCAGGGCGGCGAAGGACGAGGGCTGCATGGACGCAAGCGAGATTATGGAACATGTGCGCCGCACGGTGGCGGAAGCGGGCGAGCTGCCGCTCGCCGGGATTGCGCCGGCGACGCCGCTGATCGGCCCGCGCGCGGTGGTGAAGTCGCGGGCGCTGGTGGAGATCCTGCTGGCGCTCGAGGAGTTCGCGGAGGAGCACCTTGGCGTGACGTTCGACTGGACCTCCGACAGCGCGATGTCGCAGAGCCGGTCCATCTTCCGCACGGTCGAGAGCCTGGCTACCCATCTGCACGGCCTGAAGGGCTGAGGCAATGGACGGGCCGCGCACGCTGGTGGTGAGCGGGGCCTCGCGCGGCATCGGCCGCCATGTGGCGATGCGCGCCCAGGCGGCCGGCTGGCGCGTCATCGGCCTCGCGCGCCAGACCGATGCCGGCGCGCCGTTCGAGATGCGCGCCTGCGATGTGGCCGACAGCGCGGCGGTGCGCGAGACCTTCCGCGCCCTGCGCGGGGAGCCACGCCTGCACGGGCTGGTCAATGCGGCCGGCATCGCCTCCATGAACCTGCTGCTGGCGACGCCGCCGGAGACCATGCGGCGCCTGGTCGAGGTCAACCTGCTCGGCACCATGTATTGCTGCGCCGAGATGGGGCGGCTGCTGGCGCGAAGGCGCGGCGGGCGCATCGTCAATTTCTCCACCATCGCGGTGGCGCTCGGCCTCCGCGGCGAGGCGGCCTATGTCGCGGCGAAGAGCGGCGTCGAGGGTTTCAGCCGCGCCTTCGCCCGCGAGATGGCCGATTTCGCCGTCACCGTGAACACGATCGCGCCGGGTCCGGTCGAGACCGACCTGATCCGCCATGTGCCGAAGGGCCAGATCGACGCGATCGTGGCCCGCCAGGTGGTGCCGCGCATGGCCGAGGCGGAGGATGTCTGGCAGCTCGTCGCCTTCCTGCTCGGCGACGCGGCGGCCATGATGTCCGGCCAGGTCCTGCATGTGGGTGGTGCCTGATGAGCCTCCTTGAGGAACTGGCAGGCCGCCAGGGCGATCCGCGCCGGCCGTTCCTGCTCGGGCGGGAGATGGAACTCTCGCTCGCGGACGTGCTGGCGGCGGCGGTGCCCGGCCTCGGTGAGGTGCGCGCGGGCGACGTGGTGGCGCTGGTCGGCGATTTCGACGCGCCGAGCATCCTCGCCCTGCTGCGCCTGATCGAGGCGGGCGCCGTCATCATGCCGCTGACCCGCGCCACCCAGGCCGATCATGACTATTTCCTCGCATCGGGCCTCGCCGATCTGGCGATCGAGGATGGCGCGGTGCGGCGCTTGCGGCAGGAGCGCGCGGCCCATCCGCTGCTGGACGAGCTGCGCCGGCACGGCCATCCCGGACTGATTCTTTTCTCCTCGGGCACCACCGGGCGGCCGAAGGCGATCCTGCACGATTTCTCCCGCTTCCTCGCGCGCTACCGCACGCCGCGCCCGACCCTGCGCACCTTGAGCTTCCTGCTGTTCGACCATATCGGCGGCATCAATACCCTGCTGCACACGCTCTTCAATGGCGGCCAGGTGGTGGTGCCCTCGGGGCGCATGCCGGAAGCGGTGCTGGCCGACATCCGCGATTTCGCCGTCGAGCTGCTGCCGACCACGCCCACCTTCCTGCGCATGCTGCTGATCGGCGGCCTGCTGGAGGAGGGCCTGCCCGCCTCGCTTCGCGCCATCACCTATGGCACGGAGCGCATGGACGAAGGCACCTTGCGGCGGCTCTGCGCGCTGCTGCCCCGCGTGGATTTCCGCCAGACCTACGGCATGTCGGAACTCGGCATCCTGCGGGTGCGCACGCGCGCGCGCGATCAGCTCTGGATGCAGGTGGGCGGCGAGGGCGTCGAGACGCGCATCGAGGCAGGAAGGCTCTTCCTGCGCGCGGCGGGGCGCATGCTGGGCTATCTCAACGCGCCCTCGCCCTTTGATGCGGAGGGCTGGTACGACACGCGCGATCTGGTGGAACAGGACGGCGGGTGGCTGCGCATCGTCGGGCGGGTCAGCGAGACGATCTCGGTCGGCGGCCTCAAGTTCCTGCCCGGCGAGGTGGAGCGGGTGGCGCTCGCCCATCCCGACATGCGCCAGGCGCGCGCGGTGGGCGTCGCCAATCCGATCACGGGGCAGCATGTGGAGCTGACCTGCGAACTGCGCCCCGGCGCGCAAGCCGACCGCGCCGCCCTGCGCGAATGGTTCCGCGCCCGGCTGCCCGAACATATGCGCCCGCACCGCATCCGCTTCGGCGAGGTGGCGGTCGGGCATCGCTTCAAGCGGCTCTGAGGAAACAGGCATGGCCGGCATCGTCTTTCGCGAACCCGGGCATGACGATGCGGCGCTGATCCTGCGCTGGCGCCAATCGGAGCGCGTGGCGCGGCGCATGAGCAGCCGCTTCGAGGGCGACCTGGAGAGCCAGCGGCGCTGGCTCGAGGCCTGCCGCGCGCGCGCCGACTATCACCACTGGATCGTCGAGGCGGGCGGGCGCCCCGCCGGCTTCATCAACGTGGCCCGCCTCGATCTCACGGCCGGCGCCGCCTCCTGGGGCTATTATCTGGGCGACGACGCGGCACTCGGCCTCGGCGGGCTGGTGCCGCCCTATCTCTATAACTGGCTCTTCTTCGATCTCCGCCTGTTCCGCATCGAGGCGGAGGTGCGCGCCGACAACGAGGAGGTCATCGACCTGCACCGCTTCCATGGCTATCGCCGCGAGATGGCCCCCGCGCCCGCTCTGCCCGGCCACGTGCATCTCGTGCTCGACCGCGCCGCCTGGGCGGCGCGCACCAGGCTGCACCGCCTGCGCGCCGATTTCCCCTGGAGCGACCCGCCGCCCGATCTCCGCGCCCGCCTCGATGCGGCGCGGGAGAGAGCGGAGGTCTGAACGATCTGGCCCCATTGTCTTTGGCCGCGGCGCCGCCGATACTCGGGCCCGCATGCATGAACTGCTCAGGAAATCCGCCCGCGAGGTGGTGCGGCTGCTGGCGCGCGGCGAAGTTTCGGCGCTGGAGCTGATCGATCTGGTCGAGGCGCGCGTCGCCGAGACCGACCCTGTCGTCAACGCACTGCCGACGCGCTGCTTCGAGCGCGCGCGAGCCTTCGTGCGCGAGGAGGTCCTGCGCCGGCCGGCCGATCCGCCGCCCGGCTATCTCTACGGCCTCCCCGTGGCGATCAAGGACCTGGTGGACGTGGCCGGCGTGCGCACCACCTACGGCTCGCCGATCTTCGCCGACCATGTACCGGAACGCTCCGATGCCTCGGTCGAGATGCTGGAGGCGAAGGGCGCCGCCATCGTCGCCAAGTCCAACACGCCGGAATTCGGCGCCGGGGCGCAGACCTTCAACGAGGTCTTCGGCACCACCGCCAATCCCTGGAACACCGCGTTGACGCCGGCCGGCTCCTCCGGCGGCTCGGCCGTGGCGCTGGCCACCGGCCAGGTCTGGCTCGCCTCGGGCAGCGATCTCGGCGGCTCGCTGCGCACGCCGGCGAGTTTCTGCAGCGTCATCGGCTTCCGCCCGGCGCCCGGCCGCGTCGCCCATGGACCGGCCGCGCTCCCTTTCCAGACCATGGCGGTGGAAGGGCCGATGGCGCGCAACGTCGGCGATGCCGCGCTCTTCCTCGACGCCCAGGCGGGCCAGCATCCGGCCGATCCGCTCTCGCTGCCGGCGCCCGCCATTCCCTTCCTGCGCGCGGTGGAGGAGCCGGTGGCGCCGAAGCGCGTCGCGGTCTCGATGGACCTCGGCCTCGGCCCGGTGCACCGGGAGGTGCGCGAGATCGTCGCCCGCGCCGCCGCCTCCTTCCAGGATCTCGGCGCCGAGGTGGTGGAGGACTGCATCGATTTCGGCGACGCGGAGCGCATGTTCCAGGCGCTGCGCGGCATAGGCTACGCCGCCGCGCGCCAGCCGCTGCTCGAGCGTCATCGCGACAAGCTCAAGCCCGAGGTGATCTGGAACATCGAGAAGGGCCTCTCGCTCGATGCCGCCGAGATCGCATGGGCGGAGCGCGAGCGCGGCCTGCTCTACCAGCGCACGATCGCCTTCTTCTCCCGCTACGAGCTGCTGCTGACGCCCACCGCCATCACCCTGCCCTACGACAAGCGCGAGCGCTACGTGAAGGAAGTGGAAGGCGTGCAGTTCCCCACCTACATAAGCTGGGTGGTTCCGGCCCTCGCCATCACACTGACCTCCTGCCCCGCCATCTCGGTGCCCTGCGGCTTCTCGCGCGAGGGGTTGCCGGTCGGGCTGCAGATCGTCGGACCGCCGCGCGGCGAGCACAAGGTGCTGGCGGCGGCGCGGCTGTTCGAGGCGCTGCACGGGCTCGATGCGAAAGTGCCGATCGATCCGCGCGAGGGGAAATGATCGAACCCTTTCTGCGCGGCCTGCGCCAGATCGGCGATCCGGACTTCCGCAAGGTGCTTCTCAACGCGGTCGGCCTGACGCTCGCCGCCTATGTCTTCACCGCCATCGCCGTCTGGCAGGGTCTGCAGTTCCTGCCGCAGTTCGAGCAAGACTGGCTCAACACCCTGGTCGGCATCCTTTCCGGGCTCGGCCTGGTGGTCGCCATGGCGCTGGTCTTTCCCGGGCTCACCATGCTCTTCGTCGGCATCTTTCTCGACGATGTCGCCCTGGCGGTCGAGCGGCGCCATTACCCGGCCGATCCGCCCGGCCAGGCGATGGAATTCTGGCCGGGCCTGATCCAGTCCGCCCGCTTCGCCGGCATCGTGCTCGGCCTCAACCTGCTGGTGCTTCCCTTCTATCTCGTGCTGCTGCTGGCCATGCCGCCGCTCGCCTTCGTCGCCTATTTCTCGCTCAACGGTTATCTGTTCGGGCGGGAATATTTCGAGCTGGTCGCGTTCCGCCACCGCTCCCGCCCCGAGGCGCAAGAGCTGCGCCGCCGCCATGCCACGCGCCTGTTCCTGACCGGCTGTATGATTTCATTCCTGTTCACCATCCCGGTCCTCAACCTCCTGGTACCGCTGATTGCGGTGGCCGCCATGGTGCACATCTACAAGTCCCTGCCCCGTCGTTCTTGACTTGAGACGCGAATAGTTAGAAATAAGACCTTGTTAACTCTCGCATCCCAAGAACAACTCACAGGGGTTAACCATGTTCGGCCGCAAGAAGACCCACGAGGAGGTTGAAAAGCCGGCGGCGCAGCCAGCGCCTTCGGCGACCAATCCTCCGAAGCCCGCCATGCCGACGGCGACACCGCTGCGGCCCGGCATCAACCCCTCCGCCCAGCAAGGATCTCCCTTGTCCTCCAGCGAACACCCCTCCAGCCTCCGTCCCGAGATTCCCCGTCGCGGCGCCGACCTCGGCGCCGGCGCCGCCCG
>JAHCJR010000108.1 GCA_026126165.1 Alphaproteobacteria bacterium
GGCGTTCGAAAGCCTGGATCAGATGGCGCGGGAGCAGGGCCTGCGGATTGGCGAGCGGACGGCGATCGTTCACGAGGGCGGGCGCCTGTCCTATGCGGAACTTGATCGCCGCGTGAGCCGCGTCGCCAACGGCCTGATCGCGGCGGGCATCCGCCCCGGCGCGCGGATCGCCTTGCTGGACAAGAACGATCCGAGCTTCTTCGAACTCATGCTGGGTGCGATCCGGGCGCGCGCCGTCCTCGTTCCGGTCAATTTCCGGCTCGCCGCGCCGGAAGTCGCCTATATCCTGAAGGATGCGCGGGCGGAAATGCTTTTCGTCGGGCCGGATTTCGTCGGCCTCGTCGAAGGTATACGAGACGGATTGGAGCACGTCCGGCACATCGTCGCCATAGCCGGCGGTCATGCCGACTGGCCAGCCTTCGATGGCTGGCGGGATGCGGCGGACGGGCGCGATCCGGAACTTGGCGTTTCGCCCGAGGATGTGGCGGTGCAGATGTATACCTCCGGCACCACCGGCCATCCCAAGGGCGCGCAGCTCACCCATCGCAACTTCCTCTCCCTGCTTCCCCATGCCATCGAGCGCTGGGGCCGCTGGCACGAGAAGGATGTCGTGCTGGTCTGCATGCCGCTGTTCCATATCGCGGGCTCCGGCTGGGGCATCGTCGGGCTCTATAGCGGCGCAACCAACCTGCTGCTGCGGGAAGTCGATCCGGCCCTGATCCTGCAGCGGATTCCGGAATACCGCGTCACCAAGATCCTGTTCGTTCCGGCGGTCATCCTGTTCCTGCTCGAGACGCCGGGCAGCGCCGCGACCGACTTCTCCTCGCTGGAACTCATCACCTACGGTGCCTCACCCATTCCGCTCCCGGTGCTCGAGCGTGCGATCGCCGTGTTCGGCTGCGGCTTCGCCCAACTCTACGGCCTGACCGAAACGACCGGCGCCATCACCTACCTGCCGCCGGAGGATCACGGCGCACATGCGCGCGAGCGGATGAAATCCTGCGGACGGGCCATGCCGGGCGTGGAGTTGCGCATCGTCGATGCGGCGGGAAAGGACCTGCCGCCGGGCGAGGTGGGCGAGGTCATCTGTCGTTCCCCGCAGGTCATGAAGGGATACTGGAACCTGGCTGACGCGACGGCGCGCGCCATTCGCGATGGCTGGTTCCATACGGGCGATGCCGGCTATATGGACGAGGACGGCTACCTCTACATCTACGACCGGGTCAAGGACATGATCGTTTCCGGCGGAGAGAACATCTATCCGGCCGAGGTGGAAAGCGCGATCTTTTCCCATCCCGCGATCGCCGACGCCGCCGTGATCGGCGTGCCGGACGAGAAGTGGGGCGAAGCGGTCAAGGCGGTCGTCGTGCTCAGGCCGGATGCGCGCCTTGAAGCCGAAGAACTGATTTCGTTCCTGCGCGGGCGCATTGCGGGCTTCAAGGTGCCGAAGTCGGTGGACTTTGTCGGGGTGCTGCCGCGCAATCCATCGGGCAAGCTTCTCAAGCGCGAACTGCGAAGGCCCTATTGGGAGGGGCGCGAGCGGCAGGTCGGTTGATGGAAGTTCGAGGGAGGTGTTGTTTTCATGGGTCCATTGCGTGGGGTCAAGGTGGTCGAGATGGCGGGCATCGGTCCGGGACCGTTCTGCTGCATGCTGCTTTCCGACATGGGGGCGGAGGTCATCCGCATCGACCGCATGGAAGCCGCCGATCTCGGCATCATGCGCGACCCGAAATTCGACCTTCTCGGCCGGGGCCGGCGTTCGGTCGCGATGAATCTCAAGCGGCCCGAGGCGGTGGCGGCCGCCAAGCGGCTGATCGCCGGCGCCGATATCCTGATCGAGGGATTCCGCCCTGGCGTGATGGAGCGTTTCGGTCTGGGACCGGATGAGTGCCTGACGGCCAATCCCCGGCTGGTCTTCGGCCGGATGACGGGCTGGGGCCAGGATGGGCCGCTTGCCCATGCGGCCGGACATGACATCAACTACATCGCATTGACCGGCGCGCTGGCTGCCATTGGCCGGCAGGGCGAAGCGCCGGTGCCGCCGCTCAATCTGGTGGGCGACTTCGGGGGTGGGGCGCTCTATCTCGCCTTCGGCGTGGTGTGTGCCCTGCTCGAGGCGCGCCAGTCGGGGCGCGGCCAGGTGGTCGATGCGGCGATGGTGGATGGTGCGGCCTCGCTGATGACGGCCATCTACGGCCTGCGCGCCATGGGCGTCTGGAGCGACCGGCGCGGCGAGAATATTCTCGATACCGGCGCACCCTGGTACGACGTGTACGAGACCAGGGATGGCGCCTTTGTCGCCATCGGTTCCATCGAAGGGCGCTTCTACGGCGAACTTCTGAAGCGGCTGGGCCTCGATGCGGATAGCTTGCCGGCGCAGCATGACCGCAAGCGCTGGCCTGAACTGCGCCAGCGCTTTCGCGAGGCCTTCATCACCCGCACGCGGGAGGAATGGTGTGCGGCTATGGAAGGCAGCGACGTCTGCTTCGCCCCGGTCCTCGACATGGGCGAGGCGATGGAGCATCCGCACAACGTGGCACGCGGCACCTTCGTGGAAATCGACGGCATTCGCCAGCCCGGACCCGCGCCACGCTTCAGCAGGACTCGACCCGGGCGACCTTCGCCGCCGCCGGCGCCGGGGGCGCATACCGCGGCGGCTCTCGGCGACTGGGGCTTTTCGGAAACGGAGATCGCCGCGCTCCGCGCGGCAGGGGCAATCAAGTGAGGAACGCGCGATGAGCGGCCGCGTCGCCGGCAAGATCGTACTCGTGACCGGGGCGGCGTCCGGACTTGGACGGGCTGGCGCGCGCCGGCTGGCGGAGGAAGGTGCCAGCGTCGTTCTCGCCGACCTTGACGGGAAGGGCGTCGAAGCGGCGGCGGCGGAGATCATGGGGGCCGGCGGCAATGCCGTGCCGGAAACCCTCGATGTCACGGAGGAGGCGGGCTGGACGCGTGTCCTCGCCAGGATCACCGAGCGATTCGGCCGCATCGACGTGCTGGTCAACAATGCGGGCGTGGCGATCGGCAAGCCGCTGCTGGCGACCTCGCTCGACGAATGGCGGGCCCTGCATGCGGTAAACATGGAGGGGGTCTTTCTCGGCACCAAGGCCGCCGTGGCCGCCATGATCCCGGGCGGTGGCGGATCCATCATCAATGTTTCCTCCATCGCCGGGCTGATCGGGGCGCCGATGATGAGCGCCTATTGCGCCTCGAAGGGCGGCGTGCGCCTGTTCAGCAAGGCGGTGGCGCTGGAATGCGCGCAGATGAAATGGAACATCCGCGTGAATTCCATCCACCCCGCCTTCGTCTGGACGCCGATGGTGCAACGCCATGCGGCCGAGACCGCCGACCCGGACCGCACGCGCGCCTGGCTGGAGAACGTGCAGCCGATGGGCCGCATGGGCGAACCCCGGGAGATCGCCGACGGCATGCTGTTCCTCGCCTCCGACGAATCGAGCTTCATCACTGGGAGCGAACTGGTCATCGATGGGGGCTTGACCGCCGCATGAGGGAGGCGGCGGGGAGATGAGCACGGCGCCGCAGGGCCTGAGCGAGGCAGACCGTGAGGAACGGGTCCGCGCCGAACTTGTCGCGATCCTCTTCCGCCTCTCCGGCGCGACCCGTTATTTTCCTCTCGCGCCGTTGCTCGCGCTGATCTTCGTCTATTGGGACATCGTTCCGCACTGGCAGCTTTTCGGCCTGCTGGCCTGGTATCTCGGCGGGACCGCCTGCTTCAATCTGCTGCGCTATGCCTATGAGCGGCGCAGGCCGCCGGTCGCGGAAGCCAGGCGCTGGGCGCAATCCTATGTGCTTCTCTCCTTCGTCACCGGCGGGGTCTGGGGGGCGGTCGGCTGGATCGGCATCTTCGCAGGCAATACGCAGCAGCAGCTTCTGACGGCCATCGTCGTCTCCGCCATCGCCACCGCTGCCGTTGTCGGGCGCTCGCCTTATCCGCCGGCCTTCATTTCCTTCGTCGCGGCCCTCGCCCTGCCGACCTGCGCCGCCTTCCTGCTTCAGGGCGGGACGACATGGACGGCGACCGGCATTTCCGGCGTGGTCATGGCGCTGGCGCTCATCCTGTGGTCTTACACGCTTAATCGCACGCACCGGGAGACGGTCGAACTGCGCTTCGCCAATACCGAACTGATCGCCAGTCTGGAAGCGGCGCGCCGGGCCGCCGATGCGGCGCGCGATGCGGCCGAGGCGGGCAATCGCGCCAAGTCGGAGTTCCTCGCCACCATCAGTCACGAACTGCGCACGCCGCTCAATGGCATCCTCGGGATGACGCGGCTGCTTCTCGCGGGCCGGCTCGACGCCGAGCAGCGTGCGCAGGCGGAGACCGCGCGCGAGTCGGGCGAAGCCCTGCTTGGCCTGATCGACGACCTGCTCGATTTCTCCCGGCTCGAAGGGGAAGGGGCGCGCTTCGAGCAGGTGGCCTTCGATCCGGCCGACCTGGCGCATTCGGCGGCCGTCATCGCAACGCCCCGGGCCAATGCGAAGCGGCTGACGATCGCGGTCTACTGCGTGCCTGATGTCCCGGCTCGCGTTCTGGGCGATCCTGGCCGGATCCGCCAGATCCTGATCGAGCTGGTCGGCAATGCGGTCAAGTTCACCGAAAGGGGGTCGATCGGCATTTCGGTGGAGCGCGGCGGCACGAACGGTTCTCTCGCCTTCCGCGTGTCCGATACGGGCATCGGCATCGCCGAGCCGCAGCAGGCGCGGCTGTTCGATCGGTTCGCCCAGGCCGATGCGTCGATCCGGCGCGAATATGGCGGCGTCGGTCTTGGCCTTGCCATCTGCAGGCGGCTGGTCGAGCTGATGGGGGGCGAGATCGGCCTCGAAAGCCGCCCTGGCCAAGGCAGCTCGTTCTGGTTCCGCCTTCCTTTGCCTGGTGTGCCGGGCGCCTCAGCGCGGGAGATCGGCCCGCGGCTTGGCGGGCGGCGGATCGGCCTGTGCTTCTCTGCCGGGCCGGCCCGCGCGCTGCTGGCTCGCCAGCTCGCCGACCTTGGGGCGGAAACGATCCTTCTGCCCGGACCGGAAGGCGGTGCCGGCGCGCCGCCCGAGTTGACGATCGCCGACGAGGTGCTTTCGCCCGACATGCTGGAGCGGCTGTTTTCTGCCGCGTCGAGGGCAGTGGCGCCTGAGCCTTTGCTCCTCGCCTATGGCAGTGCTGGCGGTCCGCTGCCAGAAGAGATCGCCGGGAAGGTCCGTCTGGTGCGCAAGCCGCTCGGCGGCCCCGGCTTCGTCCGCGCGGTCCTGGCGGCGCTCGATTCCGGCGCAGGGAGGGATGAGCGGATCTTGCCCGAGAAGGGCGAGGACGAACCGCTGCGGATCCTGGTCGTCGATGATGTGCCGGCTAACCAGCGACTGGCCCGCGCGGTGCTCAGGCTGGCCGGGCATGAGGTCGATGTGGCGGAGAACGGCGATCAGGCGGTTCTGGCAGCGCGCAGCGCCCGCTACGATGTCATCCTGATGGATCTCGAGATGCCGGTGACGGATGGCCTCACCGCGGCGGCAGCCATTCGCGAACTGCCGATGGCCGGTCCTCGCGTGCCGATCGTCGCCATGACCGCCCATCCGCCGAGGGAATATGCGGACAAGGCGCGGGCCGCGGGGATGGACGATTTCCTGAGCAAACCGATCAATGCCGAGGAACTCCTGCGCGTGGTTGCACGCCATGGTCGCAAGGGAGCGCACATGTCCGGATCCACCGGGCTCTTGGACCGGCAAGATTGACTGCCGGGGCCGCTGGCATGATGCTCAGCCCTTAATCTGGGCGATTCGCGGATCGGGGGGAAAGGCGATGCCGGAAGCAGGGGAATCTGGAGTCGCGAACGTACCGGCTGTGATCGCCGAACCTGCCCCGCCGGTCCCGGTCGCGCGCTCCCGGGCGGCACGCTGGCTGTTCCTGGCTGGCGTAGTGCTGAGCGCGGGCTGGCTTTGGCTCGCCTACTTCCATCTTTCGCGCTCGGTCGGTCTCGACAACCTGCTGCTGATGTTGCCGCACGAGCAGGGCGGGGTAGTGGCGGGGGTAGCCGCGCCGCTCGCGTTTCTCTGGCTGTTCATGGCTTATGTCTTTCAGGTCATCGAGCGCCGACGGCGCGAGGCCTCGCTTGCCGCGCTGCTCGGCGGCATGCTCGATCCGACGCCGGAAAGTCTGGCGCGCCTGCGGGAGTTCGGCGATGGCCTTGCGCGCCAGGCAGGCGAGGTGCATCGCACCGCCGATGAGGTGGGCAAGCGCACGAACGCGCTCGAATCCCTGCTGGCCGAGCAGTTCAAGGCACTGGAGCGGGCGCGCGCGGCCTTCTCCGAGCAGGCCGATGCGATGGCGGGTTTTCTCGAGAACAAGCGTCGCGACATGGCGCGGATCGCCGACGACGTGACGCAGTACCGCGCCTCGATCCAGGAAGCGACCCGGGAGCAGGTCGCCCTTCTGGGCGATGCGGCGGAACTGCTGGTGGCGCGCGCCGAGCAGGCCAAGGACGGCCTTCGCCAGCAGCTCAGCATGCTTGGGCCGGCGAGCGACCGCGCGCTGATGCGGGCGGAGGAGGTGGCGCGCATCTTCGACGAGCAGGCGAAGGTCCTGACCCGCTCCAGCGAGGAGGCGAGCGGGCTGGCGCTGGATGCGGCCGAATCCCTGCGCCGGCGGGCCAGCGAGATGATCGAGACGACCGAACGGGTCGCCGCCCGCGCGGACCAGGTGAGCCAGTCTTTCGCCCGCCGCACGCAGGAACTCGATGCGGCCGCCGAAAATGCCGCTGCGCGCATGCGCGAGGCCGGCGCCGCCGCGCGCCGGCAGATGGTCGAACTCGATGCGGCTTCGGCCAAGGCTCAGGAGCGAATGGATGTGCTGACAGGCGCCTTCTCCGAGCAGGTGACGGCGGTGAACGAGGCGGCGTTGCGCCTCGGCAACGAGGAGCAGCGCCTCACCACGCTGTCCACCGAGGCGCGCCAGGCGGTCGAGGCTTGCGGGGAGCGGGTCCGCCTCGAGGCAGAGGCGCTGCGTGCGGCCGCGCAGGAACTGCAGGCGAACATCGAGTCCTCGGGCGATGGCATGCGGCGCGAGAGTTCGGCGCTGGCGATCGCGGCGGAGAAGGCGCGCACCGACGTGCTTTCGCTCGCGGTCGAGTTCAAGTCGCATGCGGATGGGATCAACCAGGTGGGCGACCGGGCGCTGGAGCAGGCAGGCCGCATCGCCGAAACCATGGGTCGGCAGTCCCGTGCGCTCTTCGATGGCACGACGGAGAGCGCCAGGCTTGCCGGGCGCATCGCCGACAGCCTCGAGAAGGCGCTGGATATCCTGCGCACGTCCTCCGATGCCAGCGAACAGCGCGTGCTCGACGTGGCGGCACTGCTCACACGGCAGGCGACGGAACTGGACAATGCCACGCTCTCGACCACGCAGCGCATCCGCGAGGCGGCCGACGCATTGCGCCGCCAGGCGGGCGATCTGGATGCCGCCATCGATCGCTCCGCCGAGCGCGTCCGCGAGGTCGGCGAGACGGCACGGACCGAGGTGCAAAGCCTGTTGCAAGTCTCGGACAAGGCGGTTTCGCGGCTGGTCGATACCGCAGGCACGGCGCGGAGGCAGATCGAAGACCTCGCCAACAGCGTCGCCGGCGCCAGCGGCGAAGTGCGCAGCCTGGCGGAGACGGCGGAAGCGCGCGGGCTCGCGCTGACCGGTCTTGCCGGTCAGGCGCGCGGCGAGATCGAATCCCTCGGCCGGGCGAGCGACGAGGCGCGCGGCAGGACCGAAGCGCTGATCGAACAGATTGAGCGTGTCGCCAGTGGCCTGGCCGACATGACCGGCAGTGCGGAGGAGAAGGGACGGACCATCCTCCTGCAGGCCGAGCGGGCGCTGTCGGAGGCGGAAAAGCTGCAGGCGACGCTTGCCGGCCAGGCGGATGACTGGCGCGCTCTCTCCGAGCGGATGGGACGGGAGGCATCCATCCTGCTCGAACAGCTCACCGAGCGGACCGATGCCCTGATCGAGGCGGCCAATAGCGCCGACCGGCGCAGTTCGGAAGCGAGCGAGAATCTGAAGCGGCAGGCGGGCGAGCTCGCCATGGCGGCGGACAGGACCACGGAGCGGTTGCAGGATCTCGGCGCGGCGCTGGGCGAGCGTGCCCGGGAGATCGCGGACATTTCCGGCCGCTCCGGCGAACAGATCGAGGATGTGGCGCGCCGCCTGCGGGGCACGGCGGCCGAGGTGTCCGCGGTCGCCGCGGAGGCCTTCGCCGAAACCGGCCGGCTCAGCGAGGATGTGAAGCGCCGCAGCGCCGAGGCGCTCGAGAATACCGAGCGGATCCTGCGCAACGTGCAGTCGGTCGGCACCGCGCTCGAACGGCAGGCGGCAGATCTCCTGCTGATGAGCAATCAGGCCGTGACCCAGGCGGCGTCCAGCGGCGAGGAGCTGACGCGCCATGCCGGCGAGCTCGCGCGGGCGAGCGAGCGGGCGGCGCGGGAGACGGAGGCGGGCGCCGAATTGTTCCGTCGTCAGGCGGAGGAATTGCTGCACGCCGCCGATCGTGCGGCGGAGCAGCGCCGTTCCCTCGAGCAGAGCGCAGCGACCATCCGCGGAGAGAGTTTCCTGAAGGCGGCGGCCTTCATCACCGATGCCCTGAATTCGCTCTCGATCGATCTGGTCCGGCTTCTCGATCGGCGAACCTCGGACGAGCTCTGGCAGCGTTTTCTCAAGGGCGAGAAGGGTCTGTTCACCCGCCGTCTGATTACCGGTTCGGAACTACAGCGTGTGCGCGAGAAATATCTCGCGGATAGCGAATTCCGCCGTTTCGCCGATCAGTATATTCGCGAGTTCGATTCGCTGCTCGCCCAGGCAAAGGCGGTGGAGCACGAGGATCTTCTGTCCACCGCCTTCCTCACCGCCGATGTGGGCAAGGTCTATCTGCTGCTGCGCGAGGCGGTCGGCAAGGCGGCTTGAGTTCGGCGGCAGTCAGGGGCGGTCGTCTTCCCCCATGAGCAGGGCGACCCGACCGATCGCCCGCCGTTCCGCCAGGATGCGATAGGCTTCCGGAAATTCCTCGAAGGGCACGCGGTGCGAAATGTTGGGCCGCAATCCGCCCTCCGCCGCGATCTCGAAGGCGCGCCGCAGGTTCCGCCGGCCGAGTTCGGGATCGCGCCGC
>JAHCJR010000109.1 GCA_026126165.1 Alphaproteobacteria bacterium
AAGTGCGTCGACCACGCGGCCGAGCAGGCCCTTGCCGACCGGCGCGTCGACGATGGTCCCGGTGCGCTTGACGGTATCGCCTTCCTTGATGCCGCGGTCGTTGCCGAAGATCACCACGCCGACATTGTCGGATTCGAGGTTGAGGGCCATGCCCTTGACGCCGCCCGGAAACTCCAGCATCTCGCCGGCCTGGGCATTGTCGAGACCATAGACGCGCGCGATGCCGTCGCCGACCGAGAGGACCTGACCGACCTCGGCGACATCCGCCTCGGTGCCGAAGCTGGCGATCTGCTGCTTGAGAATGCTGGAGATTTCTGCGGCGCGGATGTCCATCACGCAACCCCTTTCATGGCGACTTTCATATTCTCTAGTCTGGAGCGCACGGACGCATCGACCATGCGCGAACCCACCTGCACGACGAGACCGCCGATCAGGCGGGCATCGACACGCGCGTCGATATTCACGTCGCGGCCCACCGCATCCTTGAGCGCCGCCTTGAGCGCGGCGAGCTGGCCGGGATTGAGCGGGGTGGCCGACGTGACCTGCGCCACCGTCTCGCCGCGATGGCGGGCGAGCAGGGCGCGGAAATCGGAGATGATCTTGCGAAGCTGGAACAGCCGGCGGTTCTGCGCCACCACGCCGACGAAGCGGCCCACCAGTTCGCCGATGCCGGCCCGCTCGAGCAGCGCCGCCATGGCGCGGGCCTGTTCCTCGCGTCGCAGGACGGGGCTCTCGACGAGACGGCGCAACTCCTCGCTCTCGCGCAGCATGTCCTGGATCTGATCGAGATCCGAGGCCACGGCATCGAGCAACTTGGCATCGCGCGCCATCTCGAACAGAGCGACGGCGTAGCGGCCGGAAATGCCCGTCACGATCGAAGTCTCGGCTGCCAAATGGAACCCCTCTGAAGGTACTTGGACACGGCTTGGGGAGAGCCCCGAGGAATATGACCAACCTATTGAATTCTAAGGCATTCAACAGGCAAACGAATACCCGTTCCGGGTGCCTGTCCCGAAAGGCAGGCGGTAATTAGCACAGGCCCTTGGGCCATGCAATACGCAAGCTGCCACAGCGGCTGGCCCGGGCGCGCAGGCTACATGAAACTCTGCGGATCGATGTCGATCTGCAGGCGCACCGAGGATGGCAGGCGGATCGGCGCCAGCCAGCGGCCGAGTTCGCCCTGCAGGTTGACCTGGCGCGCGGCCTTCACCAGCAGCCGGTAGCGGTGGCGCCCGCGCAGCAGCGCAAGCGGCGCGGGTGCCGGGCCGAGCACGCTCATCCCCGCCACCTGCGGCGCGCGGCGCGCGAGCAGCCGCGCCGCCTCTGCCACCGCCTGTCCGTCGTGGCCGGAGAGGATGAGCGCGGCGAGCCGGCCGAAGGGCGGCATCCCCGCCTCCCGCCGCCCCGCCATCTCCGCGCCGAGGAAGCGTTCCGTATCGCCGGCGGCCAGCGCCTGCAACACAGGATGTTCCGGCATATAGCTCTGCAGCAGCACGCGACCGGGCCTCTCGGCACGGCCGGCACGGCCGCCGACCTGGGTGAGAAGCTGGTAGGTGCGCTCGCCGGCCCGCAGGTCGCCGCCGGCAAGCCCGAGATCGGCATCGACCACGACGACCAGGGTGAGCATCGGGAAATGATGCCCCTTCGCCATCACCTGGGTGCCGATCAGCAGGTCGATCTCGCCCGCCTGCATCGCCGCCACCATCTCCGCGACGGCGCGCGGCCCCGCCAGCGTGTCCGATGCCATGACGGCGATGCGGGCCGCGGGAAAGAGCGCGCGCGCCTCCTCCTCGAGCCGCTCCACCCCCGGTCCGCAGGGCTTGAGCCGACCCTCGGCGCCACAGGCCGGGCAGGATGCGGGCGGGGCCGCCGCGTAGCCGCAATGATGGCATTGCAGACGGCCGCTGAAGCGATGCTCGACCAGCCAGGCCGTGCAGTTCGGGCATTGCAGGCGGTGCCCGCACGCCCCGCACAGCGTGAGCGGCGCATAGCCGCGGCGGTTCAGGAACAGCATGGCCTGCTCGCCGGCGGCCAGGGTGGCGCGCAGCAGGGCCTCCGCCGGCGGCGCGATCCAGCGGCCGGCCATGGGCGGCGTGCGCCGGAGGTCGGTCACCTCGATCGCCGGCATCGGCGCCGCGCCGTGACGCTCGCCCAGCAGGACGCGCCCGTAGCGTCCCGCATCGACATTGGCGCGCGTCTCCAGCGAAGGGGTTGCCGAGGCGAGCAGGATTGGAATGCCGGCGAGCGAGGCACGCACCACGGCCATGTCGCGCGCATGGTAGCAGACGCCATCCTCCTGCTTGAAGGAGGCGTCGTGCTCCTCGTCGACGATCACCAGGCCGAGATCGCGAAACGGCAGGAACAGCGCCGAGCGGGCGCCGACCACGACCCGCGCCGAACCCTGCATCACCGCGCGCCAGGCACGGCGGCGATCGCTTTGACGGACATCGGAATGCCATTCTGCCGGGCGCACGCCGAAACGCCGCTCGAACCGCTCCAGCCACTGCGCCGACAGCGCGATCTCGGGCAGCAGCACGAGAACCTGGCGACCAAGCGCCAGCATGGCGGCGATGGCCTCGAAATAGACTTCCGTCTTGCCCGCGCCGGTCACCCCCTCGATCAGCGTGCAGGAAAAGCCGCCGGCGCGCAGCCGCGCGCCGATCTCCGCCGCCGCCGCCGCCTGGGAAGGCGAGAGAACGGGGCGCGCATGGGCCGGATCGGGCAGGCCGAAGGCCGGCGCCTCGGGCAGCGGCACGCCGGCCAGCGTGCCCGCCTCGAGCAGCGCGCGGATCACGCCGGCACCGACCCCCGCCGTTTCCATCAGGTCGCGCTGCGTCCGCGCCGGGCCCTCCGCCAGCAGCTCGAGCACGCGCTGGCGCGCCTGGGACAGGCGGGCGGGCGGCGGCCCGGCGAGACGGTAGCCGGTGCGCGGCCGCGGTGGCTCCAGCGCGGCCGAGACCGACAGGCACATGCGCAGGACAGCGCCGGGCGGGGCCAGGTTGTAGGCGGCGACCCAGTCGACGAAACGGCGCAGCTCGGCGGAGAAAGGCGGGCAATCGATCCGCGCCGCCACGCGCTTGAGCTTTTCCTCGGCCACCTCGCCCGAGGCCTTGCCCCAGACGATGCCGGGCCGCTCATGGCCGCCGAGCGGCACGATCACCAGTTCACCCGGCTTCAGATCGAGATCGTCGGGCACCGCATAATCGTAAGGCCCCGCCAGCGGCAGCGGCAGCAGCACCGCGACACGCTCGAGCGGCGCGCCGGCGTTGGCATCGATCAGCGGCATGGGCTAGACTGTAGACGGCGATTCCCCGGCGCAACAAGCGCCCGCGGGGCTCGACTTTGCCTTTGGTTTCTCTTACTGGGAGTGGTGCGGACATGAAGTTCTTCGTCGATACGGCCGATGTCGGCGAGATTCGCGACCTCGCGCAGACCGGACTACTCGACGGCGTCACGACCAATCCCTCGCTCGTGGCCAAGACCGGGCGCGACTTTCTCGACGTCGTCCGGGAGATCTGCCAGATCGTGCACGGGCCGGTCAGCGCCGAGGTGACGGCGACGGAGTTCGAGCCGATGCTGGCGGAGGGCCGCAAGCTCGCGTCGCTGGCGAAGAATGTCTGCGTCAAGGTGCCCCTCACCCTCGCCGGCCTCAAGACCTGCAAGGCGTTGAGCGACGATGGCGTGCAGGTCAACGTGACGCTCTGCTTCTCCGCCGCCCAGGCGATCCTCGCCGCAAAGGCGGGCGCGACCTTCGTCTCCCCCTTCGTCGGCCGTCTCGACGATATCGGCCAGGACGGCATGGACCTGATCGCCGATATCGTACAGATCTATGGCAACTATCCGGCGTTCCGCACGGAGGTTCTGGTCGCCTCGGTACGCAATCCGACGCATGTGGTGACGGCGGCCAAGCTCGGCGCCCATGTGGCGACCTTGCCGCCCAACGTGCTGCGCCAGCTCGCGCAGCATCCGCTCACCGACAAGGGACTGGCCGCCTTCCTCGCCGACTGGCAGAAGACGGGCCAGTCGATCCTCAAGAGCTGACGCGGCCGGAGGATGAGCGCGACCGACGAACAGCCCCTGCCGCCGCTCTCGGAAGCGGACGTCAAGGAGTATCTGCGGCGCCATCCCGGCTTTCTCGCCGAACATGCCGACCTGCTGCCGATCCTCACGCCGCCCTCGCTCCGGCGCGCGGACGGCGTCGTCGACATGCAGCGCTACATGGTGCAGCGGCTGCAGCGCCGGCTGAACCAGCTCAGCACCAGCCAGGACGAACTGATCGCCGCCGGCCGCTCGAACCTCTCGATCCAGTCGCAGGTGCACGAGGCGGTCCTCGCCATGCTCGATGCGCGCGGCTTCGAGCATCTGATCCACATCATCACCCAGGATTTCTCCACCATCCTGCATGTGGATGTGGTGGTGCTGCTGATCGAGGAGAGCGAACTGGCGCGGCCGCATGCGGCGGGCAGCAATCTCTATGTGGTGCGCAAGGGCGCGATCGACCGGCTGCTCGGGCGAGGCCGGGATACCCTCCTGCGCGAGCGCAGCGAGAAGACCGACCTGCTCTATGGTCCGGCGGCGTCGCTGGTGCGCTCGGATGCGCTGGTGCGCCTGCGCATCGCCGCCGAGGCACCGGCCGGCCTCATCGCCATCGGCTCGCGCCAGCAAGCGAAGTTCCATCCCGGCCAGGGCACGGAACTGCTGCAGTTCCTCGCCCGTGCCGTCGAACGCTGCATCCGCGCATGGCTCGACCTGCCACGCGACTAGACGCGCTCGCCCTCGATCCGGCGCTCCTGGCGCGGATCGGTGACTGGCTGGATTGGCTGGCCGGCGAAAAGCGCTACGCGGCCCATACGCTCGATGGCTACCGGCGCGACCTGCTCGCCTTTCTCGGTTTCCTCGCCGGCCATCGCGGCGAGGCGCCGACGCTTGCCCTGCTGGAAGGACTGCAACCCTCCGATTTGCGCGCCTACCTCGCCGCGCGCCGGCGGGATGGAATAGTCGCGGCCTCGAACGCGCGCGCCGTCTCCGCCATCAAGAGCTTCTTCCGCCGCCTCGTGCGCGATGGCGCGATCACGAATACCGCCCTGGCGGCGGCGCGCGGCCCGAAGGTGCCCCGCAGCCTGCCCCGCCCGCTCGGTGCCGGCGAGGCGCTGGCGCTGGCGGAGGCAGCCGGAGAGGCCGGTGAGGAGCCCTGGATCGCGCAGCGCGACCTTGCCCTGCTGCTGCTGCTTTACGGCTGCGGCCTGCGCATCTCCGAAGCGTTGCAGCTCGACGGCGCGGACCTGCCCGAAGGCGAGAGCCTGCGCGTGACCGGCAAGGGCCGCAAGTCGCGCCTCGTGCCCCTGCTGCCGGTGGTGCGCGCGGCGATCGGCCGCTATGTGGAAATGTGCCCGTACCCGATCCCGAAGCAGGGGCCGCTGTTCCTCGGCGCGCGCGGCAAGCGGCTCGATCCGGCGATTCTGCAGAAGCGGGTGCGAAAGCTTCGTGTCGAACTGGGCCTTGCCGACTGGACGACGCCGCATGCGCTGCGCCATTCCTTCGCCACGCATCTGCTTGCTGGCGGCGGCGATCTGCGCACGATCCAGGAACTGCTTGGCCACGCCTCCCTCTCGACCACCCAGCGCTATGCCGAGATCGACACCGAGCGGCTGCTGGCGGTCTACGAAGGGGCGCACCCGCGCGCACGCGCCTGAGCTGCGTTCAGCGCGCTGCCCAGCGCAACGCCAGCGGCCCGCCCAGCGCGAACAGCGCATTGGCGGCGAAAGCGAGCGCCCAGGCACGCGTGTCCCCCTGGCCGCCACCCAGATCGAGCACCAGGCCGAAGACGAGCGGCGAGACGAAGGAAACGGCGAAACCCAGCGTCGAGTGCAGCGCCATGGTGGCGCCGCGCAGTTTCGGATCGGCTTCCGCCACGACGCCGGCCGTGATCGAGCCGGAATCGGCGGTGACGCTGATCGCATAGAGGATCGCCAGCGCCAGGACGAGCGCGACATGCGCCCCCGCGGTGATGCCGACGAGGCAGCCGATCAGCGCCGAGACGCTCATGACGAGATTGATGACGCGCCGCCGGCCGAAACGGATCGAGGCTTCGTTGCCGAACACGCTCGCCGGCAGGCCGAGCAGCGCCAGCAAAGTGACCAGCAGCGTGATCGAGACCATGCCGCCCGGCTCGCGCCCGGCCAGGGCGAAGCCCATGAACGCGACGATCCAGGCGCGGAAAGCGGCAAGCTCGTAACAGTGCGCCCCATAGGCCAGCACATAACCCATGGCCGGCCGGTTGCGCAGCACCGGGCGGAAATCGAGCAGGCTGGCGAGCCCGCCCCGGGACGGGGCCGGCGGCTTCGACCGCAGCACCAGGAAGCCGATCACGAGCGGCAGGAGCGGGCCGATGGCCGAGGCGGCGAACATGCCGCGCCAGCCGAGCCAGTTGGTGACCAGGCCGGCGAAGAGATAGGACAATCCCGCGCCGACCGCATAGCTCGCGGTATAGGAGGCGACGCCGCGCGAGGGCTCAGGCCCGGTCAGCCGGTCGGTCAGCGCCTTGAGACCTGGCATGTAGCAGCCGGCGAGCCCCATGCCAGCCAGGATGCGCCACAGCGTGCCCGACCAGAGACCTTCCGCCAGCAGGGCGAAAGCGAGTGCGGCGACTGCCGAGAGCGCCGCTCCGGCGATGAGGACCAGCCTGGCATCGATGCGGTCGGTGAGCGCCATCAGGAACGGCACGGCCAGCATGTAGCCGACATTGATCGACCCGGCCAGCCAGCCGGCCTCGGCGTTGGAGAGACCCCATTGCGCGACGAAGACGGGCACCAGCGTCGCCACCGTGGAGAGCGGCAGCAGGGAACCCGCCTGGCCCAGGCTCATCCAGAAGATCAACGCGCGGTCGGACATGGACGCACTCTAGCCGCAATCCGTCCGGGCAGACCCTTCCCGGCTGCGGGGGTCAGATATGCAGCGGGTGTCCGGCGACCGCCAGCGCCGCTTCCTTGACCGCCTCGTTCAGGGTCGGATGGGCATGGCAGACGAGCGCCACGTCCTGGGCGGAAGCGGAGAATTCCAGTGCCAGCACGATCTCGTGGATCAGGGTGCCGGCATCGGGGCCGATGATATGCGCGCCGAGCAGGCGGTCGGTCTTCGCGTCTGCCAGCAACTTCACGAAACCTTCCGTCGATCCGCCCGAGGTGCGCGCACGCGGCGTCGCCGCAAAGGGGAACTTGCCGACCCGATACTCGATTCCCGCCGCCTTCAGTTCCTCTTCCGTCCTGCCGACCGATGCAGCCTCCGGCCAAGTGTAGACCACGCCCGGAATGGCATCGTAATTGATGTGCGGCTTCTGCCCGGCGATGATTTCCGCGCAGGCCGCACCTTCATCCATCGCCTTGTGCGCCAGCATCGGGCCGGCGATCACGTCCCCGACCGCGAAGACGCCCGGCGCAGCGGTGCGGAACGCGCGGTCCACCTTGATGCGGCCGCGCTCGTCCAGCGCCACGCCGGCGTCCTCGAGACCGAGGCCGGCAGTGAAGGGCCGGCGCCCGATCGAGACCAGCACCACCTCGGCGGCGAGGCTTTCCTGATCGCCGCCCTTGGCCGGTTCCAGCGTCAGCTCGACGCCCGATTTGGACGCCTTCGCGGCCGTGACCCTGGTGCCGAGCCGGAACTTGATGCCCTGCTTGGCCAGGCTGCGCTGCATCTGCCTGGCGATCTCGCCATCCATGCCGGGCACGATGCGGTCGAGGAACTCGACCACCGTCACCTCGGCGCCGAGCCGGCGCCAGACCGTGCCCATCTCGAGGCCGATATAGCCGCCGCCGATCACCACCATGCTTTTCGGAACCGCGGGGAGCGCCAGCGCGCCGGTCGAGCTGACGATCCGCTTCTCGTCGATCTCCACGCCCGACAGCGGCATGACCTCCGAGCCGGTGGCGATGATGACGTTGCCGGCCGCGATCTCTTCCGACTTGCCGTCGGCAGAAGTGAAACGCACCCGGCCCTTGCCGGCGAGCGCGCCGCGCCCCTTGAGATAGGCGACCTTGTGCTTGCGGAACAGCATCTCGATGCCGCCGGTCAGGCCCTCGACCACCTTGTCCTTGCGCGTCATCATGCGGGCGAGGTCGAGCCGCAGTGCATCCATGGCGATGCCGTGCGCGTCGAAATCGTGCGCTGCTTCCTCGTAGAGGTGCGAGCTTTCGAGCAGCGCCTTGGAGGGGATGCAGCCCACATTGAGGCAGGTGCCGCCGAGCTTGCCCCGCATCTCGATGCAGGCGGCCTTGAGGCCGAGTTGCGCCGCGCGGATGGCGGCCACGTAGCCCCCCGGTCCGCCGCCGATGATCACGACGTCGAAGCTTTGTTCGGCCATGCCGGTCTCCCTGGATGAACGGGCGGTTGAACCTGGTCAGAGATCGAGCAGGATGCGCTGCGGATCCTCGAGACATTCCTTGATGCGCACCAGCGCCGTCACCGCCTCGCGACCATCGATGATGCGATGATCGTAGGAGAGCGCCAGGTACATCATCGGCCGGATCTCGACCTTGCCGTTCACCGCCATCGGCCGGTCCTGGATCTTGTGCATGCCGAGGATGGCCGATTGCGGCGGATTGAGGATCGGCGTCGACATCAGCGAGCCATAGATGCCGCCGTTCGAGATGGTGAAGGTGCCGCCCTGCAGGTCGTCGAGGCCGAGCTTGCCATCGCGCGCCTTGCGGCCGAGTTCGGCGATGGTCTTCTCCACCTCGGCAAAGCTCAGCCGGTCGGCATCGCGCACCACCGGCACCACCAGACCCTGCGGCGTACCGACGGCAACGCCCACATGGTAGTAGTTCTTGTAGACGATATCGTCGCCTTCGATCTCGGCATTGACCGCGGGCAGCTCCTTGAGCGCGACGATCGAAGCCTTCACGAAGAAACTCATGAAGCCGAGTTTCACGCCGTGCTTCTTCTCGAATGCATCCTTGTACTGGCCGCGGGCCGCGAGCAGCGCCGACATGTCCACCTCGTTGAAGGTGGTCAGCATGGCGGCGGTGTTCTGCGCCTCCTTCAGCCGCTCGGCGATGCGCTTGCGCAGCCGGGTCATGCGCACGCGCTCCTCGCGCGCCGCCTCGGCACGCGGCTGTGAAGGGGCGGCAGGGGCGCGC
>JAHCJR010000011.1 GCA_026126165.1 Alphaproteobacteria bacterium
TTGAAAGGCTCTGGCCGAGCGGGCGGCGTCAGGGCCAGCGCGCTTCCGGCGGCAGCGACATGAGGATCGCCTCGACATTGCCGCCGGTCTTCAGTCCGAACTGCGTGCCGCGATCATAGAGAAGATTGAACTCGACATAGCGGCCGCGGCGCACGAGCTGGTGCTCGCGTTCCTCCGCGCTCCAGTCCTCGTGCATGTGGCGGCGCACGATGCGCGGATAGACTTCGAGAAAGGCGCGGCCCACATCGCGGGTGAAGTCGAAACCGTGCTGCCAGCCAGGCTCTTCCAGATAGTCGTAGAAGATGCCGCCTGCGCCACGCGGTTCGTTGCGGTGAGGCAGAAAGAAATATTCATCGCACCACTTGCTGAAGCGCGGGTAATAGTCCTTGTCATGGCGCTCGCAGGCCTCGCGAAGCGCGGCGTGGAATTCCTCGCGGTCGCGCGGGTCGGGGCGCATGGGCGTGAGATCGGCGCCGCCGCCGAACCAGGCGCGGGATGTCACGATGTGGCGGGTGTTCATGTGCACTGCCGGCACTTTGGGCGAGCGCATGTGCGCGACGAGCGAGATGCCCGAGGCCCAGAAGCGGCCATCCTCGGCGGCGCCGGGCACCTGCTTGCGGAAGTCGGCGGAGAACTCGCCCCAGACGGTGGAGACGTTGACCCCCACCTTCTCGAACACGCGGCCGTGCATGATCGACATGACGCCGCCGCCGCCGCCGGGCCTGTCCCACGCCTTGCGCCGGAACCGTCCGGCCGGAAGGCCGCCGTGGCGCCCGCCGGCGAGCTCGTCCTCGATCCGTTCGAACTCCGCGCAGATCGCATCGCGCAGTTCGGCGAACCAGGCGCTGGCCTGCTGCTTGCGCTGCTCGGTCGGGGCGGCATCGGCGGCTTGCGTCATGGTTCAGCTCCGTCGCGGCGGGGAAAGAGATCGGTCTGGCGCATCGCCTCGGCGAGGACGATGGCGGCGGCGACCACGATGTTGAGCGATCGCCGGCCCGGCGCAAGCGGAACGGCGATGACCGCGTCGGCCGCCTCGTGCACCTCGCGCGGCGCGCCGACCGATTCGCGGCCGAGCAGCAGCGTGTCGCCGGCCGCGAAGCGCCACTCGAGATGCGACGTGGCGCCGGCGGTTGAAAGCAGGATCAGCCGGCCTGGCCGCGGCGCGGCGAGGAAGCCCGGCCAGGAGACGTGGCGCTTGATCTCCGCCAGCGCCAGATAGTCCATGGCGACCCGTCGGAGCGCCCGGTCGGACATGGGAAAGCCGCAGGGTTCGATGATATCCAGCGGAACGCCGAAACAGGCACAAAGGCGGATCATGGCCCCGACGCTGGGCGGCATGTCCGGCTGGTACATGGCGATGCGCATGAAACGCCAGATGCTACAGACGCTTGCCCGGCCGCAACCGGCGGCGGGGCTGCTGCGTCAACCTGTCGCATGGCGACCCCGAAAGGCTGGACAATCCTCTCGGATAGTGGGAGAAAAACGCCCCGGGAAATACCTTACGCCTCCTAGGGTTGAGATTCATGAGCAGCACCCAAGTGTCCGGCGCCCATGGCGGCGCCACGCGGCGCGATTTTCTCTACGTCGCGGCCGGCGCGTTCGGCGCGGTCGGCGCGGCGGCGGCGGTCTGGCCGTTCATCCACCAGATGAACCCCTCGGCGGACGTGCTGGCGCTGTCCTCCACGGAAATCGACCTGTCGCAGATACCGGAAGGCATGGGCATCACCGCCGTCTGGCGCGGCAAGCCGGTCTTCGTGCGACACCGCTCCGCCAAGGAGATCGAGGAGGCGCAGGCGGTCGCACTCGCCGACCTGCCCGATCCGGAGCCGGACGCCAAGCGCGTGCAGAAGCCGCAGTGGCTGATCATGGTCGGCGTCTGCACCCACCTCGGCTGCGTCCCGCTCGGCCAGCAGGGCGATTTTGGTGGCTGGTTCTGCCCCTGCCACGGCTCGCACTACGACACGTCGGGACGCATCCGGCGCGGTCCGGCGCCGAAGAACCTCGAGGTGCCGCCTTACACGTTCATCGAAGAAAACCGCATCCGCATCGGTTGAGGGCGACAGGCATGGCCTTCCAGACCAATAACAGGATCATCAAGTGGATCGATTACCGGTTGCCGGTATTCAGCTTCGCGCACCACTCGCTGATCGAATATCCGACGCCGAAGAACCTGAGCTACTGGTGGAACTTCGGCTCGCTCGCCGGCATCATGCTGGTGGTGCAGATCGTGACCGGCATCGTGCTGGCCATGCATTACACGCCCCATGTCGACCATGCCTTCGCCTCGGTCGAACACATCATGCGCAACGTGAACTATGGCTGGCTCATTCGCTACATGCACGCGAACGGCGCCTCCATGTTCTTCATCGTGGTGTTCATCCACATCTTCCGCGGACTCTATTACGGTTCCTACAAGAGCCCGCGTGAAGTGCTCTGGTTCCTGGGCGTGATCATCCTGCTTCTGATGATGGCCACGGCCTTCATGGGCTACGTGCTTCCCTGGGGCCAGATGAGCTTCTGGGGCGCCACGGTGATCACCAACCTGTTCTCCGCCGTGCCCTATGTCGGCGACAGCATCGTCACCCTGCTCTGGGGCGGCTTCTCGGTCGACAATCCGACGCTGAACCGCTTCTTCAGCCTGCATTACCTGCTGCCGTTCGTGATCGTCGGCGTGGTGGCGCTGCATCTCGTGGCCCTCCATCAGCATGGTTCGGGCAACCCGCTCGGCATCGACCGCAAGGGGCCGCAGGACTCGATCCCCTTCCATCCGTACTACACGGTGAAGGACCTGTTCGGGCTCGGCGTCTTCTTCATCTTCTTCGCCTTCTGGCTGTTCTATGCGCCGAACGCGCTCGGCCATCCGGACAACTACATCCCGGCCAATCCGCTCGTCACGCCGGCGCATATCGTGCCTGAATGGTACTTCCTGCCCTTCTACGCCATCCTGCGCGCGGTGCCGGACAAGCTTGGCGGCGTAGTGCTGATGTTCGGCTCCATCCTGATCCTGTTCCTGCTGCCCTGGCTCGATACCTCGCGGGTGCGCTCCGGCCGCTTCCGGCCGATTTTCAAGCAGTTCTTCTGGGTCTTCGTGCTGGCCTGCCTGGCGCTCGGCTGGGCCGGCGCGCAGCCGCCCGAAGGCCTGCCGCTCGCCATCAGCCGGGTCGCGACCGTCTATTATTTCGCATATTTCCTCGTGATCCTGCCGCTGGTGGGCTGGTTCGAACGGCCCAGGCCTTTGCCGGCGAGCATCAGCGAGCCGGTGCTCGGCGCCGGCAAGATGGCGGCGCAGCCGGCCAGGGAGAAGGCGTGATGCGCAAGTTCATGTTCGCCGCCGTCGCGGCGTTCCTTTCCGGCACCTTCGCCCTGGCCGCGCAGGCGGCGGGCGAGCAGGATCCGGCGCCGTCGCGCTCCTGGTCCTTCTCCGGTCCGTTCGGCACCTACGACCGGGCGGCGGCGCAGCGTGGCTTCCAGGTCTACAAGGAAGTCTGCGCGGCCTGCCATTCGGTGAAGTATCTCGCCTACCGCAACCTGCGCGATCTCGGTTTCTCCGAGGCGGAGGTCAAGGCGATCGCGGCGCAATACGAGGTGACCGACGGCCCGAACGACGATGGCGAAATGTTCCAGCGGCCGGCCGTCCCAGCGGACCGCTTCAAGTCGCCCTTCGCCAACGACAAGGCGGCGCGGGCGGCCAATGGCGGCGCGCTGCCGCCCGATCTGTCTCTGATCGCCAAGGCCCGCCCGAACGGCGCGAACTATCTGCATGCGCTGCTTTCGGGTTATCGCGAACCGCCGGCCGACTTCGCCGTGCCGGAAGGGCTGCACTACAATCCCTATTTCGCCGGCAAGCGGATCGCCATGGCGCCGCCGCTCAATGCCGATGCCGTGACCTATGCGGACGGCACGCAGGCCAGCGTCGACCAGATGGCTCACGACGTGACCACCTTCCTGATGTGGGCGGCGGAGCCCAAACTCGAGGACCGGCATAGTCTGGGCTTCAAGGTCATTCTGTTCCTGATCGTGCTTACCGGCCTCTTCTACGCCGTCAAGCGCAAGGTCTGGGCCGACGTGCATTGATTGGCGGCTCTTCCGGGCCTCTCCGTGACAAGGGCCGCCGGCGATCCGGCGGCCCTTCTGATTCCGGCATGTTTCGCGCTTTTGTCCTTGATGCCGGCCCGGCTATAGTGCCGGCGTCTTGCGGGGCTGGCGCGGGCGGAACGAGGTGTGCGGAATGACGGCAGGCGACCGGCCGGCGGTGATCGGCATTGTGGGCGGCAGTGGCATCTACGGGATGGCCGGCCTCGAGGATACGGAGTGGCGCGCCATCGACACGCCCTGGGGCGCCCCGTCCGACCAGCTTCTGTTCGGGCGGCTGGGCGAAACGCGGCTGGTCTTCCTGCCGCGGCATGGAAGGGGGCATCGCCTGGCCCCGGCCGGCATCAATTACCGGGCCAATATCGACGCGCTCAAGCGGGCCGGCTGTACGGACGTCGTCTCGATCTCCGCCTGCGGCTCTTTCCGCGAAGACCTGCCGCCCGGCAGCTTCGTCATCGCCGACCAGTTCATCGACCGCACCATCGCCCGCGAGAAGAGTTTCTTTGGCAATGGCCTTGTCGCCCATGTCTCGATGGCGCATCCGACCTGCCGCAGGCTCGGACCGGCGCTTGCGGCCGCCGCCCGTGAGGCGGGCATCGCCGTGCGGGAGGGAGGCACCTATCTCGCCATGGAAGGCCCGCAATTCTCGTCGCTGGCGGAAAGTCGCCTCTATCGGTCCTGGGGCTGCGACGTGATCGGCATGACCAACATGCCGGAAGCCAAGCTCGCGCGGGAGGCGGAGCTTTGCTATGCCAGCGTCGCCATGGTCACCGATTTCGATTGCTGGCATCCGGAACACGACCATGTCGAGGTGGCGGCAGTGATCAAGGTCCTGCTCGACAACGCGGAGAAGGCGAAGCGGCTCATTGCCGGATTCGCACCCGGCATGGCGCGGCGGCCTGCTTGCTGCGCGTTTGGTTGCGACCGGGCACTGGACAACGCCCTGATCACCGCGCCGGAGGCCCGCGACCCGGCGATGATCGCCCGGCTGGATGCGGTGGCCGGCCGCGTGCTTGGCGCCTGACGCGGAGGGGTGACAGATGCTCGACATCAAATCCAGGATCCGCACAATCCCCGACCATCCGCACAAGGGGATCATGTTCCGCGACATCACCACGCTGCTGCTCGATCCGCGTGGGTTCCGCAAGGCCGTGGACGAACTGGTGCAGGCCCATGCCGGGGTGCGCATCGACAAGGTGGCGGGGATCGAGGCGCGAGGCTTCATCCTCGGCGGCGCGGTTGCCCATCAGCTTTCCACCGGCTTCGTTCCGATCCGCAAGAAGGGCAAGCTGCCGCATCGCACGATCGGCGAGGATTACGAACTCGAATACGGCGTCGACCGGGTCGAGATGCATGTCGATGCGGTCGGGCCGGGCGAAAACGTGCTGCTCGTCGATGATCTCATCGCCACCGGCGGCACGGCGGAGGCGGCGATCCGCCTCATCCGCAAGGCGGGCGGGAACGTCGTCGGCTGTTCGTTCGTGATCGATCTTCCCGATCTGGGCGGCCGCCGTCGCATCGAAGCGCTTGGGATCAAGGTCCTGACCCTTTGCGCCTTCGAGGGCGCGTGAGGTTTGGCAGACCCGTCCAATTGTTGGCTTATTCCTGCAGCCAGCCGCAAGTCCTGTGGATAACCCTTGATCCCGTCTGCCAAGCGTGGCGTTCACGGGTGTGAAGCATTCTGCAATAATTTCTTGAACGCGAGACCTTTATTGGCAGGTCATTCCTTCGGTCTTAACGATAATATTTGTTGCTATTCAGTCGGGTACCGCTTCCGGATTTATAGTTATTTGAACGGCATCCGGTGAATCGTTCTCAAGAATAGAGAACAGGAATCCCTTTGACTCTCTTTGTTTTCACGCGGCATCATCTTGCCCGCGAGGCGGGTAGAGTTTGTCTGAAGTTTCCGCCGGTTGTTTTCACTCCAAAGTGATGAGCAGGATCTATGTGGTGGGAGCGATTCGGGGTGGCGCCGGTTCGACCGGAGGACGCGAAAAAGGCCTGGCACAAGGCCGATCTCGTTCTCAAGGAACTGGCGCAGATTGAAAAGGCGCTGAAGGCGGCGGGGAACGCCAAGGCGGTCGGCTGGTGGCTCGGACCCTGGCAGCCGGCGACACAGGGCCATCAGGCGGTGATCACGCTTTTCTTCGAGCGGCGCAATCAGGCTGAAGGATTCCTGTCCAAGCCGCCTGTTTCCGGCGTCAAACCGTACCGGCCGGAGGCGCGCGACGACGCACCGGCACCGGCGCGCAAGACGGCGGTGCGATCGAAGCAGGTGGCGGCCAAGCCGCGCGGCCTCAAGTCCGCGAACGGCAAGCGCGCGGCGGCGAAGCCGCAGGTCAGGGGTAAAGCCCTGGCGCAGAAGGGAAAGCGGCGCGGCGGCTGACGCCCTTGACCCGGCACTCTGCGCGAACATCTTGTCCTGCATGAAGCAGGACGCTGCCAAGGCCCGTCCCAGGGCGACCATTCTGTCTCGCCGGCGGCTGCTCGCCGTCTCGGCGCTGGCCGCCTGCGCGGTCCCGCTGCCGCTGCTGGCCGCCTCGCGCGCGCCAATTCCGACCCCCCGGCAGACGGCCGGTCCCTTCTATCCCGACCGGCTGCCGGCAGACCGCGACAGCGACCTGGTGCGTATCGCCGGCCGCGCGGGCGAGGCGGCCGGCGAAATCCTCGGGCTGGAGGGACGGGTCCTGACCCGTGACGGACATCCCGTGGCGGGCGCGCGGATCGAGATCTGGCAGGTCGATGCGCAGGGACGTTACCTGGCCGAACGGGACCGCGGGCCCGACCCCGACTTCCAGGGTTACGGGGCGAGCCAATGCGATGCCGGCGGCCGCTATTCGTTCCGCACGATCCGCCCGGTTGCCTATACCGGGCGCACGCCGCATATCCATATCCGCGTCCATCATCCCGACGGGCGCGAGCTGACCACCCAGATGTATCTGGCGGGCGAGCCGGGCAACGCGCGGGACTTTCTCTATCGCCGCCTGAGCCCGGAAGAGCAGGCGGCGCTCACCGCCACCCTGCGCCCGGCTGCGGCGAGCGGATATCGCTGGCAGACCGAGTTCGATCTGGTCTTCGCCTGAGGCTGCCTATCCGAGATGTCTGGCGAAGAATGCCATGGTGCGCTCGCGCGCCAGTCTGGCAGAGGGCGCGTCGTAATGGTGGCGCTGGTCGCAGTTGAAGCCGTGGTCGGCATCATAGACATGCACGGTTACTTCCGGATGCGCGGCGCGCACCTTGTCCACGTCGGAAAGCGGAATCATCGGGTCCTTGGCGCCGAAATGGCACATGGTCGGCGCCTTGATCGGCTCTTCCGCCATCTGTCCGATGCCGCCGCCATAATAGGAGACGGCGGCGGAGAGGCCCTGGACGCGGCTCGAAGCGAGCCAGGCCACCGCACCGCCCCAGCAATAGCCGACGATGCCGACGCGCCCGGCCGCCGCCGCCTCGCTCACCGTGGTCTGCACGTCGCGCATCACGTCGTCCCAGTCAAGGCGGGTGCGGATTTCCCGGCCGCGGGCGATATCGGCCTCGCCATAGCCGAGATCGACGCCGCGCTCCGCCCGGTCGTAGAGGGCCGGCGCGATGGCAAGGTAGCCATCGGCGGCGAAGCCGTCGGCGAGCGCGCGGATATGGCTGTTGACGCCGAATATCTCCTGGATGACCACGATCGCGCCCTTCGGCTTGCCCGAAGGCTCGGCGCGATAGGCGGCGAAGGCATGGCCGTCGGGCGAGGTCAGGGTGACGAAGGGCATGGACGCGCTCCTGCTTGTTGTCGGCTCACTCGCTCGGGCGACGACGATACATGCCGATGGTGAGGACTGTCATCACCGTTTCGGAATGCTGATTGAAGACCTCGGTGTGGAACTTGCAGACGCCTATCGGCTTGCTGCGCGAGGGAATGCTTTCGACGCAGGTCGAACGCGCACGGATGGTGTCGCCCGGTCGCACGGGCCGGAGCCAGCGAAGATTGTCGAAGCCGGGCGAGCCGAGGCTTGCCGTGTCGCCGACGAAGCCATCGACGATGAGCCGCATCATCGCCGCTGCCGTGTGCCAGCCCGATGCGATCAGGCCGCCATAGATCGACTGCCTTGCTGCCTCCTCGTCGATATGGAACGGCTGCGGGTCGAATTCCCGCGCGAAGGCGACGATCTCCGCTTGATCCATCGTATGGGTTCCGGTCTCGCGCACCAGACCGACGGGAATGTCTTCGAAATAGCGCATGTGCCTTTCCTCAGGCGGTGGCAGCCGGGCGGCGCGCATACATGCCGAGGCCCTTCATGGTCATCACCAGCTCGCCATTCTGGTTGCGCAGCTCGTGCAGGCTCTTGACCACGCCACGATCCGGTTTGGAGCGGGAGGGCAGAACTTCGGTCACGATCATCGTCAGCCGCAGCCGGTCGCCGGGTCTGACCGGCTTGATCCAGCGAAGCTCGTCGACGCCGGGCGATCCCATGCTGGCCGCGCGGCTGAGATAGCCATCCACCATCATGCGCATGCAGATCGCCGCCGTATGCCAGCCGGAGGCGACAAGGCCGCCGAAGAGCGAAGCGCGTCCGGCCTCCTCGTCCAGATGGAAGGGCTGCGGATCGAAGCGCCGCGCGAACCGCACGATCTCCTCCAGGCCCACTTCGCGCGGACCCATCTCGATGCGCTGGCCCAACGCGAAATCCTCGAAATACATCTTCTCCAATTTCCCCCCCGATCGACCGGTCAGGCATTGAAGCGGAAGTGCAGGACGTCGCCGTCCTGCACGACATAGTCCTTGCCTTCGAGACGAAACCGTCCGGCTTCTTTCGCGCCGGGCTCGCCGCCATGTCGCACGTAGTCATCGTAGGCGATGGTCTCGGCGCGGATGAAGCCCTTTTCGAAATCGGTATGGATCACGCCGGCCGCCTGTGGCGCGCGCCCGCCGCGCGTCAGCGTCCAGGCATGGGCTTCCTTCGGGCCGACGGTGAAAAAAGTGATGAGGCCGAGCAGTTCGTACCCGGCACGGATGATGCGCGAGAGGCCGGTTTCCTCCAGGCCGAGATCGGCAAGGAACTCCTTGCGCTCCTCCTCTCCAAGCTGCGCCACCTCCGCCTCGATCGCGGCGGAGATGACCACGTGTCCCGCGCCCTGCGATCTGGCCATCGCCGCGACCTTCTCGGAATGGGCGTTGCCGCGCGCCGCCGCCGCCTCCTCGACGTTGCAGACATAGAGGACCGGCTTCGCGGTGAGAAGCTGCAGCTCGCGGAAAGCCTTCTCCTCGGCTTCCGTCGGCCCGATGGTGCGCGCCGGCCGGCCTTCGCGCAGGGCGCGCAGGATGCGCTCCATCAGCCCGGCGCGCATCTTCGCGTCTTCATCGCCCTGTTTTGCCTTCTTGGCCATGGCGTCGAATCGGCGCTCGAGCGACTCGAGGTCGGCCAGCATCAGTTCCGTCTCGACGGTCTCGGCGTCCGCCACCGGATCGACGCGGCCCTCGACATGGGTGATGTCGCCGGACTCGAAGCAGCGCAGCACATGAATGATCGCATCCACCTCGCGGATATGGGCGAGGAACTGGTTGCCGAGGCCTTCGCCCTTGGAGGCGCCGCGCACGAGGCCGGCGATATCGACGAACGTGAGCTGGGTCGGCACGATCTTCGCCGACTTGCCGATGCGTGCCAGCGTCTCCAGGCGCGGGTCCGGCACCGCGACCTGGCCGGTATTGGGCTCGATCGTGCAGAAGGGATAGTTCGCAGCCTGCGCGGCGGCGGTCTCGGTCAGGGCGTTGAAAAGGGTCGACTTGCCGACATTGGGCAGGCCGACAATGCCGCACTTGAAACCCATGAACTCAATTCTCCGTCGGAGCGGCCGGCGCCGCCTTCGGCGCGGGTGGTTCCAGAATCAGATGGACCTTCGAGGCGAAGGCCGAATCGCGGCCTTCCGCGAGCAAGGGAGACGCCTCGGCAATCGCCTCCAGCAGCGGCTCGAGCCAGACGCGGTCCGATTTCGCGAAATCCTGCAGGACCCAGTGCATGACCAGCTCGCGCTCGCCCGGATGGCCGATCCCGATCCGGCAGCGCCGATAGTCGGGACCTATATGGGCGTCGAGCGAGCGCAGGCCGTTATGCCCGGCGCTGCCGCCGCCGCGCTTCATGCGGATCTTGCCCGGCGGCAGGTCGAGTTCGTCGTGAAAGACCACGATGTCGGCCGGTGTCAGCTTGTAGAAGCGCATGGCCTCGCCGACCGCGGCTCCGGACCGGTTCATCCAGGTCATCGGCTTGAGCACCAGGACCCGTTCGTCGCCGAGCCGGCCCTCGGACAGATGAGCCTGGAACTTCTCGCGCGGCGGCTTGAAGCCGTGGCGGCGGACGATCGCGTCCGCCGCCATGAAGCCGATATTGTGCCGGTTGCCGGCGTGGCCCGGGCCGGGATTGCCGAGGCCGACGAGCAGCAGCAAGAGAGCCGCCGCTACTTCTTCGCCGGCTGCGCCGCCTGCTTGGCGCCGGCCGCTGGTGCCGCCGCCTTGGCTTCCGCCGCCGCCGGTGCCGCCTCGGCCGCCGCCGCCACCGGCGCCGTCTCGTCCGCCTTGGTCGGCGGCGCGATGGTGGCGATGGTGAAGTCGCGGTTGGCGATCACCGGCTTGATGCCGGGCGGAAGCTGCACGGCGCTGATATGGATGGAATGGCCGATTTCCGTCCCGGCCAGGCTGACCGTGATCTTCTCGGGGATCGAATCGGCCCGGCAATGGAACTCGATCTCGTGGCGCACCACGTTCAGCACGCCGCCACGCTTGAGGCCGGGGGAGGCCACGTCGTCGACGAAGACCACCGGGATCATCAGCCGCAGCCGGGACGAGCCGACGATGCGCAGCAGGTCGACATGCACCGGCCGGTCGGTGACCGGGTCGAGCTGCACATCGCGCGGCAGCACGCGCGTCTTGCTGCCCGCAACATCCACGTCCATGATGCGGGAGGTGAAGGCGCCGCGATGCATTTCCTTGATCACCTCGCCCTCGGCCAGGGTGATCAGCACCGGTTCTTCCTTGTTGCCGTAGATGACGGCCGGCACGCGTCCCGAGCGGCGATACTGGCGGGCGGTCCCCTTTCCGCCCCGTTCGCGCGGTTCGGCGACGATGGTCTGGATGTCGCTCATGTCTCTCTCCTTCGCTTGTGCGCCCGGTCGGAAACCGCTCCGGCCGGTTTACCGCGCCGGCCTCCAGGGGTGCCGGGACGCGTGTAACTGGTGACTGCCCGTCGCCGGGCCTGCCTGTCTCAGTCGAACAGGCTCGAAACCGAACTTTCCTCCGAAATGCGCCGCATCGCCTCTCCGATCAGCGGCGCGATGCAGATCTGCCGGATATTGTGGGAGAGGCGCACCGCCTCCGTCGCCATGATGCTGTCGCTGATCACCAGCTCCTTGAGCACGGACGAGGCGACGCGCGCCACCGCCCCGCCCGAGAGCACGCCGTGCGTCACATAGGCCGAGACCGACTTGGCGCCATGGTCGATCAGCGCCTGGGCTGCGTTGCAGAGGGTGCCGGCGGAATCGACGATGTCGTCGATCAGGATGCAGTGCCGGCCGCCCACATCGCCGATGATGTTCATCACCTCAGAGACGCCGGCTGCCTCGCGCCGCTTGTCGACGATGGCGAGATCGGCGTTGACCCGCTTGGCGCAGGCGCGGGCACGCACCACGCCGCCCACGTCCGGCGAGACGATCATCAGGTCCTCGTTCGCGTAATGCTCCTTGATGTCCCGCACGATCAAGGGCACGGCGAACAGGTTGTCGGTCGGGATGTCGAAGAAACCCTGGATCTGGCCGGCATGCAGATCGAGGGTGAGGACGCGGTGCGCGCCGGCATTGGTGATCAGGTTGGCCACCAGCTTGGCGGAGATCGGCGTCCGGGGGCCGGGCTTGCGGTCCTGCCGGGCATAGCCGAAATAGGGGATGACCGCCGTGATGCGCCGCGCCGAGGCGCGCTTGAGCGCATCGAGGCAGACCAGCAGCTCCATCAGGTTGTCGTTGGCCGGGTAGGAGGTGGACTGGATGATGAAGACATCCTCGCCGCGCACGTTCTCGTGGATTTCCACAAAAACCTCCATGTCGGAGAAGCGGCGGACGGACGCCCTGGTCAGCGGCACGTTCAGATAGGTCGCGATCGCCTCGGCCAGGGGGCGATTGCTGTTACCGGCCAGTACTTTCATGACTTCGGCTGCCCCGGGGCTGACCTACGGCTCCTGCCGCAAGGAACGGATGGATCCAGTGCGCGTGAAAAACGGGGCGGAATGTAGCAGCGGGTCCACCCCCTGTAAACGGTGGAAAATCCTATGCGGATTATGGCCTTAGCTAGCGTCCGCCGGCCCTGGCGCCGGAACCGGCCACCGCCTTGAGGATCTCGGCCACCCCTGCCGCGCCACCCTCGCCGACCACGACCGCGACATCGCCCCACAAGCCGGAAAGCTGGCCCTTGGGAACGAAGTTGCCCTGATTGACCGTGCCCAGCACCTTCCCCGATGGGTCGAGCACCTTCCATTCGATGCTTACTTCCTCCTGCAGGCCGGCATCGCGCAGGCGGATGGCGCCGGCCACGGCATAGGTATCCTCGTTGGCCTCCCTCAGCACGACGACCTCGCGCCGGAACAGCCCGGCGGTGAGCGCGCGGGCGACGGAGGTCGCGGAATCCCCCGGCGCGGGATCGATCGGCAGCAGGACGGCGCGGATCGGCCGGCGCGCGGCCGGCTCGTCGGCGCGGTCCGGCTCGCCGCGCACCAGGGCTTCGAGCCGCGGCGCGACGCGCTTGGCCAGTTCGGCGAGCAGCGCCTCGCGCCCGTCGCTGAGCTGATCGCCCGGCACCCGCTCGGCCAGCCGCAGGCGGCCCTCCTCCAGGCCCCGCGGGTCGGTCAGCCGCCAGGCGAACTCGATCTCGGTCACGGGCGCGCCGGGATCGGCGATCCGCGCTTCGCCATGCAGGATATGGCTCCGCGAGTTGCCGGCACGCGCGGAGGCGGGGATCTCGCGTTTGCGCAGCTCTTCCGCCAGCAGTTCCACCAGCCGCCGCGCGGTGCCAGGCGCAAGCCCCTGCATCGGGGCAATCAGCAGCCCGGCGGAAGCGCGCGGCTGGAGCAATGCCACGGTCTCCGGTGGCGGCTCGGCGGTCTGGAAGGGGCGCGGCACCGGCTGGCAGCCCGCGAGGGCGAGCAGCAGGGCGAGGGCGCCGGCGAGTTTCCGGACAAGGTCAGACAATGCAGCTCACCATCAGCAGGGCAAGCCCGAAAATCAGCAGGAACACGATCAGGTGCGGCATGGTCGGCGCGGTCTCGCGTGATCGCAGGCTGTCGAATCCTGGCATAATAGAGCATCGCTCAGGAGGTCTGAACCCGTCGGAGGCGCAGCGGCATGGCAGAGTGGAACGAACTGATCGATTTCTGGTTTTCCGACCATGCCAGGGAACGCTGGTTCGCGGTCGATGCCGACTTCGATGCGGAACTGGGCCGGCGCTTCGGCGCAAGGTGCGAGGAGGCGATGCAGGGTGCCTGCGACCACTGGCAGAAGGCGCCCGAAGGCGCGCTGGCGCTGGTTCTGGCGCTCGACCAGTTGCCGCGCAATCTCTTCCGCGGCACCGCCCGGGCCTATGCGGCCGACGCGGCGGCGCGCAGGGTGGCCCGCCTCGCTCTCCAGCGCGGCGACGACCGGGGCATGGACGATGAGCGCCGGGTCTTCTTCTACCTGCCGTTCGAGCATAGCGAGGACCTGCTCGACCAGGAACTTTGTGTCCGGCTGATGCGCCAGCTCGGCGAGCGGCCGGAAAATCTCAGATACGCCGAGCGGCATCTGGAGATCATCGCCCGTTTCGGCCGTTTTCCCCATCGCAACAAGGCGCTGGGCCGCGCCACGACGGCGTTGGAGGAAGCGTTCCTCCGCGAACCGATGTCGTCCTTCTAGGTTCTAGGCGGCGCCGCGCGCGAGGATCTTCTCGACCTGCGTCCAGCCGGCCTCGGCCAGCGGCCGCGCCCGCTTGCCGCTTTCCAGCGCATGCGGGCTGTTGGCGGTGCCGTCGCGCACACGTCCCATGATGCCCTGGCAGATCGCCGAGAGGCGGAACATGTTGTAGGCTATGTAATAGTCCCAGTTCGGGATTTCCTTGCGGCCGGTGCGCCGGCAATAGAGCGCCACATACTCGCTCTCGGTCGGAATGCCGAGCGATGGCAGGTCGAGGCCGCCCAGGCCCCGGAACTGCTGGGGCGCCAGCCGCCAGCTCATCACGTGATAGGAGAAGTCGGCCAGCGGATGGCCGAGTGTCGAGAGTTCCCAGTCCAGGATCGCGAGGATGCGGGGCTCCGTCGGATGGAAGATCATGTTGTCCAGGCGGTAGTCGCCATGCACGATCGTCGTCTCGTCGCCCTCGGGAATGTGCTCGGGCAGCCAGGCCATGAGGTTGTCCATGGCTTCGATACGCTCGGTCTCGGACGCCTTGTACTGCTTCGTCCAGCGGCTGATCTGGCGCATCAGGTAGTTGCCGGGCTTGCCGAAGTCGCCCAGTCCCACCGCCTGGTAGTCGATCTGGTGCAGCGCCGCGATGACGCGGTTCATCTCGTCGAAGACCTTGGCCCGCTCGGGCTTCGTCATCTCGGGCAGGGCCTGGTTCCACAGCACCCGTCCATTGACGAATTCCATGACGTAGAAGGCCGTGCCGATGACGGCATCGTCCTCGCACAGCGCATAGGCGCGGGCCACCGGCACGTCGCTGCCCTGCAGCGCCTTGATCACGCGGTATTCGCGATCGACCGCGTGCGCGGAGGGCAGCAGCTTGCCCGGCGGCTTGCGGCGCAGCACATATTTGCGCCCCGCGCCATCGGTCAGCTTGAAGGTCGGGTTGGACTGGCCGCCCTTGAACTGCTCGACCTTGAGCGGCGGCCGGAAGCCCTCGACCTTTTCCTTCATGAAGCGCGCGAGGGCGCCTTCGTCGAAGCGGTGGCGCTCCTGCACCGGCATCGTGCCGACAAAGTCTTCGGTCATCCCCATCTCCTCCCGCTGCGCGGTCCCGGACATAGCATCCGTCGCCTCCGGCCGCAATCGGCGCCGAATGCGCTTCAGATCTGCCGCAGGCGCGCGCGCAGTTCCGGCAGCAACTCCGCGGCGAACCATGGGTTGCGGCGCAGCCAGGCAGTGTTGCGCCAGGATGGATGGGGCAGCGGCAGGTAATCGGGCAGGTAGTCGCGGAAAGCGCGCACGGTCGCGGTCATCGAGTCCTGGCGTCGCTTGCCGAGATACCAGGCCTGGGCATGTTGCCCGACAAGCAGCGTCAGCCGGATGGCGGGGAGATGTGGGCGCAGCCTTGCATGCCAGGCCGGTGCGCATTCCGCTCTGGGCGGCAGGTCGCCGCCGCGTGGATCGCGTCCCGGATAGCAGAAGCCCATGGGCATGATGGCCACGCGGGAGGTGTCGTAGAAACCCTCGCGGTCGAGTTCCAGCCATTCGCGCAGCCGCTCGCCGCTCGCATCGTTCCAGGGCACGCCGCTCTCGTGCACCCGCGTTCCGGGCGCCTGGCCGACGATGAGCAGGCGCGCGCGCGGATCGATCCGCAGGACCGGACGCGGACCGAGAGGAAGGCTGGCCTCGCAGATCCGGCAGGCCCGCACCTCGTCGAGCAGCCGCTGAAGCGCCTCCTGCGTCATGGCGGCCGCGCCGGGTTCAGCCGTGTGCGAGCGCGCGCCAGCCGATATCCCGACGGCAGAAGCCGCCCGGCCAATCGACCAGATCGACGGCGCGGTAGGCGCGCGCGCGCGCCTCCGCTGCGTCCCGTCCCGTCGCGGTGACGTTGAGGACCCGTCCGCCATCTGCGATCAGGCGCGTGCCCTCGCGCCTTGTGCCGGCATGGAAGATCACCACGTCCTCGATCGCCGCCGCACGTTCGAGGTTGCGGATCTCGCTGCCGCGCGCAGGCTTTTCGGGGTAACCCTGCGCCGCCAGGACGACACAGAGCGCGGTTTCCTCGCTCCAGCGCAGATCGAACCGGTCGAGCGTGCCGTCGCAGGCGGCGATGAAGGCAGGCAGGAGATCGCTGCGCAGGCGCCGGGTCAGGACCTGAGCCTCGGGGTCGCCGAAGCGGACGTTGTATTCGAGCAGCTTCGGGCCATCGGCGGTCAGCATCAGCCCGGCGAAGAGCACGCCGACGAAGGGCGCGCCTTCCTCCAGCATCGCCGCGACCGTCGGCCGGACGATACGCTCCATCACCTCGCGCTCGAGCGCGGGCGTGAGGGACGGCGCCGGCGAGTAGGCGCCCATGCCGCCCGTATTCGGGCCCTGGTCGCCATCGAAGGCCCGCTTGTGGTCCTGCGCCGCCGCGAGGGGGAGCGCGTGGCGGCCATCGACCAGGGCGAAGAAGCTCACTTCCTCGCCATCGAGATACTCCTCGATCACCAGGCTGGCGCCGGCCGCGCCGAAACGCCCGCCCAGCATCTCGCGCGCGGCGGCTTGGGCCTCGTCCACGCTTTCCGCGACCACAACGCCCTTGCCGGCCGCAAGACCGTCGGCCTTGATCACGATCGGTGCGCCATGGGCCTCGATGAAGGCTTCCGCCCGCGCCAGATCGTCGAACCGGCCATAGGCCGCCGTCGGGATGCCGTGCCGCGCGCACAGGTCCTTCATGTAGCCCTTCGACCCTTCCAGCATCGCCGCCTTGGCCGAAGGCCCGAAGACCCGGATTCCCGCATCGCGCAGATGATCGGCGAGGCCCGCCACGAGCGGCGCCTCGGGGCCGACCACCACCAGCGAGATCGCCTCCGTCTGGCAGAAGCGCGCCACGGACGCGAAATCGAAAGGATCGATGGCGACGCAACTGGCCAGTTCGGCGATGCCGGCATTGCCGGGCAGGCAATGCAGCCGGTCGAGCAGCGGCGAAGCGGAGAGCGCCCAGCAGAGCGCATGTTCACGCCCCCCCGAGCCGATCACCAGAACGTTCATGGCGGGCCCTGTTCCGATAGCGGGCGATCCTTGTATCATATGACGCTCCGAAGACAACAAAGCGGGACGAAACGCGCCGCATGCTGCCCACGACCTCCCCCGCCACGGCCGGAAACCTGCCCGAATATTCGGTCGGCGAGCTGTCCTCGAAGCTCAAGCGCACGGTGGAAGAGGCATTCGGCCTGGTCCGGGTGCGCGGCGAGATTTCCGGATTCAAGCGTGCCGCCTCCGGGCATCTCTACCTTACGCTCAAGGATACCGAGGCCAATCTGGATGCAGTCTGCTGGAAGGGGCAGGCGGCACGGCTTGGTTTCCGCCCAGAAGACGGGCTCGAGGTCGTCTGCACCGGCCGCCTCACCACTTATCCCAGCCGGTCCCGTTACCAGCTCGTCATCGAGCGCATGGAACCGGCCGGTACGGGCGCGCTGATGGCCCTGCTCGAGGAACGCCGGCGAAGGCTCGCGGCGGAGGGCCTGTTCGACCAGGCGCGCAAGCGCCCGTTGCCCTATCTGCCGGAGGTGATCGGCGTCGTCACCTCGCCGACCGGGGCGGTGATCCGCGACATCCTGCACCGGCTGCGCGAACGCTTTCCGCGCCGGGTGCTGCTTTGGCCGGTCCTGGTCCAGGGGGAGGGGGCGGCGGAGCAGGTGGCCGCCGCCATCGCCGGCTTCAACCGCCTGCCGACCGATGGCGCGGTGCCGCGCCCGGATCTGCTGATCGTGGCGCGCGGCGGCGGGTCGATCGAGGACCTCTGGGCCTTCAACGAGGAAATCGTCGTGCGCGCCGCCGCCGCCTCGGCCATCCCGCTGATTTCCGCCGTCGGGCACGAAACCGACACGACCCTCATCGATTTCGCCAGTGACCGTCGCGCGCCGACGCCGACCGCCGCCGCCGAGATGGCGGTGCCGGTGCGCGCCGAACTTCTGGGCAGCCTGCTCGAGCGCGAGCAGCGGCTGGTCGGGGCGTTCCTGCGCGAGACCGCGCGCCGGCGCGAGCGCCTCGCCGCGCTGGCGCGCGCCCTGCCGGAGCCACGCCGCCTGCTCGAGCAGGCATCGCAACGGCTCGACGATCTGGCCGGGAACCTGCGCCGCGCCCTCGAGATCGGGCTGGGCCGCCGCCGCGAGCGCTATGCCGCCGTTGCCGGGCGCATTCGCGGCACGCCGCTGCGCCGTCTGGTCGAGCGCGAGCAGCGCGACCTGGCGCGCCTTGCGTTGCGGCTTGGCCAGGCGGTCGGGCGCGGGCTCGACCAGCGGGCCGAGCGGCTCCGCGCGGCGGCGAGCCTGCTTGCCTCCTATTCCTATCGCGGCGTGCTGGAGCGCGGCTTTGCCCTCGTGCGCGATGCGGAAGGGCGGCCGCTGCGTTCCGCGGCCGCCGCCCGCCAGGCCGAAGCGGTCGAGATCGAATTCCATGACGGCCGCGTCGGCTATGTGGCGGCGGGGCGGCCCGGCGCCACGCGGCCGGGCGGCGGGCGCGGTCACGGGAGCGATGGACAAGGGAGCCTGTTCTGATGCATGGCATGACCGGGCAGCACGCGGTGCTGCGCTATCTCGATGGTGCCTATCACGTGGTGCGCCAGGGCGACTTCGTCATCTGCGCGGTGACCGCGCGACGGATCGCGCTCGGCGAACTGCGCTACTGGAGCGTCGAGCGTCAGGAAGCCTATGTGGATGCCGTGGCGGCGCTGCAGGCGCTGGCGCGCTGATGGCACGCAGTCTGGCCGCCCTGCTCGTCCTGATGCTTGGCGTCTGCGCGGCGCGGGCGGAGGTTCCGCTCGTCCTTTCCGGCGAGGCCCGGCAGGGCGGCCTGCTGATCGGCCGCACCTCGCCGGCTGCCGAGGTGGAACTCAACGGTCGCAGGATCCGCCTCGCGCCCGACGGGCGGTTCGTGATCGGCTTTGGCCGGGATCATCCGCCCCAGGCGCGACTGGAAATCAGGCTGGGGCAGGCACGCCTCGGCCGCGATCTCGTCGTTTCGCAGCGCAGCTACGATATCCAGCGCATCGACGGGTTGCCGCCTGCGCAGGTGACGCCGCCGCCCGAAGTCCTCGAGCGCATCCGCGCCGAGGCGGCGCGCATCCAGGAGTTGCGCACGCGCGACAGCGGCCTGGCGGGCGTGCTGGGCGGCTGGATCTGGCCGGTGAACGGACCGATCACCGGCGTCTATGGCAGCCAGCGCATCCTGAACGGCGAACCGCGCCAGCCGCATTTCGGCATCGATATCGCCGCGCCGACCGGCACACCGGTGGTCGCCGCCGCGGATGGCGAGGTGGTGCTGGCGGAAGCGGATTTCTATTTCACCGGCGGCACCGTGATGATCGATCATGGTCATGGGGTGAGTTCGGTCTATTCGCACCTGAGCCGCGTCGATGTGACGGCCGGCCGGCCGGTCGCGCGCGGCGAGCGCATCGGCGCGGTCGGCGCCACCGGAAGGGTGACCGGCGCGCATCTCGATTTCCGCGTCAACTGGCTCAACGAGCGGATCGATCCGGCGCTGGTGCTGGCTGGCGGCAGGTGACGCGCCGGCGCTGCCTACTCAGTCGCCCCAGCGATTGTGCAGCCAGAACCATTGTCCGGGCCGCCTGCGCACCCAGGCCTCGATCCGCCCGCCGATGGCGCGCATGAGCAGTTCCTCGTCGCGTGCAGGATCGCCGGTATCGGGCAGGGCGAGCGGCGCTTCGGCGATGGCGCGGAAACGGCAGCCTTCCAGGCGTTCGATGCGGAGCGGCACGACCGGGCAGCGATAGCGCAGCGCCAGCCGGGCGATGGCAAGCCCGGTCATCGCCGGACGCCCGAGAAAGGGCAGGGGGATGCCCTCGTTCATGCGCTGGTCGGCAGTCAGCCCGATATGCCCGCCGGCCGCGAGTTCCGCCAGCAGTGCGCGCGCGCCGGCGCTGCCTTTCGGGTAATGGCGGCCGGGCTTCTCCCGTCGCGCCCGCCGCAGCAGGCTTTCGATCCAAGGGTTGTTGGCGCGGCGATGGATCTGCGCCAGCGGAGCGCCGAAACGGGCGGCGGCCAGGTCGCAGAGTTCGCTGTTGCCGAAATGCGCCGAGACGACGATCCCCGGCCGGCCATCGGCGGCCAGTGCCGCGAGATGCTCGCCACCCTCGATCTCGAAGCGGCGATCGAACTCCTGCCAGAGCTGCCCGAGATGCGCGAACTCGGCAGCGACCCGGCCGAAATTCTCCCAGCAATCGCCGAGATGCCGCTCTGCTTCGTCCGGCGTGATGCCGGCCAGTGCCCGCAGCATGCGGGACCGCGCCTGCCGGTGCAGGGGCAGGCGCGGGCCGATCCGACGGGCCAGCGCGCCAGCCAGGCTCGAGGCCCGGTCGGGGCCGAGCAAGTGGAAGAGGGCAAAGAGGGGCCAGAGGATCGCGGCTTCCAATAGCCAGCGGGCCCGCCGCGCCGGATCAGCGCGCATCGGCGAGCCAGCGCGCAAGCGGGGCCAGTTGCGTCGGATCCTCGAAGCGGAGGTCGATGCCGAGCGTTTCCACCATCGGCCGCGCCTCGGCCGGCAGGCGGACATGGTCCTTTTCGGTGGTGACCAGGCTGGCGCCATGCCGCTCCGCGGCCTCCACCAGCGCCATGATCTCGTCGGGCGTGTAGGGATGGTGGTCGGGGAAGGCGCGGGTTTCGGCCAGTTCGCAGCCAAGCCCTGCCAAGCTCCGGAACAGCTTGTCCGGCCGGGCGATGCCGGCGAAGGCGACGACGCGCCGGCCGGCGAGTGCCGCGGCAGCGGCGGCCCGCGGCTCCACTCTCGCATCGATGACCGGCAGTTTCCCGCATTGCCGCCGCAGCGCGCCATCCGCCTCGCCGACGAAAAGCACCGCATCGGTGCGGGCGAGCGCGGCCGCGACCGGTTCGCGCAACGGGCCCGCCGGCAGCAGACGGCCGTTGCCGAACCCCTGGTCGGCATCCACCACCAGCAACGCCAGGTCATAGACGACATGCGGGTCCTGCAGACCGTCGTCGAACAGCAGGAGGCCGGCGCCGGAGGCCGCCGCCGCCTGGGCAAGCCGGCGCCGGTCGCGCCCGATCCAGGTCGGGGCGGCGCGGGCCAGCAGCAGCGCCTCGTCTCCCACCTGATCGGCCGTATGGCGGGCCGGATCGACGCGCAGCGGCCCGCGCAGCCGGCCACCATAGCCGCGCGAAGCAAGCTGCGGCGCGAAACCCAGGTCCGCGAGAAATGCGGCGAGCGCGATCGTGGCCGGGGTCTTGCCGGCACCGCCTGCCACCGCATTGCCGATGCAGATGGCGGGCAATGGCAGGGGGCTGGGTCGCGCGAGCCGGCGGCGCAGCCAGCCAAGACCGCGCAGCGTGCGCGCCACCGGCTCCAGCAGGCGGGCCGGCAGGCTCGCATCCCCTGCGGTCCAGAAATCAGGGGCGCGGGGCGGCATGGTCTGGCTCGCGGCCGGTCATGCGGTCGAGGCGCTCGGTGAGTTCGTTGAGTTCGTTCTCGACCCGCAGCCGGCAGGCTTCGAGCGCCTCGGGATCGGCCATGGCCGGAACCTCGATCGGCTGGCCCCAGGCGATCACGCCCCGGCAGAAAGGCAGTGGCAGCAGGAACCCGTCCCAGCTTGCGAGCTGCCGGGCGGGCCAGGCGGAATAGGCGGCGGGCAGGATCGGCGCATCCGTCAGGCGGGCGACCGCGACCGCGCCATCGCTCGCCCGCCGGGCCGGCCCGCGCGGTCCGTCCGGCGTGATGCCGACGCATTCGCCCGCCTTGATGGCGCGGACCATCTCGCGGATCGCCTGGCCCGCACCCTCGCGGGAGGATCCGCGGATGCTGCCCAGCCCGAAACCGGCGATGACGCGGGCGATCAGTTCGCCGTCGCGATGCCGCGAGATCAGCATGCGCATGGTGCGTTCCGTCCGCCAGCAGGCGGGCATCATGAGCAGGCGGCCATGCCAGAAGGCGATGATGAAGGGCTGCCCGGCATCCCACAGGCGGCCGGGCACGTCCTGCCCGAGGATGACCCAGCGACCGGTGCGCCAGACCAGGCGGATATAGGCGATGGCGCAACGCCGGCCGAGGCCGCGCAGCCAGTCGGAGCGCAGGACCCGGCGGAACCCCCTCACCTCGTCCCGGCCCAGCGGCGGCCGGGGGATGGGCGCCTCGAGGCATTGGCGAACTGGGTGGCGAAGAGCCGGGCATAGGCGCCACCCCGCGCCAGCAGCTCCTCGTGCCGGCCGCTCTCGACGATCCGTCCCCCATCGATCACGAAGATCCGATCGGCGTCGATCACGGTGGAAAGCCGGTGCGCGACGATCAGGGCAGTCCGCCCGGTCATCAGGCGGCGCATCGCCGCCTGCACCTTCTGCTCGGCGTCGCTGTCGAGCGAGGATGTCGCCTCGTCCAGCAGCAGGATCGGCGCATCGCGCAGCATGGCACGGGCAATGGCGATCCGCTGGCGCTGCCCGCCGGAAAGGCGCACACCATTCTCGCCGACGCGGGTCTCGTAGCCTCGGGGCAGTTTCAAGATGAAGTCGTGCGCCGCCGCCGCGCGTGCCGCCGCTTCGATCTCCGCCTGGCTGGCCCCTCGCCTGCCATAGGCGATGTTGGCGCGGATCGTGGTGTCGAACAGGCTGGTTTCCTGTGCCACGAAGGCGATGGAGCGGCGCAGCGATTCGAGCGATACCTCGCGCAGGTCCTGGCCATCGATGGAGATCGCGCCCTGGCTTGGATCGTAAAAGCGGAGGATCAGGTTCAGGATGGTGCTCTTGCCCGCGCCGGACGGCCCGACCAGGGCGATATGGCGTCCCGCCGGCACGGAGAAGCTCACCTCGCTCAACGCCGTGGTGCCGTCGGCATAGCGGAAACCCACATTCTCGAAACGGATGCCGCCGCCATTGACGACCAGCGCGCCGGCGCCGGGCCGGTCGCGCACGGCGGGCTCGATATCGAGGATGGCGAACAGCCGTTCCGCCGCCGAGAGACCTTCCTGGACAACGGGGTAGAGGGTGGAGAGGGCCTTGAGCGGCCGATAGGCGAACAGCAGGGCGGCAAGGAAGGAAAAGAACTCGCCCGGCGTGATCACGTCATTGTTGGCGAGCCACCCGCCATAGAGGATCGCGACGGCAATGGCGCAGCCGCCCATCGCTTCCGCCATCGGGCTGGCGGCGGCGCGGGCGCGGGCGCCGCGTACCAGTTCGCGCATGCGTCGCGCCACCGCCTGTGCCGTCCGTTCGGTCTCGAAGGCTTCCATTCCGTAAGCCTTCACCGTGCGCACGCTGTCGAAGGTCTCGGACAGGATCGCGGTGAGCTTGCCGGTCTCGACCTGGCTCGCGGTGGCGCGCTTGCGCGAGCGGTTGCCGAGCTTGCGCGTGTAAAGGGCGACCGCCGGAAACGCCACCATGCCCACCAGCGCCAGATGCCAGTTCTGGCTCAGCATGACCGCCATCAGGAAGATCAGGGTCAGGGCGTCCCGCGCCAGGGCGCTGATGCCGCGGCCCACCGTCTCCCGCAGCAGGGTGGCGTCATAGACGAGGGTCGAGATCAGCTTGCCCGAATGCTCCTGATGCAACCAGGCGAGATCCGCCGCCATCAGGCGCCGGAAGATGCCGACCTGCAGGTCCGAGACGATGTTCTGGCCGGCTTCGTTGACCAGCACCGACTCCCAGAAGGCCGCGCCGGCCTTGGCCAGCGAGACCGCCACGATGGCGGCCGGGACCAGCCAGAACAGCATGGCATCGCGATCGAGCAGGACATGATCGAGCGCCGGCTTCATCAGCCAGGCATTGGCGGCGGTCGCCGCCGCGGTCACGATCAGGCAGAAGCTGGCCAGCAGCAGCTTCCGCCAGTGTGGCCGGACATGAGCAGCGATGAGGCGCCGCAGGATGCGCCCGCGGCGGCCTGTGGGTGCGCGGCTGGTCACGGTCACGATGATCCCGATCCGATACTGTCCGATTCTTCAGAACCCCCACCCTACCATGCCAGCCAATCCGGGGGGAGCCAGCCGGACGAGTCGGGGACCCTCATCCCACGAAATCGTGATTCTCATACGGAATTCCCCAGGCCGCCGGTTGCCGCTGCCGACCCTTGGCCTTACCATCCCGCTCATCGATCGGGGAACAGACTGCATGAACGCGCCGTTTCCGAAGTTTTTGCCGGGCACCGCCTATTCCGCCTGCCCGCATGACTGCCCTTCGACCTGCGCCCTCGAGATCGAGCGCAAGGATTCGCGCAGCATCGGCCGCGTCCGGGGTGCGGAGGACAACCTTTATACGGCGGGCGTCGTCTGCGCCAAGGTGGCGCGCTACGCGGAGCGGGTGCATCACCCGGGACGGCTGCGCCAGCCCCTGCGCCGCACTGGTCCGAAGGGGTCCGGGGATTTTGCCCCCATCACCTGGGACGAGGCCCTGGACGAGGTGGCCGAGGCGCTGACCCGCGCCGCGCAGCGCCATGGCAGCGAGGCGGTCTGGCCTTACTACTATGCCGGGACCATGGGGCTGGTGCAGCGGGACGGCATCCACCGGCTGCGCCATGCCATGAAATATTCCGGACAGCATTCGACCATCTGCACGACGCTCGCCTGGGGTGGCTGGATCGCCGGCACCGGTTCCCTTCGCGGCGCCGACCCGCGCGAGATGGCGGAGAGCGATCTGGTGGTGATCTGGGGCACCAACGTGGTCAACACGCAGATCAACGTGCTGACCCATGCGACGCGCGCGCGCAAGGAGCGCGGCGCGAAAATCGTGGTGATCGATCCGTACCGGAATGGCACGGCGGAGGTGGCGGACATGCATCTGGCGCTCCGCCCGGGCACCGACGGGGCGCTTGCCTGCGCGGTCATGCACGTCCTTTTCCGCGATGGTCATGCCGACTGGGACTATCTGCGCCAATACACCGATGCGCCCGACGAGCTTGCCGCCCATGTCAGGGGCCGCGGTCCGGACTGGGCGGCGGCGATCACCGGGCTGGATCCGGCCGAGATCGAGGCATTCGCCAGGCTTTATGGCACGACGAAGCGGAGTTTCCTGCGCCTGGGCTATGGCTTCTCGCGCCAGCGCAATGGCGCCGTCAACATGCATGCGGCGCTCTGCCTGGCGGCGGTGACCGGCTCCTGGCGCTATCGCGGCGGTGGCGCGTTTCACAATAACGGCGCCATCTATCACTGGGACAAGAGCCTGATCGAGGGCCACGACCTGCGCGACCCGGCGATCCGCATGCTCGACCAGTCGCGCATCGGCCCGATCCTCACCGGCGAGCGAAGGGATATCGGCGAGGGGCCGCCGGTGACGGCCCTGCTGATCCAGAACACCAACCCGGTGACGGTCGCGCCGGAGACGCAGAAGGTCCTGGAAGGTTTCGCGCGCCCGGACCTCTTCGTCTGCGTGCACGAGCAGTTCATGACCGAGACGGCGAAATACGCCGACATCCTGCTGCCCGCCACCACCTTCCTCGAGCATGACGATGTCTATCAGGGCGGCGGGCACCAGTACATCATCCTCGGACCGCAGGTGATCGAACCCTACGCCGAAAGCCGCTCGAACCACGACGTGATCTGCGGACTTGCGAAACGCCTCGGCGCCGAGCATCGCGGCTTTGGAATGTCAGCTCTCGAGATCATCGACTGGACCCTGCGCGCCTCGGGCTGGCCGGACGTGGAAACGCTGCGCGCCAGCCGCTGGCACGATTGCCAGCCGCCCTTCGAGAAGGCGCACTATCTCGACGGGTTCGCTTTCCCGGACGGCAAGTTCCGCTTCAAGCCGGACTGGTCGCGGACCGGGCCAGATCACGCCGGCCTGCCGCTGCTGCCCGATCACCATCCGATCATCGACGAGGCCAGCGCCGAACATCCCTTCCGCCTGGTGACGGCGCCCTCGCGCAGCTTTCTCAATACCACCTTCAACGAAACCCCGACCTCGATCCGCCGCGAGGGCCGTCCCGCGATCATGATTCACCCGGACGATCTGGCCGAACTCGGCGCCGCCGACGGGACGCGGCTCAGGCTCGGCAACCGGCGCGGCAGCGTCGTGGTGCATGCGCGTGCCTTCGACGGCGTGCAGCGCAAGGTTGTGGTGGTCGAGGGGATCTGGCCGAACGCCGCCTTCGAGGAAGGGATCGGCATCAATTGCCTGACCAGCGCCGAGGCGGCGCCGCCCAATGGCGGCGCCTGTTTCCACGACACGGCGATCTGGATCCGTCCGGCTTGAGCGGGCCCGGGCGGGCTCAGCCCGCCCAGCCTTTGCCCTCCTTCGCGCGGCGGACCAGAAGCGGCGCCGGCTCCCAGAAGTTGCGGCCGTGCTGGCGGCCATATTCCTCAATGGTCGCCAGGACCTTGGGCAGGCCGATCTGTTCCGCCCAGAACATCGGGCCGCCCCGGTAGAGCGGGAAGCCGTAGCCATAGATCCAGACGATGTCGATGTCGGAGGAACGGATGGCGATGCCTTCCTCCAGAATGCGCGCGCCCTCGTTGACCAGGGGATAGAGGCAGCGGGTCAGGATCTCCTCGTCGGAAATCTGGCGCCGGCGGATACCCTTCCTTGCGGCCGCCGCCTCGATCAGTTTCTCGACTTCCGGATCGGGTTTCGCGTCGCGGCCCTCGTAGCGATAGTAGCCCGCTCCGGTCTTCTGACCGAAGCGACCCATCTCGCAGAGCTGGTCGGCGACCTCGGAATAGCGTTCGTTCGGATCGCGCAGGTGCGCCTTGCCCTTGCGGATGCGCCAGCCGACATCGAGGCCGGCGAGATCGGCCATGGCGAAGGGGCCCATGGGCATGCCGAAATCGTAAAGCACCTTGTCGACCTGCCAGGGGGTCGCGCCCTCTTCCAGGAGGAAGCCGGCCTCGCGGCCATATCCCGCCAGCATCCGGTTGCCGATGAAGCCGTCGCAATTGCCGGCCAGCACCGCGACCTTGCGGATCTGCCGGCCCATGGCCATGACGCTGGCGATGGTCTCCTTCGACGATTTCGCGCCGCGCACGTTCTCGAGCAGGCGCATGACGTTGGCCGGACTGAAGAAATGCGTGCCGATGACGCTTTCGGGCCGCTTGGTCGCCGAGGCGATCTCGTCGATGTCAAGCGTCGAGGTGTTGGAGGCGAGAATGGCGCCCTGCTTCATCACCTGGTCGAGCCTGGCGAAGACCTCCTTCTTCACCGCCATCTCTTCGAAGACGGCCTCGATGACGATGTCGGCATCGCCGATTTCCTCGTAGCGCTGCGTGCCGCTGATCAGCTTCATGGCGCGGTCCATGGCAGCCTGGGCCATGGAGCCTCGCTGCACCGAGGTGGCGTAGTTGCGCTCGATCGTCTTCAGGCCGCGCTCGAGCGCCTCCTGCGAATTCTCGAGCAGCTTCACCGGAACGCCGACATTGGCGAAGTTCATGGCGATACCCCCGCCCATTGTGCCGGCGCCGACGATCGCCGCCTTGGCGATCTTCCTGACCGGCGTGTCGGCCGGCACGTCGGGGATCTTCGCCACCTCGCGCTCGGCGAAGAATACATGGATTTGCGCCTTGCGCTGCGGACTGTCCATGCATTGCATGAAAAGCTCCCGCTCGCGCTTCATGCCGTCGCGGAAGGGCAGGCGGCAGGCCGCCTCGACCGCGTCGATGCAGCGCCAGGGCGCGAAATAGCCGCGTGCCTTCCGTTCGATGCCTTTGCGGAAATTCTCGAACAGGCTGGCGTCGATCCCCTGCACCTTGTCGTTCATGGCGCTGACCAGGCGGAGCGGACGCTTCTCGGCAACGACCCGCTCCGCGAACGCGACCGCGCCCGGGAGCAGCTCGCCCTCGACCAGTTCATCGAGAATGCCGGCGGCAAGTGCTTTCGGTGCCGGCAGGAAATTGCCGCTGGTGATCAGTTCGAGCGCCATCTGCGGGCCGATCAGGCGGGGCAGACGCTGGGTGCCGCCGGCGCCGGGCAGGATGCCGAGCTTGACCTCCGGCAGGCCGACCTGCGCCTCCCTGACCGCGACCCGCCAGTGACAGGTGAGCGCCACCTCGAGACCACCGCCAAGCGCGGTGCCATGGATGGCGGCGATCACGGGCTTGCTCGCGGCCTCGATCCGGTCGAGCACTTCATGCAGACCGGGCGGCAGCGGCGGCTTGCCGAACTCGCGGATGTCGGCGCCCGCGATGAAGGTGCGGCCCGAGCCGATGATGACCATGGACCCGACCGAGGCATCCCGCTCGCCTTCCGCCAGCGCCTCGATGAGGCCCTGGCGGACGGCCTGCGACAGGGCATTGACCGGCGGGTTGAGCACGGTGATGACGCCGACGGCGCCCTGCTTCGAGAATTCGACTGCCTTCGACACGGCTTCGTTCCTCCCCTTGAGCGACAGGTGGACTATCGGATTGCGATGGATGGCGCACTCTACAGCGCCGCGCGCCGCCGGGAACAGCCTCTTTCTTGGGCAGCGGGCGCCGCGCCTCTCTATTGCCTGCATGGCGGAAACAAGGCATCATCCGCCGGTCCCGTCGGGCTGGGGAGAGCGCGGCGAGATCTTAATGAATCAAGCACTTCGACCGTTCCAGGTCGACAGGTTGGGAGGCCAGAAGTAATGAGAATACGCGGCATGATCCGCGGCGCGCTTGCCATTGGCGTTGCCGGAACCATGGCGCTTGGTGTCGCGACCGCGGCATCGGCGCAGGACAAGCGGGTGAGGCTCCAGCTCTCCAGCACCTATCCCAGCAGCCTGGCGCAGCTCGGCACGCTTGGCGTCAACATGACGAAGAAGCTCAGCCGAGCGTCCGGCGGCACGATCGACATGCGCTTCACCGAGCCCGGCGCGCTGGTGCCGGCGCTGCAGGTGTTCGATTCGATCTCGACCGGCGCGGTGGATGCGGGCTGGTCGACGCCCGGCTACTGGACCGGCAAGGACACGACCTTCGCGCTCTTCTCGGCGGTGCCGTTCGGACCTGGCGCGGGCGAATATCTCGGCTGGATCTATTACGGCGGCGGGCGCGAGCTGCAGAACGAGATGTATGCCAAATACAATATCATCTCGCTGCCCTGCGGCATCATCGCGCCGGAGGCGTCAGGCTGGTTCCGCAAGGAAATCAAGACGGTCGACGACCTCAAGGGCCTGAAGATGCGCTTCTTCGGGCTTGGCGCGAAGGTGATGGAGAAGCTCGGCGTCTCGACGCAGCTCATCGCCGGCGGCGAGATTTTCCAGGCGCTGCAGTTAGGCACCATCGACGCGACCGAGTTCTCGATGCCCGCCATCGACCTCAGCCTCGGCTTCCATCAGGTGGCGAAGCACTACTACTTCCCCGGCTGGCACCAGCAATCGACCATGTTCGACCTGATGCTGAGCCAGAAGAAGTGGGCGGAAATGTCGGAGAACCAGAAGGCCATCACCGAGATGGTCTGCGGCGACAATATCCGCGAGGGCCTGGCGGAAGGCGAGGCGATCCAGGTCAAGGCGCTGCAGGACCTGCGCTCGAAGGGCGTGCAGATCCATACCTGGAGCCCGGAGATCCTGGCCGCCATGGAGAAGGCCTGGAACGAGGTCGTTGCCGAGGAACTGGGCAAGAACGAGAACTTCAAGAAAGTCTGGGCCTCCTACTCGGCCTTCCGCGAGAACTACAAGATCTGGAAGGATATCGGCTACCTGAAATAGGCATGCCCTCGGGCCGTCGGTGAAGGCACCGGCGGCCCTTCTGCCTTCAGGTGATCCCATGTCAGGCAGCAGCGACATGACGCGGCGCGCGGGCGGCATCGGCCCCGTGCCTCTCGAGGGGGCGTTCGCATGCAGTTTCTTCTGAAAGTCGCCGACGGTATCGACGCCGCGCTCGGCGTGATCGGGCGGCTTGCCGTCTGGCTCTTCATGGTCTGCGTGGTGGTCATCTGCTTCGACGTGGTCACCCGCAAGTTCGGATTCCAGATTCCCGGAATGGGGTCCACCCGCCTGCAGGAACTGGAATGGCATATCCACGCGGCGCTGTTCAGTTTCTGGATCGGCCTCGCCTATGTCCGCAACGCCCATGTGCGCATCGACATCATCACCTCGAGCCTGAGCCGGCGCAAGCAGGCCATCATCGAGGTGCTGGGCTGCATTTTCTTCGCCATCCCCTACTGCATGGTGGTTCTCTATTACTCCTTCGACTTCGCGCACCGCTCGTTCATCCAGAACGAATTCTCCGACGCGCCGACCGGCCTGCCCTACCGCTGGATCATCAAGGGCATCCTCTTCCTTGGCCTCGTGCTGCTTTCGAGCGCGGTGATCTCCGTGCTGATCCGCAGGCTCGACGAGGTATGGACTGGGGTGCGCCGCACCGCGCCGGGCCGGGCCTGAGGGAGGCGACCGATGTATTACTGGATCGCGGATCATCTCTCGGTGATCATGTTCGGCGTCCTGGCCATGATGATGTTCTGCGGCTATCCGGTCGCCTTCGTCCTGGGCGGGGTCGGACTGGGTTTCGGCGCGCTCGGCATCCTGTTCGATGTCTTCAACCCGCTGCAGTTCTTCAACATCATGCCGCGCATCTTCGGTTCGACCGTGCAGAACCAGGTCCTGGTGGCGGTGCCGATGTTCATTTTCATGGGCACGATGCTGGAGAAGAGCCGCGTTGCCGACGACCTTCTCTACTGTCTCCAGGTGCTGCTGCGGCGGGTTCCGGGCGGCCTCGCGCTCTCGGTGACGATGATGGGGACCATCATGGCGGCGACGACCGGAATCGTCGGCGCCTCGGTGGTGATGCTGACCCTGATCGCACTACCGGCCATGCTGACACGCGGCTATTCCAAGGAGCTTTCGGTCGGCACGATCGCCTCCGCCGGCACGCTCGGCATCCTCATTCCGCCCAGCATCATGCTGGTGATCATGGGCGACCTGCTCGGCATCTCGGTCGGCACCCTGTTCACCGCGGCGATCGTGCCGGGCCTGCTGCTCTCGGCGCTTTACACGGTCTATATCGTCGGCATTTCCTGGGTCAATCCGAAGGCGGCGCCGGCGCTGGCGGCCGATCTCGGCCCGCAGAGCGGGGCGGAGTTGCTCAGGCTCGTGTTCAAGAGCTTCGTGCCGCCGGCCTTCCTCATCTTCCTGGTCCTCGGTTCGATCTTTCTCGGCTGGGCGACGCCGACCGAGGCGTCGGGCGTCGGCGCGCTCGGCGCCATCCTGCTCGCCCTGGCCAATGGCCGGCTGAACATGAAGGTCCTGCGCGAGGTGATGGAGAGCGCCGCGCTGACCAATGCCATGGTGTTCTTCATCTTCTTCGGCGCCACCCTGTTCGCCTATGTCTTCCGGGCCCTTGGCGGCGACGACGTGGTGGTCGAGCTGCTCCGGGCGCTCGGCATCGACACCGGATGGAAGATTCTCATCTTCATGATGATCCTCGTGTTCATCCTGGGCTTCTTCTTCGACTGGATCGAGATCTGCCTGGTGGTGCTGCCGGTTTTCGCGCCCTTGCTGCGCAAGCTCGATTTCACGCCGCATCTGGCCGGCAGCAATGAATTCCTGCCCTGGTTCGCCATCCTGATCGCGGTCAACCTGCAGGCCTCGTTCCTCACGCCACCCTTCGGCTTCGCGCTCTTCTACATGAAGGGCACGGTGCCGCCCACGGTGACGATGCTGCACATCTACCGTGGCATCATTCCTTTCGTGGTGCTGCAGCTCACCGCGGTGGCGCTCATCATGACCTGGCCGGAAATCGCCATGTGGATGCCAAAGGCGACGGGCTTCCTCGATTGAGGGTTGCGTGGCCGGTGCAGGGGCCGCGGTCGCGGTTCTGACCACTTGCCGTCACAGGTAAATCCCGTCACCATTCCGCCGGGGCATGAGACCCCTCCTGCGATGACGGGGAATATCTGGGAGGTACCAAGATGGGAATGAGGGAACTGTTCTCGGGCACGGCCGTCGCTTGCGCCGCGCTCGCACTGGCACTGGCCGGACCGGCCGAGGCGCAAGACAAGCGCGTGCGCGTCGCCTACACATCCACCTTCGGCAGCGGAGTGGCGCTGCTCGGGCCCACGGCGATCAGCATCGGCGAGAAGCTGAAGCGTATGTCGGCGGGCAGCATCGACATCCGCTTCAACGAGCCGGGCGCGCTCGTCCCGGCGAACCAGATGTTCGACGCGGTTTCCGCCGGCTCGGTGGATATGGTCTGGGCGACGCCTGGCTTCTGGACCGGCAAGGACATCGCTTTCGCCATGTTCGCTTCCGTGCCCTTCGGGCCGGGCGCCGGCGAGTATCTCGCCTGGATGTATCATGGCGGCGGCGTGCAGCAGATGAAGGAGCTTTACGCGAAGTACAATATCGAGGTCCAGCTCTGCGGCGTGATATCGCCGGAGGCTTCCGGCTGGTTCCGCCGCGAGATCAAGTCGCTCGACGACCTGAAGGGGCTCAAGATGCGCTTCTTCGGGCTTGGAGCGAAAGTGATGGAGAAGCTCGGCGTCTCGACCCAGCTGATCCTTCCCGGCGAGATCTTCCAGGCGCTCCAACTCGGCACCATTGACGCGACCGAGTTCTCCATGCCGGTGATGGATCTCTCGCTCGGCTTCCACCAGGTGGCGAAGCATTACTATTTCCCCGGCTGGCACCAGCAGTCGACACTCAACGAAATGATGATCAGCAAGGCGAAGTGGAACGAGTTCTCCGACGCCCAGAAGGCCATGGTCGAGGTCGCCTGCGAAGCCAATGTCGCCCGCGAATTCGCGGAAGGCGAGGCGGTTCAGTTCAAGGCGATCCAGGATATCCAGACGAAGGGCGTGACACTCCATCGCTGGTCCGACGAGTTCCTGAAAGCGTTCGAGAATGCCTGGAACGAGGTGGCGAAAGAGGAGGCGGCGAAAAGCGCAACCTTCAAGAAGGCCTGGGACAGCTACAGCAGCTTCCGCGAGAATTACAAGGTCTGGCGCGAACTGGGCTATCTGAAGTAATAGATTACCTCACGAGACCATCCAGTCGAACGGGGGTCTCGGGCGCCGGAGCTTTCGGGGGGAAGCTCCGGCGCTTTTTCATTGCCCCATCGCCGGACGATCGCCCGGTTCAGTGACGGGCCGGCCTGGCGAAACGGGCCCAGTAAGCGGCGATCTCGCCGACGATGCCGCGCCGGAAGGCGAGCACGATGACGACGAAGATGATGCCCTGCACCACCAGCACCCATTCGCCGATCTGTGCCAGGTAGTTCTGCATCGTGACGATGACGAAGGCGCCGACCACCGGCCCGAAGATGGTGCCGATGCCGCCGACGAGGGTCATCAGCACCACTTCCCCCGACATCTGCCACTGCACGTCGGTCAGGGAGGCGAGCTGGAAGACGATGCTCTTGGTGCCGCCGGCCAGGCCGGACAGGGCGGCGGAAAGAACGAATGCCATCAGCTTGTACTGGTCGACCTTGTAGCCGAGCGAGATGGCGCGCGCCTCGTTCTCGCGGATCGCCTTCAGCACCTGGCCGAAGGGCGAATGGATCGTGCGGTAGATCAGCAGGAAGGCAGCCAGGAAGATCGCCAGCACGACATAATAGAGATTGATGTCGCTCGAGATGTCGATCAGGCCGAAGAGGGGCCGGCGCGGCACGGCCTGGATGCCATCCTCGCCGCCGGTGAACTTCGCCTGCAGGGCGAAGAAGAAGACCATCTGGGCGAGCGCCAGGGTGACCATGGCGAAATAGATGCCCTGCCGGCGGATGGCGACCGACCCGACGATCAGGCCCATCACGGCACCGACCGCGGCACCGCCCAGAATGCCGATCTCCGTCGGCACGCCCCAGACCTTGACCATGTGCGCGGTGGCATAGGCGGCGCCGCCGAAGAACATGGCATGGCCGAAGGAGAGCAGGCCGACATAGCCGATCAGCAGGTTGAATGCGCAGGCGAAGAGGGCGAAGCACAGCGCCTTCATGAGAAACACGGGATAGAAGCCGACCCACGGCGCGATCAGCGCCAGCGCGAGCAGCAGGGGGATGCCGATCTTCCTGATCACTGGTTTCCTCCTAGCGCGTCTGGCCGAAAAGGCCGGCCGGCCGCACCAGCAGCACGATGGCCATGATGACGAAGATCACCGTTGACGAGGCCTCCGGATAGAAGACCTTGGTCAGGCCTTCCACCACACCGAGAGCGAAGCCGGTGATGACCGATCCGAGGATCGAACCCATGCCACCGATCACCACCACGGCAAAGACGATGATGATCAGGTTCGAGCCCATCAGCGGGCTCACCTGATAGATCGGTGCCGCCAGAACGCCGGCAAGTCCGGCGAGGCCGACGCCGAAACCGTAGGTCAGCATGATCATGCGCGGCACGTTGATGCCGAAGGCCTGGACCAGGGTCGGGTTCTCGGTCGCGGCGCGCAGATAGGCGCCGAGCCGCGTGCGCTCGATCACGAACCAGGTGGCGAGGCAGACCAGAAGCGAGGCAACCACCACCCAGGCGCGGTAGTAGGGGAGGAACATGAAGCCGAGATTCTGCCCGCCGGGAAGCGGGTTGTCGTAGGGCTGGCCGGTCGAGCCGAACTGGTTCCGGAATACGCCCTCGATGATCAGCGACAGGCCGAAGGTCAGCAGGAGGCCGTAGAGATGGTCCAGATTATAGAGCCGGCGCAGGAACAGCCGCTCCAGCAGGATGCCGAAGGCGCCGATGATGATGGGCGCCAGGATCAGCGCGAACCAGTAATTCAGCCCGAGGAACTTGAGCAGCATCCAGGCGCAGAAGGCGCCCATCATGTACTGGGCGCCGTGGGTGAAGTTGATCACGTTGAGCATGCCGAAGATCACGGCGAGCCCGAGGCTCAGCATGGCGTAGAAGGCGCCATTGATCAGGCCGAGCAGGAGCTGTCCGAACAGCGCCTGTGGTGGCACGCCCAGTAGTTCAAACATCGGCGGGGGCTCCCAAGCTGCGAGCGTCTGCCGGCGGCGGCGGTCCCGGTTCCGGCTCGGCCGCCCCCTCGTCTTTGGCGAGGGGGCGGCCTGTCGGACCGGCGCCTGGCCGGTTTCCTGGCTTCAGGCCCGGCTCAGCTCTTCTTCACAAGCGGGCACTCGCTCTGCTCGATGGGACGGAATGCGTCCTTCGCCGGAATGGTCGAGAGGACCTTGTAATAGTCCCAGGGGCCCTTCGATTCCTCGGGCTTCTTCACCTGCAGCAGGTAGGCATCGCGCATGACGCGACCGTCCTGGCGGATCTGGCCGTTCTTGGTCATGAAGTCGTTGACCGGCATCTGCCGCATTTTCTCCGCGACCTTGCCTGCCTCGTCCGTGCCGGCTTCCTTGATTGCCGTGAGGTAATGCTTGACGGCGCTGTAGACGCCGGCATGCACCATGGTCGGCGCCTTGCCGCCATGCTTGGCCATGAAGTTCTTCGACCAGGCGCGGGTCTCGTCATTCAGATCCCAGTAGAAGGACTCGGTGACGACCAGGCCCTGCGCCGTCTTCAGGCCGAGCGAATGGACGTCGGTAATGAAGACCAGCAGTCCGGCGAGGCGCTGGCCGCCCGCCACGATGCCGAACTCCGCCGCCTGCTTGATCGAGTTGATCGTGTCGCCGCCGGCATTGGCCAGCCCGATGATCTTCGCCTTGGAGGCCTGCGCCTGCAGCAGGAAGGAGGAGAAGTCGGAGGTGTTGAGCGGGTGACGCACCTGGCCCACCACCTTGCCCTTGGCCGCGGTGACCGCGGCGCCGGTATCGCGCTCAAGGGCATGGCCGAATGCATAGTCGGAGGTGAGGAAGAACCAGCTGTCGCCACCGGCCTTCACCAGCGCGCCGCCGGTGCCGTTCGCCAGCATGTAGGTATCGTAGGTCCAGTGGAAGCCGGTCGGCGAGCAGGCCTTGCCGGTCAGGTCGGATGAGGCGGCGCCGGAAATCAGGAAGACCCTGTTCTTGGTCTTGGTGATTTCCTGGATGGCGAGGGCGACCGAGGAGGTCGGCACGTCGGCGATGGCATCGACCTTGTCCACGTCGAGCCACTGGCGGGCGATGTTGGAGCCCACGTCCGGCTTGTTCTGATGGTCGCCGAACACGATCTCGATCTTCTTGCCGAGAACGCTCCCGCCGAAATCCTCGGCCGCCATGCGCGCCGCCAGAACCGAGCCCTGCCCGGTGATGTCCGCATAGAGGCCGGACTGGTCGTTCAGCACGCCGATCTTGACGACATCGTCGGAGACCTGCGCCGCCGCCTGGCCGAGGCCGAGGGCCGCGGCGAGGCCGGTTGCGAGTGCGAGTGTCTTCTTCATGGTCCTCTGTCCTCCTGTTTTGCTCCCCCCGCGGCCGGTGGCCGCGGCGGGCAATGGGCCCGGGGGCGTTCGCCCCCCGGCGAATTCAGACGCCCAGATAGTCGTGCAGCTTGTCCATGTTCGACTGCAGTTCGTCGGCACGGAACTGGTCCACGACCCGCCCGTCCTCCATGACATAGTGGCGGTCGGCGACGGTGGCGGCGAAACGGAAGTTCTGTTCGACCAGCAGCACGGTGAAGCCGCGCGACTTGAGCGCGCGGATGACCTCGCCGATCTTCTGCACGATGACCGGCGCCAGGCCCTCGGTCGGCTCGTCGAGCAGCAGCAGCGTCGCGCCGGTGCGCAGGATGCGGCCGATGGCGAGCATCTGCTGCTCGCCGCCGGAAAGCTTGGTGCCCTGGCTGCGCCGGCGCTCCTTCAGATTGGGGAAGATCTCGAAGATCTCCTCGACCCGCATGCCGCCCGGCCGCACCTCGGGGGGCAGGAGAAGGTTCTCCTCGACATTGAGGCTGGAGAAGATGCCGCGCTCCTCCGGGCAAAAGGCGATGCCAAGGCGCGCCACCGCGTTCGAGCGCAGGCCGACCAGTTCGCGGTCCTCGAAGCGCACCGAGCCCTTGCGCTTCTCGACGATCCCCATGATGGATTTGAGCGTGGTCGTCTTGCCGGCGCCGTTGCGGCCGAGCAGGGTCACGACCTCGCCCTCCCCGACGGAGAAGCCGACGCCGTGCAGGATGTGCGACTCGCCGTAATAGGCTTCGAGGTTCTCGACCTTGAGCAGTTCCCTCATGCGCTCCTCAGGCGTGCCCGGTGCCGACATAGGCTTCGATGACCTGCGGGTTCTTCGAGACCTGCTCGTAAGGGCCTTCGGCCAGGATCTCGCCGCGCTGCAGGACGGTGATGGTGTCGGAGAGTTCCGCCACCACGTTCATGTTGTGCTCGACCATGAGCAGGGTGCGCCCCTTCGAGACGCGGCGGATGAGCTGGCTGATGCGGCCGATATCCTCCTGCCCGAGACCGGCCATCGGCTCGTCGAGCAGCATCATCTCCGGCTCCAGCGCCAGGGTCGTGGCGATCTCCAGCGCGCGCTTGCGTCCATAGGGCAACTCGACGGCCGCGAGATCCGCGTATTCGGCGATGCCCACATCTTCCAGAAGTTCCCGGGCGCGCCCGTTCAGGCGGTCGAGCGAGTGTTCCGGGCGCCAGAAATGAAACGACGTGCCGAGCTTGCGTTGCAGCGCGATACGGACATTCTCGAGCACCGTGAGATGCGGGAAGACGGCGGAGATCTGGAAGGACCGGACCATGCCGCTGCGCGCGATCGTCGCCGGATCGGAGCCGGTGATGTCGCGGCCGTTATAGAAGACCTTTCCGGCAGTCGGTGCCAGAAAGTGCGTGAGCAGGTTGAAGCAGGTGGTCTTGCCGGCGCCATTCGGTCCGATCAGCGCGTGAATGGAATGCCGGCGGACCCTGAGATTGACGTCCTTGACGGCGACGAATCCCTTGAATTCCTTTGTCAGTCCCTGCGTCTCGAGAATGATCTCGCCAGCCATCCCTTTGACGTTTCCCTGTCGTGTCTCGTTTGTATTGTTGCCCCGCACATAATCATTTCCGCAGTGCGAACGCAAGGTCGATTGCGCGCCGGCAAGCGCGCCCTGTAGCATCGCGGAAGGAGCCGCAGCCAGCCGCGCGAAAGGCCATGCAGAAATCGAGGGACCAGCATCCCAATGCCCATCTTCTGGGCATGCCGGGCTCGCGGCAGAGGCTCGCGACGCCGGCGCTGCTGCTCGATCTGGTGGCGCTCGAGCGCAACATCGCCCGCATGGCGGCGCATTGCGCCGGCCACGGCCTCGGGCTGCGGCCACATGGCAAGACCCACAAGTGTGGCGAAATTGCCCGAATGCAAATCGCGGCGGGCGCGAGCGGGATCGGTGCCGCGACCCTGGACGAGGCGGAGGCCTTCGCCGCGTCGGGCATTGCCGGCGTCCTGGTGACCTCGCCGCAATTCGGTCCCGGACGCGCGGAACGGCTCGCCGGCCTTGCCCTGCGGGCCCGCGAGCCGATGGCGGTCGTCGATCACGTGGCGCAGATCGAGGCGCTGGAGGCGGCGCTGAAGGCGGCGGGCGCGCCGCCGCTCAGGGTCCTGGTCGATATCGATCTCGGGATGCACCGGACCGGCGTGGCGACGATCGAAGGCGCGATGTCGCTGGTGCGCCGGCTGCGCGCCAGTCCGGTGCTGGTCTATGCCGGACTGCAGGCCTATGCGGGCGACATGCAGCATGTGGCCGACCTGGAAGAGCGCTGCCGCCGGGCGGCGCCGCAGATGGCGTTTCTCCGGCGGCTCGTGGTGGCGCTCAGCGATGCGGGCATGAAGCCGCGCGTCGTTTCGGGCGGCGGCACGGGTACACATGCCATCGATCCGGCCTTCGGCATCTTCACCGAATTGCAGGCCGGCTCATACGTCTTCATGGATGTGGATTACAACAGGGTCCAGTTCGAGGCGGGCGCCAACCGGCCGCCCTTCGAGACCTCCCTTTTCGTGCGCGCCAGCGTGATCAGCGCCAATCATCCCGAACACGTGACGACCGACGCCGGATCGAAGCGGTTCGCGATGGACGGGCCGCCGCCGGAACCCGTCGGCCTTGCCGGACCCGCCACTTACCGCTGCACCGGCGACGAGCATGGCCGGATCGTCTTCGGCCGCGCCGCGGACAGATTGTCCCTCGGCGACCAGGTCGAGTTCGTGACGCCGCATTGCGACCCGACCGTGAACCTGTATGACTGGTATCACTGCGTGCGCGGCGACACCCTGGTCGATCTCTGGCCGATCGATGCTCGCTAGCCCTGCTGCCGCCGGGCCTGTGCCTCGCGCGAGGCGATATAGAGGCCGGAGGCGATGATGATCGCCATGCCAAGCACCGCGATCCCGTCCGGCAGGTCGCCGAAGACCAGAAAGCCGAACAGCGTGACCCAGAGCAGCTGGCTGTAGCTGAACGGCGCCAGCACCGAGGCCGGCGCATGGGCGAGCGCCTTGATCAGCGCGAAATGCCCGAAGGCCCCGAGGCATCCCGTCGCCACCACCAGCGCGCCATGCCAGGCCGTGGCCGGCGTCACCCAGGCGAAGGGCAGCACCGCCGACATGACCAGCGTTCCGACCAGGGCGGTGAAGAACAATGAGACGATCGCGTCCTCGTGCGCGGAGATCTTGCGGGTGAGGATCTGGTAGATCGAATAGCAGAGCGCCATCAGCAGGGGAAAGACGGCGCCGACCGTGAACGCTTCGGCGCCCGGGCGGATGATGACCAGCACGCCGAGAAAGCCGGCCGCGACCGCCGACCAGCGGCGGATGCCGACCTTCTCGCCGAGCAGCGGCACCGAGAAGGCCGTCACCAGGAACGGCGTCACGAAGCCGATGGCCGCCGCTTCGGCCAGCGGCAGGTATTGCAGGGCGGTGAAGAAGAAGAAACTCGCGCCGAGCAGCAGCAGCGAGCGCAGGATCTGGATACCGGGCCGGGAGGTGCGCAGCAGCCCGAGCCCCCGGCGCGGCGCGAGCAGGATCAGCATGACCAGCAGGTGCACCCCGTAGCGGGCGAAGACGAGGCCGGGCACGGGATAGTGCTGGCCGAGATACTTGACGACGGTGTCGAGCATGGCGAACAGCGCGACTGCCAGCATCATGAGGAAGATGCCGCGCAGCGCCGACTGCCGGAAGACGACATCGCCGCTCATGCGGCCCGGACCAGTCGGCGGATCGCCTCGGCAAGCCGTTGGTAATCGTCGGCTTCGTTGTAGATCTGCGCCGAGATCCTGAGCCAGAGCGCGCCGGCCAGGGAAAAGACCGGCGCGACGATGCGCTGTTCCTCGACCAGCCGGTGGAACAGGGCGCGGGCCTGATCAATGCCCGCTTCGCCCGGCCAGGGCAGGCGGATCGTTGCCATCGCTGCGAGGTTCTGCGCTGGCGCGGCAAGCTCGGTTCGCCATTCGGCCGCAAGAAACTCCGCGGCGGTGCGCGCCAGGGCGCGGTTGCGGTCCATCAGGTGCTCTCCGCCGGCGCGGCGCCAGAACCCTATACCCTCCGGCGCCGCCAGCCAGCCCGAGAAATCGCGGGTGCCGGTCCAGTCGAACTCCAGCGGGAAACCCTGGCCGTAACCATGGGAGATGCCGGGCGGGTGCAGGCTGGCGCGCCAGGCCTCCGCCACGTACAGGGCGGCCGTGCCGCGCGGCGCGAAGGCCCATTTATGCAGATTGCCGACATACCAGTCAGCGCCGAGCGCGGGGACATCGAGCGCCAGCAGGCCCGGTGCATGCGCGCCGTCGATCAGCACCGGCACGCCCCTGCCATGGCAGAGTTCGACCAGCCGGCGAACCGGGAGAATGGTGGCGGGGTGCGAACTCACATGATCGAAGACCGCGATTCGCACCCGCCCGTCGAGGGCGGCGCCGATCTGTTCCAGCAGCGCCTCGTCGCCGGGATAGGGGACAGGCACCGGCAGTTCGACATATTCGGCGCCGGCGCGGGCGGCGTGATGGCGCAGCGTGTTGCGCACCGCGTTGTAGACATGGCTGGTGGCCAGCAGCTTCTCGCCGGGGCGAAGCGCCAGCGCGGCAATCACCGCGTTGGCGCCGGCAGTGGCGTTCTCGACCAGCGCCCAGTCCCCGGCCGAACCGCCGAGGAAGGCGGCGATTTCGCCGGCGGTCCGGCGCATCTGCCCCGGCAGTTCGAAGGCGAGAAAGCGCGTCGGATTGCCCTCGATCCGGCGTCGCCAGCCCGCTTCGGCCGCCGCCACCTCGTTCGGCAGGGCACCGAAACTGCCTTGATTGAGATGGGTAAAGCCCGGGTCCAGCGCGAACTCCGCCAGCAGCCGGCGGCCGTATCCGTCCTGCCCGCCGCTCACGCCCAGGCTTCTTCCAGAAGGGCGCGGTAGTCGGCTTCGCTGGCCTGGCGCGGGTTGGTCAGATGGCAGTGATCGCGCAGCGCGGCGGCGGCAATGCCGGGCAGGTCCGCCTGCGATACGCCAAGTGTCTTCAGCCGCGTCGGCAGGCCGAGCCTTGCCACCAGATCCTCGATGAAGCCGGCGATATCGGCGCCTTCGGTGAGCCCCATGGCGCAGCGCAGCCGGAGATACTTGGCCTCGCCGGCTGCCGGCTGGTTGAAGCGCAGGACGGCGGGCAGGAAGATGGCGTTCAAGGTTCCGTGATGCAGACGGTGGCCGGGCAGGCCGCCGAGCGGATGGGACAGGGCATGGACGGCGCCAAGCCCCTTCTGGAAAGCCATGGCACCTTCCATCGCGGCCATCATCATCTGCCAGCGGGCCTCGCGGTCCCGGCCATCGCGCACCGCGCGCTCGATATGGGCGATGGCCCGCTCGAGCCCGTCCAGCGCGATCGCCTCGGCCGGCGGATTGACGGCAGGGGCAAGGAAGGTCTCGATGCAGTGCGCGATGGCATCCATGCCGGTGCCGGCGGTCAGGACCGGCGGCAGGCCGAGGGTGAGTTCGGGGTCGCAAACCGCAAGCTTCGGCAGCAGGTTCGGGCTCAGCATGGCGAGCTTGCGCCCGTCGTCGAGCACGATCACCGATCCGCGTCCGACCTCGCTGCCGGTGCCGGCGGTGGTCGGAATGGCGACCAGCGGCGCGACACGGGAGGTGATTCGCGGACTTCCGCCCAGCACGGCCATGTACTGGGAAAGCGGCTCCGGGTGATGCACGAGCACGCCCACCGCCTTCGCCAGGTCGATGGCCGAACCGCCGCCCAGCGCGATCAATCCGTCGCAGCCCTCGGCACGGTAGGCCGCGAGCGCATCGCGGACGGCCTGCTCGGTCGGATTCTCCGGCGTGCCGTCATAGACCGCGACCGGCATGTTGCCGGGCAGTGCCGCCCGCACCCGCTCGAGCAGCCCGGCGGCGATCACGCCACGGTCGGTGACGATCAGCGGCCGGCCGATGCCAAGCCGGGGCAGCTCCGACTCGAGGCAGCCCACGGCGCCGAAATCGAACTGGATGGTGGTGAGATAGGTGATCAGGGCCACGGCGTCTCTCTCCCCTTCGACAGCGCGGCATCATTCCACGGGCCGGTGGAGGGCCGCAATCGCCGCGCCGCGCATGGCTCTGTCGCGCCTGCGCAACATCGCATCCCCAATATTTCGTTAACTCACGGGTGGAGGTGCAGTTTTTCCTTGCAGCGCGTCGCGTATGGCTTATATAGCGAACGCAGACGCACCCGCACGTGCCTATGGCCCTTGGTGGTTATGCAACGACGTTAGGCGTCCTTTTTGGAAGTTCCGGTCGTATACCGGTTGCCGAGAGGGAACTACGATGTTGGCTCTACCTGGCCGGAAGGCCAATGCGGTCGCGGGGATCGTCCAGATCCCTTTCCCGGACACCGTTACCCGTCTCGCGGCGCTCGCCGCGGCGGCGCCTTGCGTCACCATGGCCGTCATCGACGGCACTTCGGGCGGAAATAGTATGACCCCGCAGCCGAGTAGTCGGGTGCGGGTGTAAGGGTCGCCTCCCACGGCGCTGTGTCCCGCAGTCTCGGGGCTCCATTGAACTGTCGCAACGTCTTGCGCCGCGCAATTTTCTCGCGCGGCCCGTGGAAGGCTTAAGTCATGACCAACCGCAAGATTGCCCGATTCCTTGCCGAGAACCGACCGAAAACCCCTTGCCTCGTCATCGACCTCGACGTGGTCGAACAGAACTACAAGCGCATGCGCGAGCTGCTGCCGCTGGCCCAGATCTTCTACGCCGTGAAGGCCAATCCGATGCCGGAGCTGGTTGATCGCCTGCGCCTGCTCGGCTCCAGCTTCGACACCGCCTCGCGCGGCGAGATCGACCTCTGCCTCGGCCTTGGCGTCGGCGCGGAGCGCATTTCCTTCGGCAACACGATCAAGAAGGAGCGCGACATCGCCTACGCCTACGAGCGGGGCGTGCGCCTCTATGCCTTCGACAGCGAGGCGGAGTTGCGCAAGCTGGCCGCCGCCGCGCCCGGCGCGAGGGTTTTCTGCCGCGTGCTGATGGAATGCGGCGGCGCCGACTGGCCGCTTTCGCGCAAGTTCGGCTGCACGCCGAAGATGGCCGGCGATCTCATGGTCATGGCCAAGGAACTGGGCCTCGATGCCTATGGCCTTTCCTTCCATGTCGGCTCGCAGCAGAAGGATCTCGGTCAGTGGGACCATGCGGTCGGGCAGGTGGCGGGCCTGTTCGCCCTGCTGCGCGAGCGCGATGTGGATCTGCGCATGGTCAATCTGGGCGGCGGCTTCCCGACCCGCTACCGCCAGGCGGTGAAGCCGGTGGAAGCCTATGCCCAGGCCGTGATGAACGCGGTCACCCATCATTTCGGCAACAGCATCCCGGAACTGCTGATCGAGCCGGGCCGGTCCATGGTCGGCAATGCCGGCGTGATCCAGAGCGAGGTGGTGCTGATCTCCGACAAGGGACTGGAGGACGGCAAGCGCTGGATCTATCTCGATATCGGCAAATTCTCCGGCCTTGCCGAGACGATGGACGAAAGCATCAAGTACCGCATCCGCACGCCGCGCGACGGCGGCAGGACCGGTTCGGTGGTGCTCGCCGGGCCGACCTGCGACAGCGCGGACATTCTCTACGAGAAGACCGACTACCAGCTCCCCCTCGACCTCGCCGTCGGCGACAAGGTGGAAATCCTCGCCACCGGGGCTTACACGACCACCTATTCTTCGGTCGGCTTCAACGGCTTCGCACCCCTCAAGGCCTACTGCATCTGAGCGGGGTCTGAAGCGAAGCCAGCCCAACCTTCAACCATCGGACGGACCGGCCGGCAGCTCACGGGCTGCCGGCCTTGCTTTCGGGAGATTGCCGCATGGCGACCAAGCACAAGAAATACGTGAAGTTCGGCGGCCGCATGGTCATGATCGGGTTCGGCTCGATCGGCCAGGGCGTGATGCCGCTCATCCTCCGCCATATCGACCTCAAGCCGTCGCAGATCTGCATCGTGACGGCGGACGCGCGGGGGAAGGAGGTGGCCGAGCGCTACGGCATCCGCGTGGTCCGCAAGCGGCTGACGCGGGAGAATTACCTCGAGATCCTGAACGGCCTGGTCGGGCCGGGCGACTTCATCGTCAACCTGTCGGTCGAGGTTTCCAGCGTGGCTCTGATCGAGTTCGCGCAGGCACGCGGTGCCATGTATCTGGATACCTGTATCGAGCCCTGGCCGGGCGGTTACACCGATCCGAATCTCACCGTGTCGGAGCGGTCGAACTATGCCTTGCGCGAGAGCGTGCTGGCGCTGCGCGCGAAGCATCGCGGCGGACCGACGGCCGTGGTGGCTCATGGCGCCAATCCCGGCCTCGTCTCGCACTTCGTCAAGCGGGCGCTGCTCAATATCGCGCACGACACCAAGGTGCGCGTGAAGATGCCCGCGAGCCGCGAGGAATGGGCCGCCCTGGCGCAGCGCCTCGGCATCAAGGTCATCCATATCGCCGAGCGCGACACCCAGGTTTCGAACCGGCCCAAGAAAGTCGGCGAGTTCGTCAATACCTGGTCGATCGACGGTTTCGTCTCGGAAGGCTGCCAGCCGGCGGAAATGGGCTGGGGCACCCATGAGCGCCATTTCCCCCGCGACGGCGCGCGGCACAAGTTCGGCTGTGGCGCGGCCATCTATCTTAACCGGCCGGGTGCCGCGACGCGGGTGCGCACCTGGACGCCGCTGGAGGGGCCCTTCCACGGCTTCATCATCACGCATAACGAATCCATCTCGATCGCTGACTTTTTCACGGTGCGCGAGCGCGGCAAGCCGGTCTACCGGCCGACCGTGCATTATGCCTACCATCCCTGCGACGCGGCGGTGATGTCGGTGCACGAGTTGGCCGGCAAGGGATTCGTGCAGCAGGAGAGGCAGCGGCTGATCGTCGATGAAATCGAAAGCGGCATCGACGAACTGGGCGTGCTCCTGCTCGGCCATGCCAGAGGCGCCTACTGGTACGGCTCGCAGCTTTCGATCCGGCAGGCGCGCAAGCTTGCTCCCTACAACAACGCGACCTCGCTTCAGGTGACCGCGCCGGCACTCTCGGGCATCATCTGGGCGATGGAGAACCCGCGCGCCGGCCTGGTCGAGGCGGACGAGATGGATTTCGAGCGCCATCTCGAGATCTGCATGCCCTATCTCGGACCGGTGGTCGGCCAGTATTCCGACTGGACGCCGCTGCACGATCGCGCCCGGCTGTTCCCGGAGGATATCGACACGACCGATCCCTGGCAGTTCAAGAACTTTCGCGTCACCTGATGCCGAAGAGGCGCCGCACGACGCCGAGCTGGATCAGCGCCGCGTCCACCAGCTCGCGGACCGGCACCGATTCGTTGGCGGCATGTCCTTCGGCGCCGGAGCCAGGCCCGAAATTGAGGATCGGAATGCCGTCGTCGGCGAAGTAGCGGCCATCCGACACGCCGGTGGCATTGAGGAAGCGGGTCGGCACGCCGAGCCGCTGGCCGATCTCCTCGGCAAAGGCGCGCACCAGCGGACCCTCCTCATGGGAGCGGAAACCATTGGTTCCGCGCAGCCGGATCAGGGTGAAGCTCTCCTCCGGTTCGCCGGCCCGTGCGAGGATCCCGGCCATCTCGGCGAAGGCCTGGTCCACGGTCTCGCCGGGCAGCAGGCGGCGGTCGATCTCCGCCCAGGCGGCGTTCGGTACCACGTTGGTATTGTGCCCGCCCTGCAGCCGGCCGAGATTCCAGGTCGAGCGCATCGGACCATCCGCTCGCTGTGCAAGCCGCGGCACGAGTTCGCGCTGCAGATGGCCGATCAGGCGCAACAGCCGCTCCAGCGCATTGTCGCCGGCGGCGGGATTGCCGGCATGGGCGGCACGTCCCCTGGCCTCGATCCGCACCCAGAGCACGCCGCGCTCGGCGGCGATCAGGTGATTCTCGGTCTGCGCGCCAAGCACCAGCATATCGGGCTTCACCTTGCCGCTCTCGCGCAGGAAATACATGCCGTCGGGTCCGAGATTTTCCTCGTCGCCGACGAAGGTGAAGACGATGCGCCCGCCTGCCGGGCCGCCGCGCCGGGCGATTTCCTCGGCCAGCCAGAGCTGGACCGCCATCGAGCCCTTGCAATTGCCCGCGCCCAGTCCATGCACCAGGCCGTTGCGCACCACCGCCTTGAAGGGGTCGGTGCGCCACATGGCGGGCTCGCCGACACCGACCGTGTCCACATGCGCGTTGAAGACGAGGCAGGGCTGGCCGCCGCCGATCTCGGCCACCACATTGTCGATGCCTGCCGTCCGGGTCAGGGTTTCCACCCGGTAGCCGGCCCGGCCGAGCCGTTCCGCCGCATAGGCGCAGATCGCCCTTGTGTCGCTCGGCGGGAAAGGCGAGGGAATAGCGATCAGCTCGCCCAGGATGGCGACGAGTTCCTGCCCCAGTTCGGCTTCGTTCATCGGGTTGCTTTCGTGGTTCAGCGGTTGGCGAGGCGGACCAGGACGTCGGCCAGGACCCGTGCACCGGCCGCCAGGTCGCCGGGCGTGGCGTTCTCCGCCTCGTTGTGACTGATGCCCTTCTCGCAAGGCACGAAGATCATGCCGGTTGGGCAGAGCGGCGCCATGTAGCGGGCATCGTGGCCGGCGCCGGAGAAGATGTCCATGTGCGGCAGGCCGAGATGGGCGGCGGACTGGCGGACCAGGTCGACCACGGCGGGGTCGAAATGGGTCGGGTCGTTGCTGGTGGTCTCGCGGATGCTGACCTGGCAGGGGCCGGCGGCGGCCTTGCATATCGCGGCGATCCGCCCGCCCCGCTCGCGCAGCACCTCGCGGTCGGGATGGCGGAAGTCGATGGTGAAGAGGACGCGGCCGGGCACCGTGTTGGGTGAGCCCGGCATGACCTCGAAGCGGCCGATAGTGAAGCGCAGGATGTCGGCCGGATCGTGCATCAGTTCCTGCAGGGCCTGGGCCATGGCGAGAGCCGAACGGAAGGCGTCCTTGCGCGCGCCGAGGGGCGTGGTGCCGGCATGGGCTTCCTCGCCGGTGACGACGATCTCGAACCAGCGGGAGCCCTGGATGCCGGTGACGACGCCGATGGTCTTGTCCTCCAGCGCCAGGCGCGGCCCCTGCTCGATATGGGCCTCGATATAGGCCGCCACCGGAAAGCCCGACTTCCGGCGATCCGCATCCGGCATCGCCGCGAGGGTTTCCGCCAGGGCATCGCCGAGCCGGGTGCCCTTCGAGTCCCGCACCTCCACCATGTCGGCAAGCTTCTTGTCGCCGGCAAAGACGGCCGAGCCCATGGTGCCCGGCTGGAAGCGGCTGCCCTCCTCATTGGTCCAGGCCACGACCTCGATCGCTCGCCGCGTCCGCGTGCCGGTATCCTCGAGCGCCTCCAGCACCTCGAAGCCGGCGAGAACGCCATAGGTCCCGTCGAACCGCCCGCCCGTCGGCTGGCTGTCGAGATGGGAGCCGGTCAGGACCGGAGCTGCCGTATCGTCGGTTCCGGGCCTGCGGACGTAGAGATTGCCGATCTCGTCCAGGCAGGTTCGGTAGCCACGGGCGGCGGCCCAGTCGGCCAGCGTCCGCCGGGCGGCAATATCCTCCGCGGAAAGTGCCTGGCGGTTGACCCCGCCGCGCGCCGTCGCGCCAAAACGCGCCATGGCTTCGTGGCGCTGCCAGAGCCGCCTTTCGTCCACGCCCTGCGCCGGCTCCCGACCTGCCCTCATGCCGACCACCCTTTGCTCGATCCGCTTTGCGCGAGATATAGCCCGACACGCCCTTTGCCGGCAATCCGGGCTGCCGTATCGTGACGCCGGCGGCACCTTTCGGCCAGGGCAGGAGCGAGGGAGGGATGAGCGAGGCATATCCGAGGGATTTCGTCGGCTATGGCGGCAATCCCCCCGACCCCCGCTGGCCCGGTGGCGCCAGGCTGGCGGTGCAGTTCGTGCTGAACTACGAGGAAGGCGGCGAGAACACAGTGCTCAACGGCGATGCCGGCTCGGAAACCTACCTCAACGAGACCCCGGGCGGTGCGCCGGTGCTGGGCCAGCGCGACATCAACATGGAGACCCAGTACGAATATGGTGCGCGCGCCGGTTTCTGGCGCATCCTGCGCCTGTTCGGCGAGCGTGGCCTGCCCTTCACCTGCTATGGGGTCGGACTGGCGCTGGAACGAAATCCTCTCGCGGCGCGGGCGATGGTCGAGGCCGGGCATGAGATCGCCAGCCACGGCTATCGCTGGATCAGCTATCAGAACGTGGCGGAGGAGGTCGAGCGCGCCCATATCCGCCAGGCCATCGCCGCCATCGAACGCTGCTGCGGCGTGCGCCCGCTCGGCTGGTATACCGGCCGCGTCAGTCCGCGCACCCGGCGGCTGGTGATCGAGGAAGGCGGTTTTCTGTATGATTCGGATGCCTACAACGACGATCTGCCTTACTGGGTTGAATATCGCGGCGAACCGCACCTCGTGATTCCTTATACACTCGATAACAACGACATGAAATTCTCGGTTCCGCCGGGCTTTTCCGGCGGCGACGACTTCTTTTTCTATCTCCGCGATGCCTTCGACTGCCTTTACCGCGAAGGTGCGAGCCAGCCGAAAATGATGTCGGTCGGCTTGCATTGCCGTCTGGTCGGCCGGCCCGGACGGGCCGAGGCGCTGCGCCGCTTTCTCGATTATGTGCAGAGCCATCCCGATGTCTGGATCTGCCGGCGGGTGGATATTGCCCGGCACTGGCACGAACACCATCGGCCGGCGCGCTGAGCGGCAAGCCGCGGAGCACCAGCTAGGAAATTGCGCCGCATGGGGCAAGGATGCGACAAGTCGTTGATTCTTAAAGAATGCAGGCGCCCTTGCGGTTGACATTGTGCCATATCCTTCTCTAGCCTCACGCTGATCCTTAGTCCGCGATTCGCGCAGGTGCCGAATCGTGCGGAGGTCGGGTTCCGGGGGACGCTGCGGGGGCGCGGCGGAACGGCCGATCGGTCACATCGAGGGGGAACGATGGCTGACCATTTCACGGTCGCGATCATCGGTTCGGGTCCGGGGGGCTTGAGCGCGGCTGGTCGGGCGGCAGCGGCGGGGGTTTCGCACATCCTGCTGGAGCGCTGCGACCACGCATCGGACACCATCTACAAATACCAGAAGGGCAAGCTCGTCATGGCGACGCCGGACGTGCTGCCGCTGCGTTCGGATTTCGACTTCAAGATGGGGATCCGCGAGGACATCCTCGGCACATGGGATCGCCAGCTCGAAGAGCACAAGGTCAATATCCGCTACGGCGCCGAGGTTGTCGCCATCGCCGGGCAGAAGGGTGCCTTTACGGTAACGCTGCAGGACAAGTCCACGCTGACGGCGGAATACGTCATTCTCGCCATCGGCCTGCAGGGCAACATCAACAAGCTCCCCGTGCCGGGCGCCGAATTGCCGCACGTGCAATACCAGCTCGACGATCCGGACGAGTACGAGGGTGAGCACATCGTCGTCGTCGGTGCAGGCGATGCGGCGATCGAGAATGCGGTGGCGCTCGCCAAGCAGAACAGCGTCACGATCGTCAACCGCAGCGGCGAGTTCGCGCGCGCCAAGCAGGGCAACCTCGACCTGATCCGGGCGGCGATCGAGAAGAACCAGATCGAGTGCTACTACAATTCCTCGCCTGCGCGGGTCACCGAGAAGACGCTGGTTCTGAGAACAGCCGACGGCGAGGCAGAGGTCCGCTGCGACCGGGTGATCGCCCGCCTCGGCGCCACCGCGCCGCGCAAGTTCGTCGAAGCCTGCGGTATCGTCTTTCCCAGCCCGGACCCGAAGGCGCTGCCGGAAGTCTCCTCGACCTACGAAAGCAACGTCCCCGGCCTCTATATCATCGGCGCGCTTGGCGGTTATCCGCTGATCAAGCAGGCGATGAACCAGGGCTACGAAGTCATCGAGTTCATCCGCGGCAACAAGGTGGAGCCGGCGGACGAACCGCTCCTCAAGGAACGTTTCAAGGGCCTTGCCGACGTGACCGTCGAGCAGGTGCTGGCCACGATCCGCGCCAACGTGCCGATCTTCTCCGAACTCAATCCGCTGGTGCTGCGCGAGCTGATGCTCGACAGCATCGTCCACACGCCGAAGAAGGGCGACATCATCTTCCGGCGCAACGATTACTCGAACAGCTTCTACACCATCGTCCAGGGCGAGGTGGAGGTCAGGGTCAATCCGCTGGACGATTCGGAAGTCGTGGTGCTGCGCCAGGGCGAGTTTTTCGGCGAGATGGGACTGATCGCCGGGCGGCGGCGGACCGCGACCGTGGTGGCGCGCCAGGACGCGATCCTGGTGGAGACGCAGCGGCGCACCATGCTCAAGCTGATCGCCTCCGTCGCCTCGGTGAAGCGGCAGATGGATGCCATCGCCATCGTCCGGCAGATCCAGACCTATATCGCGCCCCACACGCCGGTGGAACGGCTCTACGACATGGCGAGCACCGCGAAGCTGCGCCGTTTCAAGGCTGGCGAGATCCTCTTCAGCCAGGGCGATGCCGGCGATTCGGTGCATCTGATACGGTCGGGTTCGGTCACCGTCTCGCGGCGCATCGGCGGACGGGACGTGGTGCTCTCCTATGTCGCCTCGGGCAACTATGTCGGCGAAATGGCGCTGCTCACCAACGCCCCGCGCTCGGCGACGGTGCGGGCGGCGGTGGCGACCGAGACGGTCGCGATCGACGGCAAGGCGTTCGTCGACCTGCTGGGCAGCGACCCTGCGCTGCGCACCGAAGTCGAGGCCAAGTTCCGCGACCGGCTGGAGATCAACGAGCGGATGGAGCGCGCGCCGGAGGCGGGCAGCATCATCCAGTTCCTGATCGAGCAGGGCGTCGGCGAGGCGACCGACGTGCTGCTGATCGACGAATCGCTTTGCGTGCGCTGCGACAATTGCGAGAAGGCGTGCGCGGAGACCCATCATGGCATCTCGCGGCTCGACCGCGAAGCCGGCCCCACTTTCGCCAGCATCCACGTGCCGACCTCCTGCCGGCATTGCGAGCACCCCCATTGCATGGCCGACTGCCCGCCGGATGCGATCCACCGTGCGCCGAACGGCGAGGTCTATATCGACGATAGCTGCATCGGCTGCGGCAATTGCCAGCGCAACTGCCCCTATGGCGTCATCCAGATGGCGGCGCCGCCGCCGGACAAGCCGGGCCTGTTCTCGTGGCTGCTGTTCGGGCTCGGCTACGGGCCGGGCGAGGACAAGCGGCTGCGCAAGGTGCATCACGAGAACGTCGACAAATATGGCAAGCACGCCGTGAAGTGCGACATGTGCAAGGACATCGAGGGCGGCGCGGCCTGCGTGCGCGCCTGCCCCACGGGGGCGGCGATCCGCGTCGATCCCAAGCAGTTCCTGTCGCTGGCGAAACTGGGAACGTGAGGGGGCGGCGTTGAACGAATCGGTCGTCGTCTATCGCGGCTTCCGCTACCTGAAGGTGGCGACGCTCCTCTGCCTGCTGGCCATCGTGCTTTATGCGTTCCACACGCCGATCGGCCAGCCGAACGGCGGTTCCTGGCTCGGCTACGGGCTCGGCGGCATCGGTGCCGCCATCATTCTCTGGCTGATGTGGTTCGGCGTGCGCAAGCGGCGCTACAAGCCGGGCAAGGTCAAGCTCGAGGAATGGCTATCGGCGCATGTCTATCTGGGGTTGGCGCTGATCATCATCGCGACCCTGCATAGCGGATTTCAGTTCGGCTGGAACGTCCATACGCTGGCCTACGTGCTGATGATGGTGGTGATCCTCTCCGGCTCCTTCGGCCTCTATGCCTACGTGCGCTATCCGCGGCTGATGACGGAGAACCGGCGTGGCCAGACGCTGGATGGGATCTTCACGCAGATCGCCGATCTCGACCGGGAATGCCGCGACGTCGCCATGCGCCTCGGCGACGAGGTCAACGATGCCGTGCTGGCGGCGGCGCAGCGCACGCGCGTCGGCGGCGGCCTGGTGCGCCAGCTTTCCGGCCGCAACCCGAACTGCCCGACCCTGGCCGCGCTCAAGCTGATGCAGAAACTGGCGGCCGGTCCGCGGCACGACGATGCGGGCGTGCGCAAGCTGGTGCAACTCCTCGCCAAGAAGGACGACCTTCTTGGCCAGGCGCGCCGCGACGTGCAGCTTCTCGCCATGATGCAGGTCTGGCTGTTCATCCACGTGCCTTTCACCTTCGCGCTGATCGCGGCGCTGGTGGCGCACGTCTTTTCTGTCTTCTTCTATTGGTGAGGCGGCGGACATGACCATCCTCGTCAGCTACCTGACCAAGAAGCAGCGCGGCGGCGTGGCCCGCCGCGACATCGAGGTGGCGCCCGGCGAGATCCGGCTTGGCCGCGGTGCCGATTGCGAGGTGCATCTGGCCGATCCGCGCGTGCTGCTGCACCACGCGACCATATCGCCGCGCGGCGGCGGCTGGTTCGTCGAGGCGCAGGGGACCGCGGAGATGCGGGTCAACGGCGCGGTCACCGGCGCCTCGTCCGTGCGGCTGGGGGACAGGCTCGCGCTGGGGCCCTACGAGTTGCAGGTGACCGAGGCTCCGGGCCACGACTTCGCCATTACCATCGAGCTTGCCGCCCCGCTCGGCGACGATCTGGAGCAGCTCAAGAAGCGCAGCGGCACGCAGCTCAGGTCGGCTGGGCTTGGCAAGCGCGCCTGGTCCTGGACCCTGGCGATCGTCGTGCTGGGATTCTTCCTCGCCCTGCCGCTTGCCGGCTTCTATGCCAAGACTGATGCCGGGGGGCAGAATTACATGGCCGGTGCCGAACGGACCTGGCTCACGGGCTCCGACATCGTCTGGATTTCCGGCAAGATCGCCGGGCCCCACAGGTTCTTCGGCGACAATTGCGAAGCCTGTCACCAGAAGCCCTTCGTCATGGTGCAGGACCAGGCCTGCCTCGCCTGCCATTCGGGCATCGAGAATCATGCGGACCCGGCCCGCTTCGATTTCGCGGCCTTCAGCGGCCAGCTCTGTCAGAGCTGCCACAAGGAGCACAATGCCAGCCTCGGCAAGGCGGCGCTGGTTTCGCAGGAGCAGCGCTTCTGCGCCGACTGCCATTCCGGACTGAAGGCGCGCGCGCCTGCGACCGAACTTGTCGACGTGGCGAATTTCTCGCCCGGCGCCCATCCGGAATTCCGTGTCAGCGTCATGGGCGAGGGCGCGAAGATCGTGCGCGCCTCCCTCGATGCATCGCCCAAGCCGCAGGAGGTCTCCGGCCTCAAGTTCCCGCACGACAAGCATCTCAAGAAGGAGGGTATCCGCAATCCCGAGAAGGGGATGGTGAAGCTGGAATGCGCGAGCTGCCACGCACCGGCGCCGGGTGGCATCGGTCTGCTGCCGGTCCGCATGGAAACCCATTGCGCGGAATGCCACTCGCTGCGCTTCGAGCCAAAGGCTCTGGACCGGGTGCTGCCGCATGCCAAGCCGGAACAGGCACTCATGGTGATGCGCGACTTCTATGCCGGACAGGCGCTGCGCGGCGAGGTCACCGACGAGACGGCGCCGGCGCTGGTGCGGCGGCGTCCGGGCGTGCCGTTCACCGAACCCGAACGGCTGGAGGCGCTGGCCTGGGCCGAGCGCAAGGCGCTCGAAGTCGGCGATCAGGTGTTCGGCAAGACGCTCTGCGCCTCCTGCCATACGGTCACCGGCGGCCAGGGCAAGTGGGAGGTGGCGAAGGTCAGCCTGACATGGCACTGGATGCCCAAGGCGAAGCTCTTTCCGCACGATCGTCACGAGCCGGTCGCCTGCGTCGCCTGTCACGACGCGGAACCCTCGACGGCGGCGAGCGATGTGCTGATGCCATCGATCAAGACCTGTCAGCAATGTCACGGCGGCGAGGCGGCCACCGACAAGGTTCCATCGACATGCATTGCCTGCCATGAGTTCCACCTGCCGCATCTCAGCCCCATGCGGGCGGCGGGCGGCGGCTCGGCCATGGCGAAGTAGGGGAGGTATGGCCATGCATCGGCACATGACACGCGTCGGCTTCGCGGCATCGCTGCTGTTCGCCATGGGCGCCGGCGCCGAAGCGGTGGCGGATTGCACGACCGGCGTCGTGCTCAGCGAGCGCGGCGGCGTGCTGCAGCGCTATCGCCTGGCGGATGCGCCGGAACGGCTGCAATGCCGGGTCAATCTCGGCAGCGACCGGCCGGAGGCGACCTATGTCTATGCCCATACGCTGACCAACCGGCCGCAGAAGCGCGACGAGAACGGCTTCTGGCACCGCTGGGACCAGCGCGTCGAAACGCTGATCGACAACAATTTCTACGATGCGGCCAATCCGCCGGCGGATCGGATGGTCACGTTCAAGATCGTGAGCGAAAGCCTGGAGGGCACGTCTCTTCCGGTGAATTTCCATATTGCCTACGTGGTGAGCGGCGCCCTGAAGTACGGCGTCATCGTCATCGAGCCATAGTCGGGGAGGCAGACATGACGCGACATTTCCTCGGAACGCTCCTCGCGCTCTGTCTTGGCGTCGCCTTCGCTCCGGGTGCCCTCGCCCAGCAGGCACTGACCAAGGCCCAGGTGGATCGCATCGTCAGCCAGGCGGCCGAGGAAGCGAGGGCACGCAATGTGGCCAATGCCACCATCGCGGTGGTGGATCGCGTCGGCAACGTTCTGGGCGTCTATCGCCTTGGCGCCAATTCGACCATCACCATTTCTTCCGGCCGCAACATTCCGCTCGGCAACGGCCTCGACAAGGTGCCGCTTGGCACCGATGCGCCGGCGCCGCTGAACGGCATCGACGGCGCGGCTTATGCCGCCATCGCCAAGGCGGTCACGGGCGCCTATCTGTCCTCTTCGGGCAACGCCTTCACGACGCGGACGGCCAGCCAGATCGTCCAGGAATGGTTCAATGTCGGCGAGCGCGGCCAGCCGGCCGGCCCGCTTTATGGCGTGCAGTTCTCCTCGCTCACCTGCTCCGACCTCGTGAACAAGGGCGAGACGGTGGGCTTCGGTCCGCGCCGCACGCCACTTGGCCTGTCGGCCGATCCCGGCGGGCTGCCGCTCTATTTCCGCGGCGTGGTCGTGGGCGGCATCGGCGTGATCGCCGACCGGCTCTACAGCCTCGATCTGGACATCCGCGACTATGACCGCAGCGTCGACGAACTGATCGCCATTGCCGGCCAGGCGGGCTTCATGCCGAGCGTCGCGATCCGGGCGCACCGCATCACCGTCGGTGGCCCGAGCCTGCGCTATGCCGACGTGGATGCCCGCTACCTGGTGACGCGACCGGCGCGCGCGCCGGCATTGCCGGTGGGCGGCGCGTACATAACGGTGCCGGGCTATATCGACGTCGCCGATTCCCGTGCCGGCACCGCTTACGGCGCGGCGGACGGCTCTTCGGGCTATCGGCGCGCCATGGCCGGCGACGATGGCGGGGTCGGCGCGCCGTTCCAGCCGCTGATCAATCTCGGCGCCTTCATCCTGGTGGACAACACCAACACCAACCGCTTCGCCCCGATCGACGGCTTCGATCTCGCCGGCAATGTAGGCGGCGCCGGCGACGGATTGCAGGCGGCGGAGGTGGCGGAACTGCTGGTGCAGGCCTTCCGCGTCGCGCGCGTCGCGCGCGCGCAGATTCGAAAACCGCTCTCGAGCTTCGTGCAGGTGACGATTTCCGTCGTCGATGTGCGCGGCAACATCCTCGGCATCGTCCGCACGCCGGACGCGCCGGTGTTCGGCACCGACGTATCCCTGCAGAAGGCGCGCTCCGCCATGCTGTTCTCCCGCATGGATGCGGGAGCCATTTTCGACGCATCCGGCTCGACCGCGATCCTCGGCCTCATTCCGGTGCAGAACGGCCAGTTCTATGCCGACCGGATGCGGGCCTTCGTCGGTGGCAACGCGCTGGCCAATGGCGTGGCCTATGGCGCCCGCTCCATCGGCAACCTGCATCGCCCGTTCTTTCCCGACGGCGTCGACAAGCAGAAGCTGACCGGGCCGCTTTCCACGCCCTACGCGACCTGGAGCCCGTTCAATGTCGGGCTGCAGCTCGATCTGGTCTTCAACGACATCATCCTGGGCCTGGTCGATCCCAACAACGCCTCGAACCTCGATCCGACCACGGGCTGCGCCAACGGCGCCTACCGGACCGATACCGCGGGGCAGCCGAACATCGTGGCGGATGCCAATGACAACCTGCCGCTGCTACGCAACGGGCTGCAGATCTTCGCCGGCGGCGTGCCGGTCTATCGTGGCAATACCCTGATCGGCGGCATCGGCATCTCGGGCGATGGCATCGACCAGGACGACATGGTGGCTTTCATGGGCACGCACAATGCCTCGCTGTTCCTCGGCGGCGCCATCAACAACGCGCCGAAAGCGATCCGCGCCAATGCGATCAACGTGCAAGGCACATCGCTGCGCTACGTGGCCTGTCCCTTCGCACCGATCATCCGCTCGCGCCTGCAAGAACCCTGCAGGAACAAGTGATGCGCCGGGTCCTGCTCATATCGCTTCTGTTCGCCACGGTTGCGGCGGTGCCGCCGGCCGAGGCGGGCAAGGAACAGATCCTCGAATTCAAGCCGACCGGCGAGGGCATCCTGCTGGCGCAGGAGGACAGGCGGCGACCCGGCTCGGTGCCGCAGATCGAGGATTTGCCGCCGATCGATCCGAACGCGGTCCCGCCGCCGCTGCCCAACCTGCCGCACGAGACCGTGCCGCTGCCGGACCGCTGGCGCATCGTCGAGGCGCTCGGCGTCAATTCGCGCTGGTGGGACCCCTACAACCAGA